>CAZPFK010000009.1:0-53763 GCA_964585855.1 uncultured Vicinamibacteraceae bacterium
ATTCCCGAGCCCCACATCTCGTAATCGGTGGCCTCGGGGTTGGTCCGCAGCATCAGTTCGGGCGAGCCGGCGCGGACGACATGGCCGGCCGGAACCGAGCGGGTGAGGAAGACGCCGCCGGCGATGACGCAGTCGTCGCCGATGACGGTGTCGCCGCCGAGGATGGTCGCGGAGGCGTAGACGGTCACGCGGTTGCCGAGGGTCGGGTGGCGCTTGGCGCCGCGGACGACGCGGCCGCGATCGTCCTTGGCAAAGGAGCGTGCGCCGAGGGTGACGCCCTGGTAGATCTTGCAGCCCTTGCCGATGACGGTGGTCTCGCCGATGACGACGCCGGTCCCGTGGTCGATGAAGAAGGATTCGCCGATGCGTGCGCCGCAGTGGACGTCGATGCCGGTCACGGAGTGGGCGTACTCGCTCATCATGCGGGGCAGGAGGGGAACGTCGAGGTTGTAGAGTTCGTGGGCAAGGCGATGGACCATGATCGCGTAGAGGCCGGGATAGCAGAAGATGATCTCATCGGTGTGCGTGGCGGCGGGGTCGCCGTCGTAGGCGGCCTGCACGTCGAGACTGAGGAGGCGGCGGACGTCGGGGAGGCGATCGAAGAATGCGTCGGTGATGCGGAGGGCTTCCTCGTCGCGCTGTGAATCGGTGCGGGGGCCGGCGCCCTCCATGGTTTCGTGGTAGCGGAGGACAGCGCGGACCTGTTCGCGGAGGTCGGCGTGGAGGGCCATGGCAAGCGCGTTGACGTGTTCGGAGAGGGAGTCGCGGGAGAGGTCGCGGCGGCCGAAGAATCCCGGGAAGAGGAGCGATCGCATTTCGTTGAGGACGCGGAGGATGGCGGCGCGGTCGGGGAGGTGGGTGGCTTCGAAGTGCCGGGTGCGTTCGTCGGTGAGGATGGAGGCGACGAGTCGGTCGAGGAAGTGGGCGTTGGAGGCGGGGCCGGTGTTCATGGCTGATCCGGTGCTGGTGGAGTTGGCGGGATTATAGAGGAAGGGGGCGGGGGTCGGGCGGGGTGAAAAACAGCCAGGGGCCGCCCCGGAGGGCAGCCCCTGCAAATGAGCCATGTATGGATCATGCGGCGGGCGAACGGTCGCAAATGCTCGAACCCCGAATCCAGGTGGGCACAGCGTTCGAATGCACCGGTCTTCCTCTCAGTGGAGGCCTGACCTCAGCCTCGACACGTGCTGTTCCCTTCGGGGCTGGTATCGGTTCGAGCATTGTGTACACGACCGCTTCCAGCCGATCCCGACAGGCCGCTGTCTGTATCGGTGACAACGATACAACAGGTTTTCGCAGAAGCCAGCGAAATGTTCGCCCGATGGGGTGAAGAATTGTGCGTGTTGACCGCCGGGGTGATTTCGGCTACAACATGGCGGGAGCCGGGGGAACCGTGAGAGGCCGTCGGAGACCAACCCTGCGCGGAGTGATCCGCGATTTCTCGACCGAGAAGCAAGGATTCACATGAAGACATATCTGAAACTGGCGATTCTGGGATGCTGCGCAGCGGGATTCGTCGGCTGCGAGAGCGAAGAGAAGACCGACGAGGAAATGGCCCAGGTGGTCTATGACGAGGAGATGATCGATACCTCCGACGATGCCATTTTCGGGCATCTCACGCCCGGCCTGCTGACGATGACCGATCGCGGTGTGGACGCCGAGGCGAAGATGAACATCCGCTGGAACAGCGACGCCCGGCTGTTCTGGGAAGACTGGGGCCGCGTGCTGATGTTCGACCGCCCGTCGCGGCTGACGCCCCGCCCGATGCCGTAAGGCGTTCGGGACGATTGAACGCAATGAAGTTATCATGACGCGCCCGGCTCCGGGCGCGTTGTGTTTGCGCCGACGGAAGGGGCCGGAGACGGGAGCACGGTGTTTGCGTCAGAGATGCTGAATCCGGAGCAGCGTGCGGCAGTTGAGCACGAGGGCGGGCCGCTGATCGTGCTGGCCGGGCCTGGGACGGGTAAGACGCGCGTGCTGATTCAGCGTGCGGCGCACCTGATCGGCGAGCGGGGGGTTCGGCCCGAGTCGGTGCTGGCGCTGACGTTTACGAACAAAGCGGCAGGTGAATTGCAGCGCCGCCTGGCCGAGTCGCTGGGCAGTTCGACGCTGGCCGAGCGGGTGACGGCCTCGACGTTTCACAGTTTCGGGCTTCGGCTGATCCGGCGGCTGGCGGATGTAGCGGGGCTGTGGGCCGAGCCGCGCATCATCGACGAGGGGCAGCAGAAGTCGCTGCTTCGGGCGATTGCGACCGAGAGCGGCGCGGGGGTGGCGGAGTTTCCGTATAACCCGGCGGCGATCGTGGAGCCGGCGGCGCGGTTTGTCTCGCAGGCGCATGATCGCGGGCTTTTCGGGGATGAGGCGGTGGGGTATGCGGAGGCGTGGCGGGCGCGTCTGGGCGAGGTCGGGGAGAGCGATGCCGAGCGTGCGGAGGCGGAGCGGTGCCGGCGGTTTTCAGCGCTTGCGGGGATGTACCGGGAGTTTGAGTCGCGGTGTCGGGCGCGGGGGTGGGTGACGTTCGGCGATCTGCTGCTGATTCCGCTGCGGGTGCTGCGGGAGAACGCGGCGGTGCGGGCAATGGTTCGGGAGGAATACCGGCACATCCTGGTGGACGAGTTCCAGGATACGAACCTGGTGCAGCTGGAGTTGTTGAAGCAGGTGGCGCGGCGGGACCATGATCTGTGCGTCGTCGGCGATGATGATCAGGCGATTTACGCCTTCCGGGGGTCGAACCAGCGAAGTTTTGCGCAGTTTGCGGAGCACTGGGCCCCGGTGACGCAGGTGACGCTGACGCGGAACTATCGGTGCAGCGAGGTGGTGCTGCGCAGCGCGGCGGAGATCATCAACCATTGCGACGATCGCTTTGCGCCGGACAAGACGACGATCGTTGGAACCGAGGCGCAGCGCGGCGGCGAGCCGATTGCGATGGTGCTCTATCCGGGGACGGTGGGGGCGGGGCCGTCGGTGGCGGAGATGATCCGCCGGGCGGTTGCCAATGGGGCGAAGTGGGGGGATTTCGGGGTGCTGACGCGCCGGGGGGCGATGCTGGCGGAGATTGCGGCGGCGCTTGAGGCGGGGGGGATCCCGGTGGATGTTCCGGAGGCGCGGGAGGAGTTTCGCGATCCCGGCGTGCGGGACCTGATGGCGTGGCTGCGGCTGCTGCACGATCCCTTCGACAACGGCAGCGCGGTGCGCGTGCTGACGAGGCCGCCGTTCAATGTTCCGATTCTGCAGGTAACACAGATGATGCGCACGCACGCGGTCTCCTCAGCGCAGGAGGAAGCGGAGCAACCGGAGGCAAAGGAGACGCCGGCAGTGCGGTCGTTCGTGGAGTCGCTGGAGGGGCGACGGGAGGAAGCGTTTGTGCGCTTTGCGGGGGTGTTTGCAAAGTTGCGGGAGATCGCGGCGACTGAACCGGTCGATCGTGTGGTGGTGGAGACGGTAACACGGGCGGGGCTTGCCGGGGCTGAGGCGCTTGGGCCGGCCGAGCATGAAGCGCGGCTGACGGCGCTGGCGCGGGTGCTGCGGTTTGTGCGGGAGCGGCAGCCGAACCTTGATCCTCCGGGGCGGGTGGGGGAGTTTCTGCGGTATTTTGATGATCTTGAGGAGCGGGACCGGGCGGAGGGGCGAAGCGCCGAGGCGCGGATGGATGATGGGGTGGAGCTGTCGAAGGTGGATGCGGTGCGGGTGCTGACGGCGCATGCATCCAAGGGGCTTGAGTTTGATACGGTGCTGCTGCTGCCGGTCTCGAAGGGTGGCGATGACTTCCCGATGACGCGGCAGCGCGAGGATGAGGGCGAGATGCCTGCTGATCTCGCCGTGGGCGGGGAGACGACGCGGATGAACGAGGAGCGGCGGCTGTTCTTCGTCGCGATGACGCGGGCGCAGCGTCGCCTGGTGCTGATGTCGGCGTCGACGCAGTCGTCGGGCCGGCGGCGCAATCCATCGATCTTCTGGGAGGAGGTGATGGGGGCGGGGCCTGCGGTTCCGACGATCGCCGGCGAGTTGACGGTTGATGACGTAGCGCTGTCACGGACGGAGGCGGTGGTGTTTTCGGGCGCCGGCGCGGGGCTGGGAGCCGGCGCGGCACGGGAGATGACGGCGGTGCGGCATGATCTGGCGGAGGCGCTGCACGTGATGACGCAGACGGGGGCGGACTCGAAGGGTTATGCGGAGTTGCAGGAGCGCGTGGCAGCGCTGGGGGCGGCGATGACGGCGCTGTCGGCGGCGACTGAGGCCGAGGCGCGGGCGCGGCTGGAGGCGTTTCCGCTCTCGCCGGCGGTGCGCGCGCTGGCGGAGGAGCGGCTGGAGCGCGCGGCGGGGGCAGCGCTTGCGATCACGCCGACGACGCTTCGGCCCGGCGCGCCGCTGCGGCTGAGCTTCAGCGACATCCGGATGTACCTTGACTGTCCGAGGTGCTACTGGCTTCGGCGGGTCGTGGGCGTTCCCGAGCGGTTCGTGGAGGGCGTGAACTTCGGATCGATCGTGCATCGCAGTCTCGAGTTCTTCTACAAGCGTCTGCGCGATGTCGAGGCGGGGGTGCTGGAGGGGCCGCCGCCCGACCTGGAGGCGCTGCTGGCGATCGGCCGGCGGGCATATGAGGAGTTGCGGCGGCCGGAGGAACCCTTTGCGCGGCAGATGGTCGAACGGATTGAGTTGGCGCTGCGACGGTATCACGCGGAGATGCACTCGCCGGAGTTGAACCCGGTCGAGGTCGAGCTGGCGATCACCTTCGACTATGAGCACAAGGGAGTGGCGCACCAGATGGCGGCCCGGATCGACAGGGTGGATTTCGACGGGCGATACCACGTGATCGACTACAAGACAGGGGCGGATCGGAAGAAGTACCTGGAGCCCCCGAAGGACGATCTGCAGATGGGAATCTACTACCTCGCCCTGCAGCAGTATCTTGAGGAGGAGGAACCGGCCGGGACGGCGCAATACTGGCTGGTCTCCTCGTGCAGCCGGGGGGCGGTGGATTTCGCCGATCTGAAACTGGAGACGATCCGGCGGCACATCGGGAAGGCGATTGACGGGATTCTGGCAGGACAGTGGCGTCTGGAGAAGCCCTGTCGGCGGTGCGAACTGATCGGGGATACGGCGGAACTGGCGGCGGAAACGGGGGTGGGGGCGGATGAGGATGAGGGGTGAGACGGGGCCGGTATACTTGGGATCGGTGGGGGAGGGGCTGTTGTCAGGAGGCGGCGTTGTCGAGGTCTACGGGTCTGATGCTGGACGGACAGGTTCCGCGCTCCCGGGCGTCGGTGGGGCTGTGGCATCGAGTGTTTGCGGGGTTGTGGGCGCTGGCATGCGCGGGACTTCTGGGGGTGGGGTGGATGCTGGAGCCGCGTGCAGACGGGTACGGCACGCATGAGCAGCTGGGTTTTGCGCCGTGCCTGTGGGTGACGGAGGCGGGGATTCCGTGTCCGACGTGCGGGATGACGACGGCGGTGAGTTTCGCAGCGCACGGGCACTTCCTGGCGTCGGTGAAGTCGCAGCCGATGGGCTTTCTGATTGCGGTTTTTGCGGCGATGAGCGTGTGGGCGGGTGGATATGTGGCGTTGACGGGTTCGCCGCTGCTGATGTTTCTGGGGAAGTTGTGGCGTCCGTGGCTGATCTGGGGGATCGGCGGGGCCGCGCTGGCGTCGTGGCTGTACAAGTACTGGATGATGACGACGGGAGCGTAAAGCCGTGAAGAAACAAAGCGGATGGAGCGTCGATCTTGGGAGTCGGCTGTGGTGCGCGGTGCTGTGCGTGTGTGCCGTGGCGCTGTCGGGCGGATGCCAGCTGGCAGGGGGCATGGCCGATTCGTTCTACCGCACGGAGGAGGTGGACATCGCTGCGGAGTACCGCGGGCTTGAGGGGGAGCGTGTGGCGGTGCTGGTCGATGCGGGCTTTGACATTCAGTATGAGCACCCGGCGGCGGTCCCGGTGCTGACCGAGATGATCGCCGGAGGCATTGGCAGCGGATGCGAGGGGTGCGAATCGCTGCATCCGCAGATCGTGCTGGCCTACCAGGCCAACAACGTGTACTGGACGACGCTCCCGCCGGAGGAGATTGCCGCAGCGCTGCGCGTCACCCGTCTGGTGCTGATCGAGGTGGATACGTACCGGCTGACGCCTCCGGGGAACAGCTACCTGTGGGACGGGCGGATTGTCGGCACGGTGCGGGTGATCGAGGCCGACGGTGTCGATCCGAGCACGGACGCGTACTCGAAGCGGGTCGGCGCGATGTTTCCCTATGAGCAGGCGGTGGGCCGGGAGCAGGCCAGCGAGAGTCTGATCGAGTATCGCCTGCAGGGCGAGTTTGCAATGAAGGTGGTGCGGCTGTTCCAGGATCATGTGCGCACCCGCGGCGACATCATCGACGAAGAGAGACGGGAGGCGCGAGGTGATTTCTGATCGAGCGATCCGGGCGGCCCTGTACATGGTGATGGCCCTGGCGGCGCTTGCGGCCGGGGGGTGCAACATCGTCGGGCCGGCGGCCTACATCGTGGAGGGCCCGCCGACGGTCAGTGCGCTGTACAAACTGCCGAAAGACTCCAAGGTGGTGGTCTTCGTCGATGACCGGCGGAACGTGATGCCGCGATTGCGGCTTCGTTCGATGCTGGGGGACACGGCGACGCAGACGCTGCTGAATGAGAAGCTGGTGGCGGCAGCGGTGGATTCCAATGCGGCGTACCGGGTGGCTACGGCGGAGGACTACGGCACGCCGATGCCGATCGACGAGGTCGGGAGGCAGGTCGATGCGGAGATCGTCATCTACGCAGAGCCGACGCAGTTTGTCCTCTTCGATCGCGGGCTGCCGCGGCCGTATTGCACCATGAACGTGCGCGTCGTGGACAGCCGTACCGGAGCGAAGTTGTGGCCGATGGATGCGCCGTCGTACCAGTTGCGCGCGGCGATGTCGGAGCGGACAGAATCGCACTATCGAGCGCGGGACGGCGAATTGATCCAGGAGGAGCTGGCGACGCTGGCCGGCCTGCGCCTGGCGCAGATCTTCTACGAGCACGAACCGAACCCGCTGGATGGCGAGGTGGGACCGTGACGGGCGCCGGGAGTTCGTGATTGCGCGTTCTGCATCTGATTGAACCGCTTGGCGAGGAGCTCGGGCCGTGCGGCACGGCGCTTGTCGCCGATGCGCTCTCGCGGATGAGTTCGCGGGTGTCGTCATCGGCGGCGATCATTGGGCCGGGTGAGGCGGAGCGGCTGGCGCAGCGTCTGGGGCTTGAGACCTTCGATCGGCTGCATCGGCCGGCGGGCCGGGCCTCGGCGGGGACGGCGCTTCGGCGATACCTGCGCGAGGCGGGGCCTTTTGACCTGATTCATTGCTGGTCGGCGTCGATGCTGACGCTGGCGACGGTGGCGGCTCCGGCGTCGAAGCGGTGCGCAACGGTGTTGGCGGCGCCGGCCTCTGCATCGGAGGCGCACTGGGTGCGGATGGTCGTCGAGACCTCCGGGGCAACGCTCCTTGCCGCCAGCAACACGATCCGAAGGGCGTGGGCGACGGCGGGGGTGCCGATTGCATCCACTCATGTGCTGCGGCCGGGGCTGAACTTTGCGCGTCTGCGGGAGGTGAAGCGGGAGGCGGTGCGTGAGTCGCTGGAGGTGGGGCCGGCGACCTCGCTGGTCGCGTTGGTGGGGGAGCCGGCGTCGCGTGTGGATGCGGGCCGATTCGGGAGCGTGCTGGCGATGGTGCGGGCGATGGGGGTCGATGTTGCGGGCGTCGTCGCCACGGGGGCGAGGCGGCGGCGGATCGGGCGGGCGATGCTTGCCGGCGTTGGGGCCGAGGAGTCGCTGATTGTTGACGAGCGGATGGAGGCGCCCTGGAGCATCCTGCCGGGCTGCGATGCGGCGGTCATTCTCGGCGATGACACGAAGGAGGAGGCGGGCGTCGCTTCGGGTCGGCTGTGGGAGCGGATCAGAAGTCGGAGTGTGCCGGCTGCGCATGCGCCGCCTCGGGCGATGCCGGGGCTGTTGAGTCTGCACTGGGCGGCGGCGGCGGGGCTGGTGATCGTCGGCGAGGCGAGTTATGCGGTGAGTGAGATCATCGAGAGCAGCCACTCGGGGCTGCTGGTCAAGCCGGGCGATGCGACGGGGCTGGCGCGGCGACTTGCGGAGGGGGTGCAGGGCGGGCACTCGATGTGGACATTGCGGGAGAACGTGCGATCCGAGGCGTTCTCGTACTTCGCCTGTTCGCGGATGGCCGGCGACCTTGCGACGGTGTATGAACAGATTGTGTCGGGGGCCACAGTTGAGGTTCCGCCGCTTCCGGTCACGGGCGGGGTGCGCTTCGGCAGACCTGGGTAGGCGGCGTTATCGTGCGTCGGCGATGCGTCGCCAGGCGCGGGCGTAGACCTCGGCATGGATGGGCAGGTAACCGGGGTAATCGACTTTCGCCTTCTCAACGACGCGGCGGTCGAGGGAGACAACGCAGACGGGGTCGGTTGTTTCGGCGATGACCTCGCCGTCGGGATTGACGGCAACAGAGGGACCGCCCATGAGAACGCCGAACTCCGGCGCGGGGCGGTTGACGGAGAGGTAATAGACGCCGCAGGTCAGCGCGTTGGCGCGGAAGACGACGTTCCAGCGCGGGTAGGTTTTGAGTTCGGAGGCGCGCGGGGCGATCACGGCGTGGGCGCCGAGGGCGGCGAGGATGTGGCTGCCCTGGGGGCGGTTGACGTCGGAGCAGATCTGCACGCCGAAGCGCAGCGGGAATCCCTCGACGAGTTCCGGGGGCTCCATGCCGTACTGGTAGTGGCTGGTCTCCCAGAATCCGGGTTCTTCGGGCACGTGGCACTTGCGGAAGGAGCCGCGCAGGTTGCCGGCCGCATCGAAGGTCAGGGCGGTGTTGAAGCGTCGGCCGTGCTCGTCGCGGATGATGACGCCGCCGAGGAGGCCGATGCCGACGGAGCGTGCGGCGTCGGCGAGGAGGGCAGCGCGTGGGCCGCCGGGCGCTTCGGCGTCGTCGTCGCGCGGGGTTTTGGTGGCGGGCGACCAGGGGTTGAGGGGGAGCTCGGGGAGGACGGCGAGGTGGGCCTCCTGCCTCTTTGCCTCGTGGAGGCGGTCGGCGAGGCGTTCGGCGGGGTTGTTGTCGAAGAAGACGTCGCTGATGAGGGCGACGCGCATGATGGGGTCGGACATGGAAGTGGGTCCTGAGGAGGATCAGAGGACGAAGCGGCCGAGGTCTTCATCCTTGAGAAGCGGTTCGAGGCGGGTGCGGACCATCTCGGCGGTGACGCGGACGGACTTCTTCTGCGGGTCGGCGGCGAGGGCGGGGGCGTTGAAGGAGATCTCTTCGAAGAGGCGTTCGACGATGGTCATGAGTCGGCGGGCGCCGATGTTTTCCATCATGGAGTTGGCGCGGGCGGCGGTGTCGGCCAGGGCGTCAACGGCGTCGTCGTCGAAGTGGATGTCGAGACCTTCGGTGGCGAGAAGGGCCTGCTGCTGTTTGAGCAGGGAGTGTTCAGGGTCGCGGAGGATGCGGACGAAGTCGTCACGGGTCAGCGAGGTGAGTTCGACTCGGATCGGGAAGCGGCCCTGGAGTTCGGGCATGAGGTCGGAGACGGAGGAGGAGTGGAAGGCGCCGGCGGCGACGAAGAGGATGTGGTCGGTGTGGACGAGGCCGTGGCGGGTGGTGACGGCGGAGCCCTCGACGATGGGGAGGAGATCGCGCTGGACGCCCTGGCGGGAGATGTCGGCGGAGCCGTGGTGCTCGGAGGAGGAGGCGATCTTGTCGATTTCGTCGAGGAAGATGATGCCCGACTGCTCGGTGCGGGCGATGGCCTCCTCGATGATCTTCTCGTTGTCGAGGAGCTTTTCGGTTTCCTCTTCGCGGAGCAGGGAGCGGGCTTCGCTGATCTTCACACGCCGGGTTCTGCTGCGGGCGGGCATGATCTGCTCGAGGAGGGAGGTCATGGCCGGGTCCATCTGGTCTGCGCCCATGCCGGCGATGACGGGCATGTTCTGCTTCTCGCGGACGGAGACTTCGATCTCGCGATCCTCGAAGAGGCCGTCACGGAGTTTCTGCCGCATCTTCTCGCGCACGGCGGAGGTTTCGGAGCCGCCCAGCTCGGAGGCCTCGGCGGGGACGTAGCCGGCGGGTTTGCGCGGGGCGGAGTCGCCCATGAGGATGTCGAGGATGCGGTTTTCGACGAGTTCATCGGCGCGGGCGGCGACGGACTCGGCCTGTTCGGCCCGGAGCATGTTGACGGCGAGGTCGAGGAGGTCGCGGACCATGGATTCGACGTCGCGGCCGTGGTAGCCGACCTCGGTGTACTTGGTGGCTTCGACCTTGATGAAGGGGGCGCGGACGAGGCGGGAGAGGCGGCGGGCGATCTCGGTCTTGCCGACGCCGGTGGGGCCGACCATGATGATGTTTCGCGGGGCGACTTCGCGGGCCAGTTCGGGGTCGAGCTGCTGCCTTCGCCAGCGGTTTCGGACGGCGACGGCGACGGCGCGTTTGGCGTCGTTCTGGCCGATGATGTGCCGGTCCAGTTCGGCGACGATCTGTTCCGGGGTGAGTTCGTGCATGGGGGGTCGTCGATGGTAGGCGCGGAGGGGGCGGGCGCTTGTCCTGAAAGTTTTACACCGGGACACCCAATGCAGCAGAGAATGTGCTAGGTTATGGCTGTCGGGAAACATCCCCCCCGCGACGACCGGAGAGCAGCGATGTCTCAGTGGATCACCGAGGAGTGGCTTCGGCAACGAGTTGAGGGCAAGAACCCGATCCAGGAGGATCGGCCCTGCCTGCACTGCGGCTACAACGTGCGCGGGCTGAAGATGGGGCAGAAGTGCCCGGAGTGCGGGGAGGTGATCAGCCGGCCGAAGGTGCTGGTGCACATGATGGATGCGCCGGTGTCGTACCTGAAGTCGATGCGTATGGGGATGTGGATCACAGCGCTTGGCACGCTGCTTCCGATCGTGGAGGTGGTCTTCGGCGTTCCGGGGGCGATCCGCTGGATGGTTGAGGCGACGGGGTACGCGATGGTGGCGTGGGGCGTGTGGATTCTGACGCAGCCGCGGCCTGAGCGTCGGGGGCTGCCGCGGCGGTGGAACGAGCTGCCGATGATTGCCCGGGCGGTTACGGTGACGGTTCCGCTGCTGGTACTCTTTGAGACGACGGCGGAGATGCTGGGTGCGACGTTTCCGCTGCCGGTGTATAAGTTTCTGAACGTGATGTTCCTGGCAGAGTTGGTCGTCGTGGGTCTCGTACTGCGGGATCTGGCGGAGTGGTGTCAGGATCACGGGTTGGCCAACGGCTTCAAGATCGTCCTCTGGCTCCTTATCGTGGGATACATCCTGAGTTCCCTGGGCGTTATGATCCCCTTCGCCTCGCGATTCGGAATCTCTGTGGTGTCCTCTGTCGCTCTGATCCTCGTCGGTTTCATCTGGTATGTGGTGAATGTTCTGCGAATGGCGGTGCTGCTGAACGCTGCGGTGCGTGACAAGCCGAAGCACGATCGCTCGATGGATGTTTACAAGAAGGCGTTGTGAGCATGCCCTTTGTTCCTGCCCCCGAGCCGGTCGCCGGCGTGCCATCCGGAGTTGTTGACGAAGACCTGCTGTGCAACCAGTGCGGCTACAACCTGCGCGGATTGAAGAAGCGGGGGGTCTGCCCGGAGTGCGGCCATGCCTTCGGCACTTCGTCGTCGGCGAACTCACGGCGGCTCGGGTCGAAGATTGAGACGCTGCCGGCGGCGGAGTTGCGGCGGGTGTCTCGGGGGTGCCTGCTGGTGCTGTCGGGCTGGGCGGCGCTGATGGGATGGATGGTCTGCCGGCTGTGGGGCGTCGAGGCCCTGATGACGGGCCCGATGATGGCGGCCGGGGCGGCGGGTGTCTTCTTCGGGGCGACATTGCTGGCGCCTGCCGGGTTTGCGCTGCGCGGCGGAGCGGCATGGAAGACGCCGATCGGCGCTGCGATGCTGTGCATCCTGGCCGGTGCGGGCTCCGGCGTACTGGTGGAGGGGGCGCGGTTGGCGGGGTGGTCGGGGCCGGCGGTGGCGTGGGTGAACGTGTTTTCGATTCTGGCGTGGTTTGCGGCGCAATGCCTCTTGTGCGTGCGGATGAGTTCTCTGGCGGCGGATGCATCGGATGACAGTCTCGCCTCGCGATTCTGGGGCCTGATGTGGGCGTGCTCCTTCTTCGGGCCGTTCGGGGTTCTCTCTGCGGCGTTGTTTCTGCAGGCCAATCTGATGGTCTGCATCGGGATTCTCTTTATTCCGGCGGCTCTGATCGGATGCCAAGTCGCCTTTGCGGTCTTTGTGATCCAGTTGTCGAGGAATTACCAGTGGGCGATCAGGTACCAAGCGAGTCTGGCGGGGAGAGACCGGCGTCTTCGTGAACGGATGGAGCGGGAGCGTCGCGGCGGGGCCGGGTAGGATTGCCCCTCCATCTCCGGGGCTTTCTGATGGCACACAACCGATCGCAGCAGTCGCAGGCGCCGAACCGACGGCTTCGGTGTGCGGTTGTGGGTGTGGGGCGCATGGGCCGGCATCATGCCCGGGTGTATCACGAACTTCCGGAGACGGAGCTGGTGGCGGTGGTGGATGCGGACCTGGCGCGGGCCGGCGAGGTGGCTCATCAGTACGGTGCGCAGGCGTTGTCGTCGGTTGACGGTCTGCTGGACATGGATGTGGATGCGGTGAGCATCGCAACACCGACGGTGGCGCACAAGGCGGCGGCGCTTCCGCTGCTGGCGCGGCGGATTGCGTGCCTGGTGGAGAAGCCGCTGGCCCCCAGCGTGGAAGAGGCGAAGCGGTTTGCGGAGGTCGCCTCGGTCACGGAGGGGATTCTCCAGGTCGGGCACATCGAGCGCTACAACCCGGCCGTCCGCGCGATCGCGGAGCAGGAGGGGCTGGTGCCTCGGTTCATCGAGGTGCACCGTGTGAGCCCGATGTCGTTCCGCTCGGTGGATGTGGGCGTCGTCTTTGACATGATGATCCACGATCTCGACGTGCTGCTGATGCTGACCGGCGAGGAGCCGTCGGAGGTTGAGGCGTGCTCGGTGGCGGTGCTGGGAGAGGCCGAGGACGTCTGCAATGCGCGGCTGATCTTTCCGACCAGCGGGTGCGTGGCGAACGTGACGGCATCGCGGCTGGCGCTGAAGACGGAGCGGAAAATGCGCATCATCGCCGAGGACACCTACATCAGCATCGATTACGCGCGCAAGAGCGGGACGATGATCCGGCGGACGGCCAACGAGGCGCGTCTTGCCGAATTGCGCGAGCAACTGGCCAGCGGGGCCGACCTTTCGCAGGTGGATTACACCGACATCGTCTACGTCGAGCCGCTGGTTGTGGACAGCGAGGACCAGCTGGTTTCGCAGATCCGGGACTTTGTGCGCGTCGTGCAGATCGGCGGTCGACCGAAGGTGGATGTGACGGCGGGGTTCGCAGCCGTGCGGACGGCGGAGCGGATTGTGGAGGTTGCCCGGAGCCATGCCGATGCGGTCTTGGGGCGGTGAGGCGTGAGCGGCGACCCGGAACGGTTTGATCTTGCGATCAACAACGCCCGACTGGTCACACTGGCGGGACGGCGCGGGCCGCGCCGGGGCCGGGAGGCGATGCGCGACCTGGGGATCGTGGAGCGGGGGAGCATCGGGATACGGGACGGGCGGATTGCGGCGGTGGTGTCCGACCGGCCGTTGCGCGGTGTTGCGGAGGTGGAGGCGCGGGGGCGGGTGGTCACTCCGGGGCTGATCGACTGCCACACGCACGCCTGCTGGGCGGGCAGCCGCCTTGAAGAGTGGGAGATGCGTCTGGCGGGGGCGGAGTATCTTGCGATTCTTGAGGCCGGCGGTGGGATTCTCTCCACGGTCCGCGCGGTGCGGGAGGCCTCGGAGGGGGAGTTGGCGTGTTCAACGGCCGGGCGGCTCGGCCGGATGCTCTCCTGGGGGACGACGTGGGCGGAGGTCAAGAGCGGCTACGGCTTCACAACCGAGGCGGAGGTGAAGATGCTCCGGGCGATTGGAGCGGCGGCGAAGGCAAGCGGACTGGCGGGGGTGCAACCGACATTTCTGGGCGCGCACGCCAAAGATCCGGAGCAGCCCGGGTACGTCGATGCGGTGATCGGGGAGATGCTTCCGGCGGTGGTGGAGGCGTTCGGGCCGATCGCGTGCGATGTGTACTGCGAGCGCGGGGCGTGGAGCGTGGAGGAGATGCGTCGGCTCTTCGAGGCGGCGACGGGGCTGGGCTGCCGGCTGCGGGCACATGTGGATCAGTTCACCTCGCTGGGCGGGACGCGGCTGGCGGTGGAGATGGGGGCGGTGAGCGTGGATCACCTCGAGGCGATCTCGGCGGCCGATGTCGCATTGCTTGGGGAGTCGGAAACGATCGGCGTGCTTCTCCCGGTCAGCGGACTGCATGTGGACGGGCGCTACGCCCCGGGGCGGGCGCTGATTGATGCTGGGGCGGCGATTGCGGTGGCGAGCAACTACAACCCGGGCTCTGCGCCCTCTGCCTCAATGCCGCTGGCCATGGGGCTGGCCTGCCGGCAGTGCGGGCTGAGTCCGGCCGAGGCGCTGTGTGCCGCAACGATGAATGCCGCGTGCGTGCTGGGCGTGGAGGGGGAGGCGGGGTCGCTTGAGGCGGGCAAGCGGGCGGACCTTGTGCTCTGGGAGTGGACAGATGAGCGGGAGATCGTCTTTGAACTTGGCTCGGCGCTTCCGGCGGGCGTCTGGGTCGGCGGCATGCAGGTTCGAGGACTGGTCGGGTAGCGGGCCGAGGGGGAAACTCGGGGGCCGGGGGGCGACGACCTCGGGGGCGGGGGCCGGTATAGTTGGAGCCTTTCCGTTGACAGTCGGCTGAGACTTCGATACATTCCGCGGTTCCCATCCCGTCCGGGCTGAGAGAGCGGAGCCGAAGTCCTGACGGGCAACGAGAATGGAACCGCGAGTCCATCAGGTGCGCCCAAAGGTGTGGGTCGCTCCCGGACAGCGGGAGTGTCTGTGTTCTGCCCCAGTCCGGAGGAGTTATTCGCCATGATGCAGTTGCCGCGACGCCTTGGTACCCTGGCCGTGGTCGGCGTGATTGCCGCAAACGTTGAGATGGTTCGGGGGCAGGATGAGACGCGGGCGCTGCTGGACAGCATCCTTGATCCGTCTGGTGCGACGCCGCGCGAAGTGACGCTGCTGGAAGACTTTATCCATCACGTGCTGACGGCGCAGATCGAACTGGCCCACGGCACGGCGCAGGCGCTGGTCGAATCGCCCATGTCCGACGCCGACCTCTACCGATTGGTCGAGGAACTGGATCGCCGGGAGAACTTTGAAGATGCGATCATCCGTGCGGCCCGCATGGCGGCGCTTGCCGATGTGGCCGGCGACCTGCAGGTGCGACTGCTCAACGGCCGGCGTGACGTGGCCCGTGATCCGGCGGAGATCGAGCGGCACATCCGGAATCTGCTTGGCACAGCGCGGGCGCGAATGATGGCCGCCGACGCGCTGACATCGGCGGGTGAGTACTCGGTGCCGCAGCTGCTGGCGGTGATCAACGGGGCTGAGCCGATTTCGCTCAAGAGCCAGTGCCGTTCAATGTTGATCTCCATCGGCCGACAGGCGGTCACACCGCTGACGGTGGCTCTGCCGTATCTGACTCCCGATGCGCAGCGGATGACGTGCGAGATTCTCGAACAGATCGGCTACACCCACGCCGTGCCGGCGCTTCGGCAACTGCTGGATGACCAGCAGCTTCCCGACACGGTGCGCACCGCCGCCTCGGTCGCGCTGGGGTCGTTGGGGGGCAGTGAGGGGTCGCCGCTGGATGAGGTGTGGATCGACCTGGCCGAGCAGTACTGGGTGGAGAGCGAAACGCTGATCCCCTGGCCGGCCGAGGCGGAGAACAACATCTGGCATTACACAATGGAGTCGGGCCTGCTGCCGACGCCGGTGCCGACGTCGATCTACTGCGAAGTGATGGCGATGTCGTGTTCCGAGTCGGCGTTGACCGCGAACGCCGATTCGATGGATGCGCTGTCGCTGTGGATCGCCTCCAACTTCCGCCGTGACGATCAACTCGCCGGCGGGACCGACCCGACCTACGGAGCCGACATGCGGCGGCCGCTCTATTACGGGGTGGCGGCGGGCCCTGAGGTCGGTCAGCGGATTCTCGGTCGGGCTATTGCCGACCTGAACACACGTCTGGCGCGGCACTCCATCGAGGTGCTGGCTTCGACGGCCGGTACATCGAGTCTGTGGACCTCCGGCGGCGCCAGCACGCCGCTGGTTGCCGCGCTGACCTACCCGGAGCGGCGGACCCGCTACGACGCCGCCCTGGCTCTGGCGCGGGCGCTGCCCGATTCGTCGTTTGACGGATCGGACCGCGTGGTTCCGATCCTGGCCTCGGCGATCCGCACCGGCGATGAGCGGTTTGCCGCCGTTGTCGCCAGTGATGCAGAAGACGGCCGTTCGATGGCCGCCAACCTGCGTTCGATGGGCTTCACGGTACTTCCACCCCGGGCGAACTTCTCCGAACTGGAGCAGGACCTCGTGGCAACGCTGGGCATCGACCTGTTCATGGTCCGGCAGAGTCTCGGCGAATCGGCGTCGACGGTGTCGGCGATTCAGTCTGATTCGCGGATTTCCGCCAGCCCCGTGATGGTGCTGGTCGAGCCGGAGCAGATCTTCCAGGCCGAAGACCAGTTTGAGGATCACGACCGGGTGCGCGTGGTGCGGCTTGGGCTGAACCAGACGCAGATGACGGCCGCGATCGATGACCTGGTGACGTCGACGATGGGCGAACTGATCAGCGCTGAGGAGGCGGATGCTTATGCAGCGTCGGCGATCCGGGCGCTGCGCGACATCGCGGTGAGCAATTCTGCGGCCTTTGACGTCAACAAGTCGGAGCCGGCGCTGATCGAGGCGCTCTCGGCCTTCAGCGGCGAGCTTCGCCACCTGACGGCGGAGACGCTCTCGCTGATTCCGACGGCCTCTGCACAGCAGTCGCTGCTGGATGCGGCTCTGGATGAGAGTGATGAAATCGAGCAGGTTGTGCTGCTGCGGTGGGTGGCCGACTCGGCCCGTCACCACGGCAACCTGGCGACGGATCGCCAGATCGGCCGTCTGCTGGAACTGGTGGCGAATTCGACGGGCCCGGTCGGAACGGCGGCGGCGGCGGCGCATGGCGCGCTGAATCTGCCGGCGTCGAACGTCGTGCCGCTGATTGTGAGCCAGTAGTAAGTTATTGAGACTTTCGGGGCGGGATTGGGGTGATGCTGCGCCCAGGGTTTGCCGGCGTTGCAGACGTTCTGCGCGCCACAGGGCGCAGAATCGGCGCAGCGCGGGGCGAGAAGCCCGAAGACGAGTGATGAAGGGCGGCAGGAAGGCCGATGAGTCTGAGCGATCGGCGCGCTTTTGGCGTCGATTCGAGCGATCTTGCGCTGCGGACGCCTTGAGGGGTCAAGCCGCGGTGCGGGATCGCCGACTGGAGTGGGCAGATGGCGGGGCACATTCGCCCCGTCGGATGCCTTCAGGGACGTTTGCACGGACCCGCCCGCAGTTGGGCGGGGATCAACCGACTCAGGCAGGGTCTTTCTCACTTAGGAGTACGCTTCATGTTCAGTCGTCACACAGCTCGTCGCGCGTTCACGCTTGTCGAAATTCTGATCGTCGTGGTGATCCTCGGCATTCTGGCTGCCATCGTGATCCCCCAGTTCACAAACGCCAGCCAGGAAGCCTCGGCCGCTTCAACGGAATCGCAGCTGCAGACCATCCGCAGCCAGATCGAACTGTTCCGTGTCCGTCACAACGGCACACTTCCCGACCTGCTGACCAACCAGTGGGATGAACTGGTCGATCCGACCGGCGAGCCCCCGTACCTGCAGGATGAGCCCGTCAATCCCTTCACCGGCAACAGCGTCATCGTCGCCGGCACCAGCCACCTGGCCGGCGCCAGCGCCACCGACGGCTGGGTGTGGGATGCCACCGAAGGCCGACTGTTTGCCGTCGGCTACGACGAAGACACCAACCTCTACACCGAGCAGTAATGCCGGAGCAGGCAACGGTGCATCGAACTTCGCGGACGTCGGCCCACCGGCCGGCGTCCGCTTTCAGGCGGGGCAGGAAGAAGATCGGAGGAGCGCCTCCATGGTGACTGAGGCGTCCTGAACCTGTCGCCGTTCGTGGAGCACGGCATGGTCGGCAAGAACAGACGAGTGCGGCGCCACGGCTTTACGCTGGTCGAACTGACCATCGTGATTCTCATCCTGGCGATCCTGGCCGCGCTGGTCATTCCCCGCTACAGCGGCGCTGCCGACACCGCCAACGGCAACGCCATCCGCGAGAACCTCCGCTACATCCGCATGCAGATCCAGGTCTACGCCGCCCAGCACAAGGGGACGCCTCCGGGCTACCCCCCCGGCGCGCCGCTGACTGAGCCCACCGAGCCCTACTTCGTCGAGCAGATGACCAACATCACCGATGACATCGGAAACATCGGCTCCACGTTCAGCCAGACCTTCCGCTTCGGGCCGTATCTCTCCGAGATTCCCGTCAACAACATCAACGGGAGCAGCGCGATCAAAATACTCGGATCGGCCGAGAACTTTCCGGCCGAGCCGGACGATCCCAGCAGTTTCGGCTGGATTTACAAGGCCGATACGATGGAGTTTCGCGCCTTTGTGGCCGGTGCGGATGAGTCGGGTGTGAATTTCTACGATTACTAGTGCAGGTCGGCGCTGTGCCGCCATGACGCGGAGCACGACGCAATGCTGCATCGTTTCATCTCATCTCACGCCCGCAGGGCCCTTACGACTGCCGAGACGGCGGCGCTGATTGCGGCGGTCAGTTCGGGGGTCGGCATCGTCGGGGTGGCGACGGTCCGGGTGATCATCGGACCCGGCGAGGTGGCGGCCGAGCCGATACAGGTGCCCGATGAGATTCGCCTGACGATTGAGGCGCTGGATGCAATCGTGGCCGGGTCGAAGGCGATGATGTTTGTCTCACGCTCCGAGGGGGAGGCGGCGACGTCTCTGGCGTTGTGGATCGATGATTCAATCGATCCGGGGCGTGTGAATCTGCCGGAGGTGCTGATTCTCGATCACAGCCCGCTGCTGCGGAGTCTCTCGACCTGGATTCATCAGCCCGAGCGGGGATCAGTGCTTCCCGGCGATGAGGTCGCACCGGAGCGGGTGGGACTGCTGATCTCAAGTTCGGATGTGCAGGCGTTTCGGGAGTTACCGGATGTTCGCGCCAGCGTGATTGCCGTGGGCGTGGAGCGGATGGAGATTGTGCCGGTTGCGCCGGGCCCTGCCGACTCTGCCGACGGTGCAGGCGCTGCCGATGGGCGAATGCGGCTCCAACTGACCTGGAGGGCCGATTCGACCGATAGCGAACCTGTAACGCTGGCGGTTCCGACGCCGCTGCCGGCCCGTCGGCCGTAGTCCGACAAACGCCGGCGGCCACTGCAGGAGAATGGTGATGTCTGACGCACGCACGCCCCGCGCTTCGACCGGTCGGTGGTTCAGTCTTCTGGTGATGCTCGCTGCGGGTGTCGTCGTGGGGTCGTCCTTCGGCCCGCCGGCCACGGCGCAGGCGACCAACGCGCCGCGGACGGGTATTCCCAACGCCGGCGATCAGCGTCTTGAGATGATCAAGGAGCTGCGCAAGCTCAACGAGTCGATGACGGGCCTGACCAGCCGCCTGGAGCAGGTGGAGATGAAGGTCGAGGTCGTGAAGATGCCGAAGGTGGAGATCGCCGACGGTGAGAAGGACTCGAAGTAACCTGGGTGTGCGGGGGCGAGGCACCCCGGGGAGATTGTCATGGCCTTTCGAATCGGCTCCGGTCGCGCCCTCGGGCGCGGCTTTACGCTCATTGAGCTGCTGATCCTGGTTGCCGTCCTTGGCATCGCGGGGGGCATGCTCGTTCCGTACCTGTCCAATGTGACGGATTTTGAGACCGAGGCGGCGGCGCGGCAGATCGCGGCGGACCTGACGTTCGCCCAGTCGGATGCGGTCGCGCATCAGACTTCACGCCGGGTCTGGTTTGAAACCGACGGAAGCGGCTACCGCATCCTCGCCTCCCCCTTCGATTACGACGCCGACGTCATCTACAGCCCGACCCAGGGCAACGGCAGCGGCCTCTTCATCGTGAACTTCCAGACGCAGGTGCGCTTCCGGAACACGATGATCATCGAGCCGACCTTCGACGGCTCGAATAACTTCGTGACCTACGACGAACTGGGCGGACCGATTGCCGATGACGGCTCGCCGGGGGCCGGCGGGTCGCTGAAGGTCTCTGGCGACGGGGGACAGTTCCAGATCGCGATTGCGCCGTTTACCGGCCGAGTGACCGTCTCGGCAGTTGAAGAGTAATTGCGCGCAAACTTGCCTGTTCGATTGGCCGATAGTGACGTCGGGCACCCGGAATGTGCACGGGAGCCCGCACCTGTCCTTTGAGGAATCGGCAACCGTGTGGTGGAAGCTCTGGACCAGATCCGTTCAGCCGATTGCCGTTGAGATCGGCCAGTCGGGGGTTCGCCTGCTGCAGATGAAGCAGACCCCTGAGGGCGTCTGCGTCCATGCGGTGGCGGAGAAGGCCTGGCCCGGGCCGCTGCCCGAAGAGGCGGCCGCACGCCGGGAAGCGATTGTCTCGACGATCACTGACGCCCGTCGAATGGGCCCGTTCCGAGGCAGTGAGTGTCTGACCAACATCGAGACCAGCGACCTGCTGCTCAAGACCATGCGCCTGCCGGCGATGACGGATACGGAGCTGGATTCGGCGGTGAAGTGGGAGGCGGGGGAGCGCTTCGGTCTGAGCGTGGATGATGCGGAGACGGCATGGATTCGGGCCGGCAAAGTCGCGCAGGGCAACGAACAGCGCGAGGAGATCATCCTCGTGGCAGTGGAGCGTCGGAAGGTCAACGACCTGCTGGGCACGCTGGTGGATGCGGGTCTGAACCCGCTGGCGGTGGATGCATCGTGCGTCGCGGCGGCGAGAACCTTTACGCGGCACCTGCGCCGGCAGTCGGACATCAACGAGACGCAGATGATCATCGACATCGGGGCGAGGGGCGCGGCCCTGATGATGACGCGGGGGCAGCAGATCTCGCTGCTCAAACAGGTCACCGTCGGCGGCGACATGCTGACCCATCGCATCGAGTCCGCACTGAAACTGGACCATGAAACGGCGCGGCACGCCCGCGCGGATCGCATCGCCCGAACGCGCAGCGGCCGTGAACTTGATGACGGTGCCACCGAGCGGGCGATTTCTGAGGCGGTGCGGCCGACGCTGTACAGTCTCGCGCAGGAAGCGTCTCTATGTCTGCGGTACTTCAGCGTGACTTTCCGGGGCGAGCGGCCCTCCCGTGCGGTTGTGGTCGGGTCCGAAGCGCATGAGCCGCACCTGGCAGAGATTCTCTCCGGCCACCTGCGGGTGCCGACCAGCGCGCCTGATCCCTTCGACCTGCTGCCGCCCTCGCTGGACGATGTTCGAGATGCGCTGCAGCGGCTTCCGAACCGGTCGGCCTGGGCGTCTCTGATCGGTCTCTCGCTTCGACGGATCCCGATGGAGGGGCAGGGACGATCACGCATTCGCGATCGGGCGCCGTCGGTGGCGTCCGGTGAATCCAGGGAGAAGAGCGCCGCGTGAGCCGTTACATCAATCTCATCCCGAAGGACTTCAACCAGTCGCTCTCCGTGCGGACCAGCCGTCGGCGTGCGCTGGTCGCCGCGCTGTGTACGGTGGTCGCCGTCGGGGGCTGGGGGATTGCCGAGGGCATGATGCTTCGCCGCGACCGGCTGACGCTGGCGCGACTCTCGGCCGAAGCATCGGTGCTGGACACGATCAATGCGGAACTCACCACGGTGCGTACTTCCGTGACGAACCTCCAGACGCAGCTGGCCTGGCAGGCGCAGGTCGGATTGCCGCTGGAGGTCAGCCGCGTCATCGCGGCAATTGCCAAAATGATGGATGACGGCATGGTGCTGACGCGACTGACGATGAACGCCGGCCCGCCGCCGCGGAACTGGGCCGCCACCGACAGCCGCAAGCCCACGACGCTGCGCGAGCGGCAGAGCGCCATCAGTCGGTCGGCGCAGCCGGAGGTGAGCCGTGTGCTCATCGGCGCCGTCGAGGGCCAGATCTGCGACGCGACCTCGCTGTCGGCGTTCCTGGAGCGGCTCGAACGACGATCGCCCTTCTCGCACGTTCAGATGGAGTATGCGCGACCGGGCCGGAACCTGCCCGAGGGGTTCCAGGAGTTTCGCATCTCCTTTGCGATCAATCTCGACGTGCTCTACGACGTGCAGGATGAGCCTGTCACAGTCGAGGCGCCCACCGTTGACGACTTCTGGAGCCAGCAGCCGTGAATGCTTCCTCCTCCACGTTCCGCATCTACGGCCTCATCGTGCTGTGCGCTGCTCTGGTCATCGCCGTCTACGTCTGGCCGGCCCACGCGCGCCGGGCCGAACTGGGGGCGCGCATCGAGGAGAGCAGGGGGCGGGTCGCGCAGATTCCCGCAGTGCGCGGCGAACTGGAGCAGATGAGGGCGACGCTGGAGCGCCTGCGCGGCACGGCAGCACAGACGCTGAAGCAGATTCCGGATTCGCCGAATCAGTTCGCGCTGCTGGACGCGCTGGGGCCGAAGAACTCGGACATTGTGATTCAGGAGCAGACCTTCGCGCGGGCCGTCGAGGCCAACGGGGCCTCCTGCATGAGCCTGCCGGTGAACCTGGAGCTGGTCGGCGGATTCGCCGACATCTTCGACCTTGTGCGGCGCATCGAAACGCTTCCTCGCCTGGTGGTGATCCGGGAGATGGATCTGAGCTCGGCAGAAGAGACCGGCAACGGCAGGGTTTCGGCGAATCTGGGGCTGGACGTGATCTATGCCCGGGCGTCCGGGTACTCGCAACCGGAGTGATGAGGCGGACATGGACCGACTGATACAGACCATCTCGCAGCGCTGGCGCCACCTGGCGCAGACCGAAGGCAAGCGGCTCTGGATAGTGGCCGCCCTTCTGGTCGTGGGTGTGCTGCTGTGGGGTCGGCTGATTATTCTCGAGAAGATTCCGCGTACCGGATACGCCGAGCCGGAGGCGGGTGGTACGGCCTCCGGAGAGGAAGAAACGGGGAAGGCGATGCTTCCGCCGGCGATACAGACGGTGGAGTTGCCCTCGTTGATACAACGCGAGGCGTTTACCTACACCGACCAGTTCCACACCGGGTTGGGGATTTCGAATGATGTGACTGTGGCGGATGTAACGGAGTCGGCCCCGGAGGCCGATGAAGTGGTGCAACTGTTGCCGACGCTGGAGGAGGTCTCTCAGGAGGCGCAGACGAAACTGAGGCTGGAAAGCGTGCTGCTGGGGGAATCACCATTGGCGATCGTGAACGGACGGGTCTGCCGGGTCGGAAGCCGGCTCGACGGATTCACGGTGATCGCCATCGGATCGGACTCCATCACGGTTTCACGGCACGGGTTTGAGATCGAGCTTCGCCTTCCGCAGCGCTGAATCAGCACACGCCCCGGGCAACCATGACACGGGCACGAACTTTCAGGAGTAGCGACGTTATGAGCCATCGCATCCGAACACTTCTTCACGAGATGCATCCCTGGATTGCCGCCTTCTCAGGGCTGATGCTGTGCACGCCGGCAATCGCCCAGCCCGATCCCAGTCTGTGGACCGGGGAAGAGGAGACGGCCGATGAGTCCGATGCGACGGCCGGCGACGCCGATATCCACGTGACCGAGTATCTGACGGTCGATCTGAACGTGCAGGACACGGACCTGGCGACGGTGCTGCAGGCGCTGTCGATGCAGAGCCACAAGAACATCGTGACGACGCGGAACGTCAGCGCTTCGATCAGCGCGGTGCTGTACGACGTCACCTTCTACGAGGCGCTTGACGCCATCCTCCATGCCAACGGCTTTGCCTGGCGCGAGGAGAAGAACTTCATCTATGTGTACACCGCCGAGGAGTATGCCCAGATCCTCGAATCGGAGCGGCAGATCGTCCACCGCGTCTTCACGCTGGATTACCTGAACGCCTCCGATGCGGCCGTTTTCGTCGAACCCCTGCTCTCCGAGAAGGGCGTCGTGGCGCTTTCCGGCGATCCGGTTCCCGGCATCAAGCCCGATGAGAGCGATGTCGGCAGCACGTCCTGGACCTACAGCGGCAAGCTGGTCGTCAGCGACTACCCGGAGAACCTCGAGGAGATCTCTTCCCTGCTTGAAGACCTCGATACCCGGCCGCAGCAGGTGCTCGTCGAGGCGACCGTCCTCCAGACCACGCTCACCGAGGACAATGCCTGGGGCGTGGACTGGAACATCGTCGCCGACATGGATTTTGCCGACATCACCAATCCGCTCTCGGCCGCCGACGATCTGCTCAACGGCTCCGAGGGATTCCAGCCGGCCGACAACAAGGCCTTCGGCGGCGGGACCAACGTGGGCCGGACGAGTCAGCCCGGCAGTCTGAAGATCGGCGTCGTGACTGACGACATCTCCGTCTTCCTGCGTGTGCTGGATGAAGTGACCGACACGACCGTCGTCTCCCGTCCGCGCGTCCTGGCCCTGAACCGTCAGCGCGGCGAGATTCAGATCGGTCGCAAGATCGGCTACCTCTCAACGACCTCAACGGAGACCAGCACGACGCAGACCGTGCAGTTCCTGGATACCGGTACGCAGCTGCTCTTCCGGCCCTTTGTCGCCAAGGACGGCTTCATCCGGATGGAGCTGAAGCCGAAGGTCTCGGAGGGCATCATCCGGGAAGTCACGAGCTCCGAAGGAGCCGCCGTGACGATTCCCGACGAGATCACGCAGGAATTGACGACCAACGTGCTGGTTCCCGACGGGAACACGATCGTGCTGGGCGGTCTCTTCAAGGAAGAGACGACGCTCTCTCGCCGCCAGGTTCCCGTGCTGGGCGACGTGCCGCTCCTGGGCGCGGCGTTCAAGGGTCATGATGACACGACGCAGCGCTCTGAGATCATGTTCCTGATCACGCCGCGCATCATGAAGCAGGATTACCTGATTGCGATGGGCAACGAAGCCAACGAACATGTCGATCGCGCCCGCATCGGCATCCGCGAGGGCCTGCTGCCCTGGAGCCGTGAGAAGCTGGTCCTTCAGCACAATCTCGAAGCGCGCGAATATCTGCGCAAGGGCGATTCGGATATGGCCCTGTGGCATGTCCGTCAGTCGCTCAGCCTGAGCCCCAATCAGCCCCGCGTCCTGCAACTGCAGGAGCAGCTGCTCAGCGGCAAGACCCCGTGGTTTGAGAACTCCGTCTTCGAATCGATCTTCGACTTCGTGCCCGACAGCAACATGGAAGGCATCAGCAGCATCAACGGGGCTTCACACCTCAGCAGCATCCCCGTCTTCCCCGAGCAGCCCGCCGGCTCGGTGATCGACCCGGTCTCGGCCGAGATGACCACCGGCTCCTTCCAGCCCATCACGGTTGACGCCTTCGAGGCCGACGCTGCCCTGCTGAACGCCTCGGTCGAGGCACCGGAGACCTTTGAGCCGGCAATCGAGCCGAGCTACGACTTCGACTCCTTCTTCGAGGACATACAGAACGTTGAGCCGCAGTTTGACGCTGCGCCCGAGACGGCGCCGACGACCGGCTCCGAGCCGCTGAGCTCGACGTTTGACGAGTCCTGGGAGAGCACGGCGTTTGAGGGCATCGGCATCTTCGAGGCCAGCGACCGCCGTATGGCGAAGCAGCAGAAGGCGTCAACGCGCAAGCCGGTTGAGACGGCTGCTGACACGAACGGCTCATTGAACGCGACCGGGGCGCCGTCCGCTTCGACGACCTCGGAGGAGGCGATGCTTCCGGAGTGCAACTTCTACAACAACCAGATGGTGATGATCCCCTGGATGTCGCCGCAGCAGATGTCGCTGATCGAGACCTGGCACGATGTGCAACGTCTTCTCGGCCTCAATCAGTCGTGGATGGTCGAGCCGACGACGGTCACGGTGGAGGTTGATACGACCATCGATCCGGTTGAACCGTAAGTGAATCGCCTTGGCCGGTGTGTGCAAGAGACTTCCCCTCCTCTCCCCTGACGGAGATTCCCTGATGCGACGCTTCCTGACCCAGCCGATTGTCCCCGCCGTCTGCGCCCTGACACTGATTGCCGGCTGCAACGGCCCGACGCAGCGCGGCATGGAGGTGCGCAAGGAGATGCGGGAGCGTCACGCTGCGACCGTCTCCGCGCTTGCCTATCAGCAGGCGGAACAGGGTCTTCAGCTGGGCAACCTTGATGATGCACTGCAGAATATTGACGCGGCACTCTACGGCACGCCTGAGAACGCCGACTTCCACGTCCTTCGCGGCCGAATTCTCATGGAGCAGCAGCGCCTGGAAGAGGCGATGTCGGCCCTGAGCACCGCGACCCAGCTGATGCCCGGCCATGCCGAGGGGCACTACTACGCCGGAATCATCTTCCAGCGCTGGTCCAACAACGAAGCGGCCGCTTCATCCTTTGAGACGGCCTATGACCTGGATCAGACGCAGCCGGAGTACCTCATGGCAGCCGTCGAGACGCGCATGTCGCTCTCGCAGCTTGAGGAGGCCGATGCACTGATCACGCGGGGCCGGACGACCTTTGCCCACCATGCGCCGCTGCGGCGTGTTGAGGGGCATGTGGCGCTGTTGCGCAAGGAGAACGACCGGGCCGTCGAGTGCTTCCGCCAGGCGATGCTGCTTGCCCCGGAGGACACTGAGGTTATCGAGGAACTGGCCTTTGCGCTGATGCGCACCGGCGAGTTCGTTGAGGCCCGGCATTACCTTGAGGAGTTGCTGGCCAATCCCGAGACGTCCGAACGTCGGGACCTTCGGCTCATGCTGGCACGCACCTACGTGGCCACAGGGCGGCTTGTGGACGCTCGAGGCGTCTACCTCCGCCTCAATCAGGAGGATGCCTCCGACCAGGCGGCCGCCTATGAACTCGGACTCGTCTGCTACAGGCTGGGCGATGTTGACCGTCTGCGGTCTGTCTCTCGTCAACTCCAGTCCGACGCCCCCGGCAGCGTGCAGTCGCACATCATCAACGGCCTGCTCAGCGATTCGGCCGGCAAGAATGCCGAAGCGCTTCACTGCTTCGATCTGGCGTCGCGGCGTGCGGTGACGGATCCGCAACCGCTGATGCTCATGGCGATGTCGCTTCGGAAACTCGATCGCGAGGATGAAGCGCGGGAGACGATGATCCGCGCCCGATCGCTCGCGGCAGCCGGTGCGCCGGAGTCGATGGCCGCTGTCGCCGTCGACTGATCCGGTCCCGAGGTCGCGGCCACGGAATGCAGCAGCACGGGGCTGGAGGCAGCATGTCTTCGCAGATCACAGCACAGTCACTCCTGAATCGCTGGCCGATCGTCGCCGTCGGCACCTTTGCGATCCTCACCGGAGCGCGCGAACTGGCCCGCATCGGCGGACTGCTCGGTTCGGTCTCGTCGCCGATTGAGTCGATGATGCTGGGGCTGGTCGGAGCGGGGCTGGTTTCGGTCGTCTTCGCCGCACACTCCGCACGCGTTCACGCCATCCTTCGGACGCTGGCCAGCGAACTGAAATGGTCCGGTCCAGTCGACACCACGGCCCACGACGATCTGGACCAGACGGCCTGCGTGCGGCAGGCGCGGATGCTGGTCGCACGAATCGATGAGATGGCCGCCCGTGAGCGGGAGTGCATCCTGCAGCAGCGCAGTCTGGAACGCCGGCTCGGCCAGGTTCGGCAGGTGCTGGATTCAATCCAGGACCCCATCCTCGTCGTCAACAACTTCGTCGAACTCACCGCGTGCAACACCGCCGCGGCCCGCTTCTTCGATCTCGACCTGGAGGCCGAACGCGAGCCGCAGTCGCTCCGCACCTGCATCCGCGACCCGCACGTGCTGATGCTCGTCGATGAGTGCCTCAAATCGGCAAACCCGCACATCCGCCGCTCGGCGGAGATCATCGTGGAGGCCGAGCGGGAGCGGCGTGTCTTTGAGGTGAACCTGGCGCGCGTCAGCGATGCGGATGATCAGCCGGGCCATCTGGTAATCGCGTTGCACGATGTGACGCGGGAGCGGCAGTCGTCGGAGATGAAGTCGGAGTTCGTCTCCAAGGCGTCGCACGAACTTCGCACACCGCTGAGCTCGATCAAGGCCTATGTCGAGATGCTCCTGGACGGCGATGCGGATTCCGAGGAGGAGCGGCAGGAGTTCTGCCGGGTCATCCAGTCGGAGGCCAATCGCCTTGAGCGCCTCATCGACTACATGCTCAACATCAGCCGCATCGAGGCCGGCATTGCGCAGGCCGACTGGCAGCAGGTGGACCTGGGCCGGGTGATTCAGGGCGTCGTCGAGGTGCTCACGCCGCAGGCCGACCTGAAGGAGATCACGCTGCATTACCGTCCGCGCGACCACCAGATCCTGGTGGAGACGGACATGGACATGATGAAACAGGTCGTCATGAACCTGGTTTCCAACGCCATCAAGTACACGCCCGAAGGCGGCAAGGTGACGCTCGATGCGGAGCTCACCGACTCCGGCGCGGGTGGGTCGGCGATGGTGACGGTGACCGACACCGGTTATGGGATCTCGCCTGAGGCGCAGAAGAGACTGTTCGAAAAGTTCTATCGCAACGAACAGCATGCCCACCTTGTGAAGGGAACCGGGCTTGGACTGAATCTGGTCAAGCAGATCGTCGAAACGATCCACGGCGGGGAGGTCGGTGTGAAGAGCAAGCCCGATGAGGGCAGCACCTTCTGGTTCACCGTCCCCTGTCAGAGGGCCTGAATCGTCATCGAGACTGCCGGAGGGAACGAAGAATGAGTACGACCATCCTGATCGTCGATGACGAGCCCCACATCCGCCATGTCCTGGACATCAAACTTTCCAAGGCCGGTCATCGCATCATCGCCGCCACCGACGGCGAAGAGGGCTTCGAACTGGCGCAGGAGCACCGGCCCGACCTGATCATCTCCGACTTCCAGATGCCGCGGCTCAACGGCCTCGAACTCTGCAAGAAGCTCCGTGAGCAGGAGGGGACGCGGTTGATTCCCATCGTCCTGCTCACGGCCCGGGGGCTGCTGCTCGACGAGAGCCAGCTGGAGAACACCTCGGTCGTGGATGTCCTGGCCAAGCCCTTCAGTCCTAGAGAACTGCTCAACCGTGTGGAGAACGTCCTTGCAGCGGCCCGTGCCGCAGGGGGCGCTCGAACCTGATTCATGCCGACCTCAGCCGCCTCATCCTGGATGACCGAGTTCGCCCACCGCTGCCGCGGGCTGGGCGTTGCGGTCCTTCTGCGCCAGGTCGATGAGCAGGCGACGGTGCGCTACAGCCCCGTCCTGAGCGATGACGCCGAGATGGCCGCACTGGCCGCCGACAACACGCTGACGGCACGGCTGGAGCAGGAGGCGGGACTGGTCAACGCCGACTCGCCGGGGCGCGTCGTTCGGCTCTCCTGCGGCCACTGGTGTCTCGACTTCGGCCCGCTCTCCTCGCGCGATCATCGCCGCAGTCTGATCGGGATCACCTCGACGGACAGCCGTGAGGATCAGGCAGCGCTTGAGGAGCTGGCGCGCCTGGCGATGATCTGGAAGAACGACCTGCTGGCGCTGGACATCGTCAACGAGGAGGTGCAGGGGCTGGGCGAACGGCTCTGCGCCTGCTACGAGGAACTCAGTCTCCTCTACCGTCTCGGCACGAACATGAACGTCGCCAAGCGGCCCGAGACGCTGCTGAAATCCATCTGCGACGAACTCTACCAGGTGCTGGCCTTCCGGTGGATCGCCTTCCGCTGGCTGGGCTCGCGCGACTCCTCGTGGGACCTCGACCCGCCCTTCGTCTTTGCCGGAACGCTTCCCGACAACGAACACCGCACCTCCGAGCGCCTCCACCGTCGCCTCGCCGCGCTTCGCCCCATGAAGCCGATGATCCTCAATGACGCTGCGGAGACGGCAGCCGCCGGTATGGAGGGCTTCGGCGACAACCTGCTGATTCACCCCATCGTCAACCACAACGAGGTGCTCGGGGCCGTGGTCGCCGCCGGCAAGCACGGCGACGATCCGCTGATCAACAACCTGGACATCACGCTCATCAGCGCGACCGTCTCGCACCTGCAGATCTACCTCGACAACCTCTCCCTCTACGACCAGACGCAGCAGACGTTTCTCGGCTCCCTCGAAGCGCTCACGGCCGCCATCGACGCCAAGGACCCCTACACCTGCGGTCACTCGCAGCGCGTCGCCATGCTCGCCTCGCGCCTCGCGGCCGCCGCCGGGCTTGACGACGCCACGGCGCGGCGGGTCTTCATCTGCGGGCTCGTCCATGATATCGGGAAGATCGGCGTGCCGGAGGCGGTGCTGGGTAAGGCGGGCAAGCTCTCCGATGAAGAGTTCGAGGCGATCAAGAAGCACCCCGAGATCGGCGCCCGGATTCTGCGCGACATTCCGAACATGGATGACATCATCCCCGGTGTGCTCTACCACCACGAGCGCTATGACGGGCGCGGCTACCCCGCGGGGCTGGCCGGTGAGGACATTCCGCTCTTCGGGCGGGTGCTGGCAATTGCCGACAGTTTCGATGCGATGAGTTCAAGCAGAACCTATCGCCGGGCGCTGCCGCGTCTGGAGGTGCTGGAGGAGATTCGCCGCTGCAAGGGGACGCAGTTCGACCCGGCGCTTGCCGACGCATTCCTGACACTCAGCTTTGTCGAGTATGACGAGATGATGGAGCAGCAGCGGCTGCCGGTCAGCGCGCGGATTCGAGGAGAAGCGGCATGAAGATCAGTTACGAGGATCTTGATCGTACCAGCATCGTGACGCTCTCGGGCGAGTTTGCCGCCGAGAGCGTGGATAACTTCCGCCGCGGCGTCTCCGAACGGCTGGAGCGCGGAGCACGGGATTTCGTGCTCTGCCTCAACGACATGGTCTTCATCGACTCCGGCGGCCTGGAGGCGTTCCTGTGGATTCAGGAGCAGGCGGCGGAGCGGCACGGGCGGGTGCGGGTGATCTGCGATCAGCCGGACGTGCTGAAGATTTTCGAGATTACGCGCCTGGCGCCTGAGTTTGAGTTCTCCGAATCAGTGATTGAGGCGATGCGCGCGCTGCGGTAACGCGTGTGAAGCAGGAAGAGGGTGCTGACGTGGCGCTTCCACAGACTGACAAGAATCCGAGACGCAATGCCCCCGTGCAGCTGGGGCAGATGCTCATCGAGAAGGGCTACATCACCGACGAGCAGCTCAAGAGCGGGCTCGAGGCGCAGCGACGCGACGGCTCAGGCCGCCTGCTGGGCGAAGTGCTCGTCGAGTACGGCTTTGTCACCGAGGAGCAGGTCCTCGAAGTGCTCGCGGAGGCCTACGGCATTCCCTTTGCCCGCGTCAGTCCGCGCATCGCCGACCCCCGCGTCATTGAGATGCTCCCGCGCGAGTTTCTCGAAGAACACTGCATCCTGCCCCTCTTCCACGTCCGCCAGCGCCTCGTCGTCGCCGTGCCCGAACCGGCCAACCTCTTCCTCGTCGACGAAATCGAGCGCCTCTCCAAGTCGGAAGTTCTGCTCGTCGCCGGAACGCGCGCCGACATCCTCGGCACGCTGCGGCAGTACCTCCCCTCGGCCAACGTCTTCGTTATTGATGAGATCTACGAGGATCTGGACCCCGACGACTTCTCCGTCGTCCAGAAGCAGATCAACGACCTGGCCAACCTCGAGGAGATCGCCGGCCACTCCCCGGTCGTCAAGCTCGTCAACTACATCATCTACGCCGCGGTGCAGGACGGCGCCTCGGACATCCACATCGAGCCCGATGACGGCTCGCTTCGCGTCCGCTTCCGTGTCGACGGCCGCCTCTTCCAGAAGCTCACACCCCCGCCGGCGATGCAGGCGGCCATCGTCTCCCGCCTTAAGATCATGGCCAACCTCGACATCGCCGAACGCCGCATCCCCCAGGATGGCGACATCTCGGTCATGCTCGACGGGCGGCCGGTGGACCTTCGCGTCTCCACCATGCCGGGCAAGAACGGCGAGAAGGTGGTCATCCGCATCATCGACTCCGGCAATGCCGTCGTCGGCGTGGAGAAGCTCGGCTTCAACCATCGCATGCTCCAGCAGTGGAAAGAAGCGATCGCCAACCCCAACGGCGTCATCCTCGTCACCGGCCCAACGGGCTCGGGCAAGAGCACGACGCTCTACTCCGTGCTTGCAGAGCTCAACAGCGACGAGATCAACATCTCCACCGTGGAGGACCCCGTCGAAGCCAGCATCCGCGGCGTCAACCAGTTTCAGGTTAATGACAAACAGGGCTTCACCTTCGCCACAGCCCTCCGCTCCATGCTGCGGCAGGACCCCGACATCATCATGGTCGGCGAAATCCGCGACCCGGAAACGGCCCGCATCGTCAGCCAGGCAGCCCTGACCGGCCACCTGGTCTTCTCGACGCTCCACACCAACGACGCCCCCTCGGCCGTAACGCGACTGATCAACCTTGAAGTCGAGGCCTACCTCGTCGGGGCGATCCTCCGGGCGGTACTGGCCCAGCGGCTCGTCCGCCGCATCTGCCTGCACTGCCGCGAGCCCTATGAACTGGAGCCGGCGACGAGGGCTGCCGTCGAGTCGCTGGTCGGGCCTGACGCGGAGTACTTCCACGGCGTCGGGTGCAGCAAGTGCCGCAACACGGGGTTCTCCGGGCGGCTGGGAATTTTCGAACTTCTGACGATGAACGATGCGCTGCTGGATCAGGTCAACCACGGCGGAACGATCCACGACATCCGCAAGGTGCTGCAGGCGCAGAACTTTGTCACGCTGCGCATGGACGGGCTGATGAAGGTCCAGCAGGGCCTTACGACTCCGGAAGAGGTCTTCTTCGCAACCGCTGCCTGATGACCGCAACTGAACCGATCACACGCATGGACTGAGATATGCAGGTATTCCGTTACCAGGCCCGAGACTCACGCGGTGAACTCATCACCGGGACGCTGCGCGCGCAATCGACGGCGGAAGCCGTTTCCCTGTTGCGCGATGAGGGCAAGTTCATCATCGACCTCGAGGAGGGCGTCCGCGATACCGACGAGGCGGACATGCGCGTCCTCGAGCGCAACGTCGCCGCCAGGCGCGTCCGCCGTGATGAGGTCGTCCACCTCTGCCACCATCTCTCCATCATGATCGACAGCGGTGTTCCGCTGGCTGCCGCCCTCGAGGCCTTCCAGGCCCAGTCACGCTCCGACTCCTTCCGCTTCATCCTCCAGCATGTGCGCGATGACGTCAACGGCGGCGCGAGTCTCTCAGCCGCCTTCGCCCGCTGGCCGCGCATCTTCCCCCAACTGATGATCTCACTCGTGCAGGCCGCCGAGGAATCCGGCACGCTCGGCCTGATGCTCGGGCGCATCTCCAAGTACCTGGGCAAGGAGATCAAGACCGCCCGGCAGATCAAGGGCGCGCTGACCTACCCCTGCGTCATGATCGTCTTTGCCCTCGCCATCACGATCTTCCTCCTCACCGTCATCCTGCCGCGCTTTGCCAAAATCTACGCGCAGCGCTCCGCCGCCCTGCCCGGGCCGACACAGTTCCTCCTGACTGTCAGCAACATCTGGCGCGAACACTGGATGATCATCGTCCCCTCCGTTGTTGCAGTCGGGATCGCCATCATGTTCGGAGTCCGCACCGCGCCCGGCCGGCGCATCGCCGACTGGCTGCGCCTGAAGATTCCGATCATCGGGGACATGTATACACAGCTGTACCTCACACGATCCTCACGCACCCTGGCCACCCTGCTCTCGGCAGGCGTTGACCTCATGCGCGCCATCACGATCACGCGCGGTGTCACCGACAACGTCTACTACAAAGACCTCTGGGACCACTGCCTGGAGTACCTGGAGAGCGGCCAGCCGCTGCACCAGTGCATGCGCCACAACGATCTGCTCCCGGCCAACATCGTCCAGATGGTCGCCGCCGGAGAGCAGGCCGGCCGACTCGCCTGGGTCATGGAGCGCATCGGCGAAGTGACCGAGGAGGACCTCGACGTCTCCGTGAAGAACGCGACGCAGTACATCGAGCCGGCCATGATCGTCGTCATGGGCGCGATTATCGGCTTTGTGGCGCTCTCACTGCTGCTGCCGATCTTCACCATCGGCAAGACGATGTAGCGGGCCGGTCCGATCAGGTACGTGCAATCGCGTGGTCAGGGCCGTGCTGCGCCTGTCCCCCCCTTGGCGCTTCCCCCCGGTCGGGCTCCCTGGGCGTGTCCTGACGCTCCCATGTAATCAGGCCGGGCACAACCGGGTTAGCCAGTCGGTCGTCCTTGGGCAGCACCCGGACGGCAAAGCCGCGCCGGCCCGATTGATCGGGAACCAGCAGCGTCCGGTAGCGATGTCGTCCGTTGCCGAGGTCGGCCTCGTAATCCATGGCGACGGCTCGGCCTTCAGTGAGGTCGCCGTTGGCTGTCACACGGCCGGAGTAGACCTCGACGGAGACCTCCTGAGGGGTCAACTCGCCAAGGTGCACGATCGCCTCGATCGGCAGGCCGTGGCGTACCGGCAGGGGCAGGTGGGACTCGGCCTCCACGTGTTCGATGACGACCCGGCCCCAGTGTTCGCGCCAGCGCAGCGTCTGCGCTGCAAGGGCTTTGGCTTCGCGCAGCCCGTCATCAGTCAGACGGATGCTGCGTTGATGGGCACGAAGGTAATACTGCTCGGCATACTCCTGCACCATGCGGTTGGTGTTGAAGTAGGGGGCCAGCATCCGCATCGTCTTCTTCATCCGCGCCAGCCACCGCGCGGGAACGCCGTTGGAGTTCCGGTCGTAGAACTCATCAAGAATGTGCTGCTCCAGCAGGTCGTAGAGACTGGCGGCCTCAACCGCATCGGTCGGCTCGCGCCGGCCGTTCTGCTCGTCGCTGCTCCACGGCTCGCGACGGCCGACGGCGAACCCGAGACTCGGGTCGTACGCCTCATCCCACCAGCCGTCGAGGATTGAACAGTTGATGACGCCGTTGAGCGCGGCCTTCATGCCGCTGGTGCCCGAGGCCTCGAGACCCCGTTTGGGTGTGTTAAGCCAGACGTCGCAGCCCGTTACGAGGTACCGCGCGACATTGATGTCGTAATTTTCGAGGAAGACGACACGGTGCGCCCCGGCTCCGCCTGCCGAACTGCGCGCAAAGTGCACCAGCTCCCGGATGAACTCTTTGCCGGCCGAATCTGCCGGGTGGCTCTTTCCGGCAATGAGGAACTGCACGGGCCGTGTTTCACTGGCAAGCATCCGCGCCAGCCGCTCCCGATCGTGAAGCAGAAGGGTGGCGCGCTTGTACGTGGCGAAACGCCGTGCAAAGCCGATCGTGCACGCCTCCGGGTCCAGCGCCGTCGTCGCCGCCTGGATCTCATCCTCGGCCGCGCCGCGCGCCTCAAGTTGCTCGCGGATCTTGTTCCGCGCCCAGGTCACGAGCTTCCGGCGTCGCAGGTTGTGTACCGCCCAGAGCTCCTCGTCTGGAATCTCCTCGATGCGCCGCCAGACGTCGTAGTCGGTCGGCTCATGCCGCCAGCGGTACCCGAGATACCGGTGGAAAAGCGTCATCATCTCGTTGGACAGCCACGACCGCGCATGCACCCCGTTGGTCACATGTCCGATCGGAACCTCCTCAGCCGGAATGCCCGGCCAGACGTTGACCCACATCCTCCGGCTCACCTCGCCGTGCAGGCGTGAGACGCCGTTGCGATGAAAACTCGAGCGGATTGCGAGGATCGCCATCGAGAAGAATTCGTTGTGGTCATCCGGATTCTCACGCCCCAATCGCAGCAGCCCTGTCATGTCGGTCTTCAGAGAGTGCACGTAGTCGCGGAAGTAGCGCTCAACCAGCCCAGGGTCGAAGCGATCGATGCCGGCCGGCACCGGTGTATGCGTCGTGAAGACGTTGCCGGCTCCAGTGCCCTGCCGCGCCTCCTCGAAGGAGACGTCATGCTTCTCGATGTACCGCCGCATCCGCTCCAGCGAGAGAAACGCCGCATGGCCCTCGTTGATGTGAAAGACCGTCGGCTCGATGCCCATCGCGGCAAGCGCCCGGACCCCGCCGATCCCCAGCAGAATCTCCTGTTGAATGCGTGTCTCGATGTCGCCGCCGTAGAGCGTGCCGGTGATCTTCCGATCATCCTCGTTGTTCTCGGGCTGATTGGTGTCAAGGAGATACAGCGGCACTCGTCCGACCTGCGCCCGCCAGATGCCGGCATGTACGTCGCGCCCGCGCATGCGCACCGAGATCTTCAGCCAGTGCCCCTGCTCATTGCGGACCCGGTCAATCGGCTGGTGCGCAAAATCCAGGTCGGGATAGCTCTCCTGCTGCCAGCCGTCGGCATTCAGATACTGCATGAAGTACCCGTGCTGATACAGCAGGCCGACGCCCACCAGCGGCACGCCAAGCTCGCTGGCCGACTTCAGGTGGTCGCCGGCCAGTATCCCAAGTCCCCCCGAGTAGATCTGGAAACACTCCGTCAGGCCGTACTCAGCGCAGAAGTATGCAATCTGCGCGCCGTGGGCCTCGGCATGGCGGGAGAGGAACCAGCCCTTTCGCTCCATGTGCTGCTTCAGGCCGTCGTAGACCTGCTGCAGTTCGTGCAGGTACCCCTCATCCTGCGCCGCCCGTTCCAGCCGATCCTGGCTCACCTGCCCCAGCAGCTTCATGGGGTTATGCCCAGACCGGCTCCACAGGTCCGGATCCAGCCGCAGAAACAGTCCGATCGCCGCCGGCGTCCACGTCCACCAGAGATTGCGGGCGATCTCCAGCAGCGGCCGCAGCGGCTCGGGCAGGGCGGGTACGACTCGAAACGGGCGAATCCGGGCCTGGCGTGAACTCAGCATAAGTCTGGCTTCTCTTCCGTCCATCTTGGGGAGATCAGTACCGACACGGGTCCGGACCCGCATCGACAATCCTACGCGGTTCCTTATCGGCACTGTGACCCTTCCCGGTCCACCCGCGAGATCGCCCTCGCTGTGTTCGGCCTCTGTACGAATCCTGACCGGCTCACCTCCCTCCCCCGGAGAGCGCCCCCGCGCTGCGCCGTGCCGCATTGACCTCCTCTGCAACGGCGTCTACTACACTGGCAATGACTCCGGACCACGAGACCCCGCGCCTGGCCCGCTTCGTTGACCCCGGACGCGACGTGACCGCCCTTGTCTGGCTCGGGCTGCCCGGAGCAGCGCTGAGTCTTCTGCTGGCCACACCCCTGATGGGTCACGACCTCTGGTCGGACTTCATGCTCTCGGAGTTCGGCTTCTTCGAGATCGCCACCCTGATCATGCTCTTCACCGCAATCGTGCTGGGCGTCAGCGCCATCCTTACGCCGCGCGCTCGCAGAGTACGCTGGCTCCGACCGCTGCTGGTTCTGGCGGTGCTGGGCGCGGTCTACTTCGCCGGGGAGGAGGCCTCCTGGGGACAGCACTACTTCAACTTTGAGACCCCCGAAGAGTGGAGGGACATCAACTCCCAGGAGGAGTTCAACTTCCACAACCTCACCATCGAGCACTACGGCCTGCTCGACAACGTGCCCCGCGTCGGAATGCTCCTGGCCTGCCTGATCCTCGGCGTCATCCTCCCCCTCATCCGCCACTGGCAGGGCGATTCGCACTACAACCCCGAGTACTCCGTCGTCGGATGGGTCGTGCCCTCCCCGGCCCTCGTACCCGTCTCCCTCATGGCCGTGCTCTCCACGGTGCCGGAGAAGATCTTCGACTTCGTCTACACCGATCCGGACGCCATTCCCCGAGAAACCTGGAGCGCGATGGCACTCTACACCCCGGCCGGCGAGTTCAAGGAGTTCGCCTTCGCGATGGTCTTCCTGATCGGCTTCGCCTCGCTGCGCTGTCGCCTGCTTGCCGCCGAGCCCTGATCCTCACTCGCTGCGGCGCCGCCGTGCCGTCAGACCACCCAGGCCCGCCAGCATCACCATCGCCGTCGCCGGAGCCGGCACCTCGGTGATGATGCGCATCTCGTCCATCGCCGAATCCGTGCCGAAGTGGATCGTGAGACTGCGGCGATCCTCCGAAAGTTCATACCAGTCCAGCGGGTCCGGTGTGCCGACCTCGGCTCCGCGCCAGATGTTGTCCGTGAAGAGATACGGGGCCGGACCGTTGAGCGTGTCGCTTGCTGCAAGTGTCTCAGTCAGGAAGATCACGCCGAGAACGTCAACGTCAAAGGTGATCGTCGCGGTGTTGTACGCCCGCTCACGCTCCACCGGATCGACATGCACCATGTACACATCAACACTCGTGCCGGCGGAGACCAACCCCGCCTGCGCACTTGCTTCAGCATCGATCAGTCCGATGTTCACCCCGTCCAGAGTCAGGTCGTTCGAGAGCGCCAGATCGTCATGCTCCTGCATCAGGAACATGTGCTCGCTGGATTCCAACGCATGCAGACGCAGATCCGAGGGAGCCGTCGTCTGCACGATGTCTCCGCTGAGACTCAGAATGTCAGCCGATGCGCCGATCGTGAGGCCGCCGAATGTCGCCGCCGTGAGCATGCAGGTCGAGAGTGCCTTCATCAGTCCTTCTCCAGTATCTTCTGTTGTCCGAACCGGCCATCGCACCCGTCACCCTCAAGTGTGCACGCGCCGGCGCAGGCGTCACGCGGAATGTGACGGTGCAGATGATGTCGCGCTCGGACTGCGCCGCTTCGGGGCCTCGTGATGGTGCGCGAAGGCAGAGAACCGCAGCGCGTCACGCTGCAGAAGGACCGTCGATTATGCGGTCAATGTGGGGAATCTGTGCCGGTCGTGCGGGCCCTCAACCCTGCCAGCGCTGCGTCAGTCCCCGTGCCTGCCACAGGCAGGGAAGCGCATGGGTCCGGGAAAGTCCCAGTTCCGCGCTGGTCGTCCGCCGCAGATAGCGGATGCCCCCGCCCCCGGTCCCCCGCCGCGTCCCGATCATCCGCTCCACGAAGCGGATGTGCCGGTCCCTCCACCGCAACAGCGCCTCGTCCAGCGCCAACGCGGCCGAAAGAAACCTCGCCACCGCCAGGTGCTCGTAATCCATCTCAATCAGAGCCGCCGCCAGCGGCTCCCGCTGCGCCACCGACTGGCTCCACTCCCGCATCGTGTCGTCCAGCTCCCCCTCATCCTGGCTGCCGTCGGCAAGCCCGCGATGCCAGTCCTCAAGCGACTTCTCGAAGTTCACCGCCAGCAACGCGTCCAGCCGCTGCTGTGGAAGCGCCGGCGCCCCGACCCATCGCCCCCGCCACTCCCAGACCACATTGAGCACCTGGTACACCAGATCGCGCAACGATGTTGCCGCATATGTAGACGCAACCCGCTCCCACGCCCACGGCGCCAGCGACGACGCAAACGAGGTCCCCTGCTGGTACACAGGTGTCTCGCCCGTCGGCCGCAGCATCCCCGCCGGCAGATCCGCATCCGCACTGCCGCCCGTCGGACGCAGCTTCCGTTCGTTGATCTCCCTCAGCCCCAGCAGCAGTTCAAGAACCCGAAACTGCGCCGATCCGAAGCCGGAGGCCGGCTGCAGCCGATCGCGGAAGGCCAGAAACTGCCCCGGCGTCATCGTCGCCAGCACGTCAAAGAACGGAACGGTCACAAGCAGCACCGCCGTCGCCCGCTCCAGCCGTTGCGCCATCCGTTGCATGCGCCCCGTGAACAGGTCATCGCTGGCATCGGAGTGCTTCAGCGTCGCCGGCTCGTGAATCCGCCCCGGCGTGCCGATCAATTCCGCCGCCGCTCGAACCCGCGGGCCGAACCGCTCCGCACACCGCTCGATCGCGGCCGACAGATTCGGGAAGGCCTCCGCGTCGAAGGCCTCGCCGGGGTCCTCCGAAAGCGGCCGCTCCTCCAGACTCACCCGGGGAATCGCCGCCCCCGCATCCTGCCAGACTTCGATCGCATCCGTCAGGGCCGACTCGATTTCATGAATCGCCTGTGCAAACCACACCTCAAACGCCTGGTGCGTCCGGATGAAAAGCACCTCGTCATGGCTCCACACCCCGCCGCGAGGCCACCGGTCCCCCGGCTCCCACTCCACGCTCCCGGGTCCGGCAGGGCGTGCTCCGGGAGCGTGCGTGTGCGGCCAGCGCGACGGGTCAACGCCGGCGGGGCACGGCGGCATCTGCAGCGCCTCGATCACCGCGCGATCGTTGATGTACTCCGAGTAGGTCAGCGGCGTGCCGGCGGTCTCCTCAGCCATTGCACTCTCCCTCACTCAAGACCGCACGCCTTTCGCGCGCGGCCCACGACCGCCTGCGCATTGCCGCGGGCCTTTGCCGCCCCGGCCGCGAGAATGTCCCGAATCTCATCGGGCCGGGCAGAAAGCTCAGCGCGGCGGCACCGCATCGGTTCAAAGTAGTCCATCATCTTCTCATAGAGCGCCTGCTTGGCTTCGCCGTATCCCATGCCTCCGCTGCGGTAGCGCTCCGCAAGGGCCGCCGCCTCATCCTTCGTCGCCATCATCGCATACAGGCCGTAGACCGTGCACGTCGTCGGATCCTTCGGTTCCTCCACCGGCGTCGAATCGGTCTTGATGCTCATGATCTTCTTGCGCAGCGGTTTGCCTTCCTCGAAGATGCCGATGGTGTTGCCGTAACTCTTGCTCATCTTCGAGCCGTCCAGCCCCTTCACATACGGCACTTCACTCTCGCGATACTCAGGCAGTTTCAGCGCCTCAGTTCCGAAGGTGTGGTTGAACCGCTCCGCCATGAAGCGCGTCATCTCGAGGTGCTGCTTCTGATCCTTGCCCACCGGCACGATGTCGGAGTCCTGCACGAGAATGTCCGACGCCATCAGCGCCGGGTAAGTAAACAGCCCGACATCCGGGGAGATGCCGCGCTCGATCTTGTCCTTGAAAGAAGTTGCCTTGTTGAACAGCGACATCGGATTCACCGCCATCAGCAGCCACGTCAGTTCCGCCACCTCCGGCACATCCGACTGCAGATACAGCACCGACCGGCTCGGATCGATCCCGCACGCCAGGTACGTCAGCGCCGTCTCCAGCGTGTTGGAGCGGAGAACTTCCGGATCGCGCACCGTCGTCAGCGCATGGTAATTGGCGACGAAGTAATACCCCTCGCCGTCCTCCTGCAGACGTACATGCTCACGAATGGCTCCGAAGTAGTTGCCCAGGTGAAGCGTGCCCGAGGGCTGAATGCCAGAGAGGATCCGCATCCGCGTGCTGCTCATCGCCGAGTTCGCCATCCTTCGCTCACAGGCCCGTTCCCGCAACCAGCGTCACAATGACCGGATCGTCCTTCGCGGCCAGGACCGCCTCCCACGGGTCGCCCGGGAAAGCGGGATCATACGAAACGCCGATCAGCCCCGCCACCGGCCCCGGCTCCAGCGTTGCCAGTCCGCTCGGAAGCCCAAGCGCGCGGCATCCGTTGACCGTCGCCATCGCCAGCAGCATCGCCGCCTCCGCCCCGTCACGGCGGTAGAGCAGTCTCGCCTCATCCAGCACCGAGATGCGGTCATCCCGATCGAGGCACACGATCGAATCCGTCCCCAGGGCGACATTCACCCCGCCTGCCGCCAGCTCCCGGTACGGATGGTCACGATGGCCGAAGTAGGCGCTGGCCCGTGGACAGTAGATCACGCTGGTCGAGGCCTCCGCCAGCACCGTCGTCCGCCGACGCCTCACCTCCTCCCCCTCATCGACATCGACGAGGAAGTTCACGTGGGCTGCACCGAAAGGCGCGATCCGAAGCGCTTCCTCGATCGCCTCAATCGGATGCAACCCGGTCCCCCCATTCAGCGACTCGCTCCAGACGCCCATGTCCTTCAGAAATTCCGCCAGCGCTCCCTTGCCAGAGTGGAGCAGCAGCAGTTCCTCCCGCGTCTCCGCAAGGTGCGTCGAGATCGGCCGCCCCTGCGCCGCCGCGGCGCGCGCCGCTTCGACATAGAGCGCCCGGCTCACCGAGTACGGCGCGTGCGGTTGCAGCCCCACGCGCACCGAGCCAGTCGTCTTCGGGCGCGCTAAAGCGGCAGACAGGGCGGCCCGCCCCGGCCCCTCCGCCTTACCGATTCCGAAAAACTCAAGATACGAGACCCCGCCAAGCCCCGTCGCGCCAAGCGCCTCGGCCGCCTCAAATCGCCCCGCCCCGGCGATGTCTCCCACCAGGCCCGTCCCGCCGGCCCGGCACAGGCCGGCCCCGAGCCGCACCGACGCCGCGATCGCCTCCGGCTCGGTGTGCCGCGCCGTCCGCACCATGTCGATCCACTGACGGAACGCCCCGTGGTACGGGCACGGCCCGATGTGGGTCAGATCCAGGTGGGCATGGGCGTTGACCAGTGCGGGCATCACCACGAGGCCCGGATGCTCCTCGACTTCCTCGCCCGGCCGGACCACCCGCTCGACCGGCCCCGCCTCCAGGATCGTCGCCCCCCGCACCCGCACCGCTCCGGGGGCCGACCGCATCCCCGTCGCATCGCACAGGGCTCCGGCGAGGATGATCCGATCGGTCGTCACGACTGCGTTCGCTCCCGATGGCTGCGGCTTGGAACACCCCGCGCCGCATTCATAGACTATACGAAGGCCCGGTATGTCCCCTCCCATACGACACGGATGTCACAAACACGGAAAGGAACGGATCATGAGCCGTGGTGGATTCCCCGCTTTGATCGCCCTGACGCTCACTCTCGCCGCCCTGCAGACCGGTTGCACAACGCAGGAACGCGCAGATGACCTTCGAAACACCAACTCTGCCCTCGTGCAGCGAGTCGAGGAGCTTGAGAACTCCTTCGAAGCGGAACGCGCCCGCGCCGACGCCGCCGAGGCCGAGGCCCGTGCTGCCCGAGGAGATGCTGCCAACCGTGCCCGCAACGCCGAGGCCGCCCTGCAGCAGGCCCTCCGCGACAACGAGGCCCTCATGGCCCGTCTCAACAACATGGACATCACCGTCCTGCCTCCCGAACTCGACGAGGCCATTCGCCAGCTCGTCGCCCAGTACCCCGACCTTCTTTCCTACGACGCCGCACGCGGCATGATCCGCCTCAAGTCCGACGTCACCTTCCCCTCCGGCTCCGACCAGGTTCGATCCGAAGCGCAGGCCAGTCTCCGCAGTCTCGCCTCCGTCCTCCAGTCGGCCGTCTCCCAGGGCTTCGAGGTCACCGTCGTCGGCCATACCGACAACGTCCCCATCAGCAAGCCCGAAACCCGCGCTGCCCACCCGACCAACATGCACCTCTCGGCCCACCGCGCCATCTCCGTCCGCTCCCTGCTGGTCTCCAGCGGCGTTCCCGCCGCCTCCATCAGCGCGGCCGGCTGGGGCGAGTATCGCCCGGCCGTTCCCAACCGTCCGGGAACAGCCGGCACACCGGAGAATCGCCGCGTCGAGATCTACCTCCGTCCCGCCGTCGAGGCCTCCTCAGGTGAGACGCAGGCGCCGCAGCAGGATGCCGCCCCTGCCCGTGACGAAGAACCGATGAAGTGATCGCCGCAACGGCCTACCCCGTGGCGACGGGTCGATAGAGCGTGTCCCGCTGAACCGGAACGAAGCCGGCGTCGGCGATGGCGCGGCGCAGCCGCGCCTCCTCCGTCTCCTGATGCGTTCCGCTTCCGCCGACTTTGGTGATGTCGTACCACACCACCGTGCCGTCGATGTCGTCGGCCCCGCTCTGCAGCATCACCTCCGCCATCGGCAGCGTCTGCATGATCCAGAACGCCTTGACGTGCGGGAAGTTATCGAGCATCAGCCGGCTCACCGCCAGCATGCGCAGGTTCTCAACTCCCTGCGGCCCCGGAAGATGCTCAAGAGCGCTCTCATCGGGAATAAACGGCAGCGGAATGATCGTCTGGTAGAAGCCGCTCACGAGCGACGGGTCCGGCAGCCGGTCTCCCGCATACCGCTCATCAGGCCCCGTCAGCACGATCGCCCCGTCGTCAGCAATCGGCACACCCTGCGTGCGCGCCCATGCCGCCAGCGCTGCATCCTGCTGCCGGCGAAGCAGCTCCATGTGATGGATGCGGTCCTCGAGCGTCTCGATGTGCCCGTAGAGGATCGTCGCGTTGGTGTTCAGGCCGATCTCGTGCGCGGTCCGGTGGACTTCAAGCCATTTGTCGCTGCGGATCTTCCCCTTGAAGGCCTCATCGTGCACCCGGTCGTCGAAGACCTCAGCGCCGCCGCCCGGAAGCGATCCCAGCCCCGCCTCCTTCAGATCTGTCAGCACGCCCCGAAGATCGTGAGGACGCTTGTCGATCCGCGCCAGGTGCACGATCTCAACGGCCGTAAACGCCTTGATGTGCAGCGTCGGCGCTGCGTCGCGAATCGCCCGGAGCATCTCGGTGTAATAGGAAAACGGCAGCCACGGGTGCAATCCGCCGACGATGTGAATCTCCGTCGCGCCCCGCGCCGCCGCCTCGGCCGCCTCCTGCGCGATCTCCGGCACCGACCGCTCATACGCGCCTTCCTGGTCCTTCTTGCGGTAGAACGCACAGAATGAACACGACAGCGCGCAGATGTTCGTGTAGTTCAGGTGGCGGTTGACGTTGTAGTACGCCGACCGGCCGTGCAGCCGCCTCCGGATCACATCCGCCAGATCGCAGACCGACCAGAGGTCCGGCGTCTCCAGGAGAAACAGCCCATCCTCCCGGTCCAGCCGGATGCCCGCAAGCGCCTTCTCTGTCACGGTTCGGATTGTCGGCGGCATGGGTTCCTTCCTGCACGCAGCGCGGATTGCGCCGATTTTACGCGCCCGGCTCCGAGGAGTTCATGCCCGGCTTCGAGATAGCCGATAACCACGGGGCGACCCGTACCGGCGACGGCGCGCGCAAAAGCAGCAGCGATCGCGCAAGAAAAGCCGATCGACTCACCAGACTCACCGCACCATGCCCGAGGGATCCGGATTCTCATGGAACAGCACGACCAAACGCCCCAGCAGCACACCCCCAGCCCCGATTCCACCCCGACGACGACGCCGGGCTTCACCCCCGCGACCGATCCCTTCACCAGCATGGGAACGCACGTCATTAACCTGATCGCAGAAGTCGAGGATCGCCTCGGAAAGCTGCGTCAGGCCTCCACGGAGACCGTCGCCACCGCCGAATCCCTCCAGCACAAGCAACGCGCCCTGGAGGAAAACCAGCGCGCCCTGGAACAGCTCGAAGCCGAACTCACGCAGTCCCGCTCCGCCCTTGACGCCCAGCGGGAGGAGTTGCAGACGCTGCAGGCCTCCATCGAGGCCGCCCGCACGCAGCAGGAGGGTGAGTGCCGCGAGATCGAGCGCCGCTGGAACGAACTCAACGCCGCCCGCGCCGATCTGCAGAAGGCACAGGAGCAACTCGCGCAGGCGCAGTCACACTCCGAGCAGGAGCGCGAGCAGATCGCCGCAGGCCGTCGCGACCTCGAGGCCCAGCGCGAGGCGCTGACCCGCAAAGACCAGGAGCTCTCCGCCGAGATGGAGACGCTCCGAAGGGCCCTCGACGCCGAGCGCACCCGCTTCACCGAGGAGCAACAGGCAACACAGGCCGCGCTGGCGCAGAAGCAGTCGGAACTGGAGCAGGCCTCCCTTCGTGCCGATTCCCTCGCCGCCGATCTCTCCGAGGCCCAGAACGCCCTGGCCGATGCACAGGCGGAACTGGAAACCCTCCGCACCCAGATCGCCCAGGCCCAGTCCGAACTTGCCGCCCGCGACGCCTCCGTGGCCGACCTCGAGTCGCAACTGGCCAATGCCTGGAGCCGCGTCGAAAAGACCAGCGCTGAACTGCGCGCGCGCATCGCCACCCTCGAGCAGGACCTCCGCAGCGCCCGCAGCGGAGCCCCTGATGCCGAGACCCACGCCGAGGAGATCGCCCGCCGCGATACCGAACTGGCCCGCCGCGCCTCCGAACTTCGCACCCTCCAGGATGAGGTCGATCGCCTCCGCAAGCAGATCGAGGCGCACCAGTCATCAGCCGGCTCCTCCGCCGCCGATGCCTCCGCCGGGGAAGCCCTCCAGAAGGAACTTCAGCGCCGCGACGACGCCATCGCCGAGATGGCCACGCACATCCGGAACCTCCAGGAGAGTCTGAGCGCCCACAAGGCAAAACTCGCCGAAGCGCAGAAGGCCGCCGCGGGCGGCGTGATCGATGTCGGCGCCTACGAGACGCGCATCGCCTCCCTCGAACAGCAGCTGCAGGAAGCGCAGCAGCGCGCGCAGCACTCTGCCGCCCCCGCCTCTGCCACTCCTCAGCGCGATCAGCAGCGCCGCCGTCGTCTCCAGCAGTTCCGTGAACTCCTCGTCGCCCGCGCCGACAAGCTCCGTGTCGCCCAGCAGAGCGTCGCCCAGCAGGCCCGTGCCGTCGTGCAGGCCCGCCAGCAGGCCGGGTCCGCTCAGGGAATGTCCCGCGACGAACTCGAAAAACTCCGCTCACAACGGCAGACGCTCGCCGAGGTCCACGCCTCGCTCGAGAAGGCCGAGCGCCGCATGATCCGCCGCTGGGCCCGTGCCCGCTCTGTGACCGTCATGTTCCTCTTCACCGCCGTCACGCTCACCGTCGCCGCCGCCAGCTACTTCTCCGTCATGCAGTTCGCCCCCGTCCCCTACGCCGCACACGCCACCGTGCAGGCCTTCGGCCGGCCGGGCTTTCCGCTCACCGATGAGCAGTATGCCGGCTGGCAGACCTTCATGGAGACCGCCCTGTCAGGCGATCGCCTGCTCAATGATGTCGCCCAGCGCCTCGGCCAGCGCGGCATGAGCGATCTGGCCACCGAAGCGTCCCTTCGGCCCTACCTAGCTGCCGGGCTGACCTTCGAGTTCCCCGAGCCGGGCATGCTCAACCTGCAACTGGTCGATTCCGATCAGGCCCAGGCGCAGCGCGTCCTGGAAACCCTCTCCCTTGCCGTCGTCAGCCAGACGATGGGCAGCGAACTCCACCGCACCGACGGTGCCCGCGCCAAGGTCGCGGTGCCCGCCACCGTCGATCCCGCCCCCCTCCAGGACAACCGCCTGACGCTGGTCGGCTACGTCTTCGGAGCGGCCATGGGGGCCGTTCTGCTGGTCGGCCTGGTCGCCTACGGCTCGATGGGCCGGGTCCGGCGTGTCCTGCAGGAGGAGGATGAGCTCTTCGAGCCGCTGCTGGAGGATGCCCGCTGGGAGCAGGTAGTGGAGGCGAAGACGAACTCGCAGGAGCACGTCATTGAGTAGCGCTCCCTAATAAAAAGCGAACCAGCAGGATAATTGAAGAAAATGATTGCAACCCGGGTCGAAAAAGGGCTTGGGTTTCTTCGCTGTCTCTGGTAGCATGTTCCGTAGCGCGGGCTTTGAGCTGAGCCCTGTCATTATCGCATTTGCCCGTTCCTCAGCATCGCCGGCCCGCGCCTGACCGCCTTGTCGCGTTGTCAGGCGGAGATCGAGGATGCGTCCGCGAGTCGGACGCGGATTCGTCGGAAGTGTTCCGATACATGAGGAGTTACCATGAACTGGCACAGGATTGAACGGACACGTGGAGCGTTCACGCTCATCGAACTTCTGGTCGTGATCTCGATCATCGCACTGCTGATCGGGCTGCTGCTGCCCGCCCTCAGCCGTGCCCGGGCCTCGGCACGCGTCATGCAGTGCCTCGGCAATCTGAAGAACATCAACGTCGGACTCGAAACCTACTCCTCGGAGTTCGGCGGCATCATCGCCACCGGCGTCCCGCCCGCTTACGGCGGCACCGGCACCAACGAGGGTGATCGTTCCTACTTCAAGGACATCCCGGCCTGGGATACCTCCGGTCGGCTCCCCTCATCGAACCTCACAGGTCTGACCTACCCCTGGATGCAGCGCTACTGGTTCCTCGCGATGTCACCGTACGTTGCCAACCAGGAAGGCGGTCTGGCAGCCTGGGATGACTCCTTCTTCTGCCCCGACGACAAGATCTTTACCGAATGGGCTGATGAGTACCGCAATCGAGAGGAGGCGGTTGCCAACCGGACAAGCTACTACATGAGCGATACTGCCTTCTGGGCTCCCGAGATGTTTACCGAGGAGAATTACTCGCAGATTCTCGTGCAGGACATGTTCCTCCCACGTGGCGAGGGGAGCGATCCGCCTGCAACCCGTACCACGCCCGGTCGGCGCTATCTGCCCAAGAGCAGCATTCGCTTCCCCGACAAGAAGGTCTACATGTATGAGGTCCATGCCTTCCATGAGAAGGGCAACTACGGCTACAACGACTGCGACGTGACCTCCACGGCTCTTTTCTACGACGGCCACGCCGAGCGCCTCGCCGCCACCACGGCCCACGGAACCGGCGACATCGACGACTTCGTGCTGCCCGTCTCCACCCGCATGCCCTACACCGACCTGAAGTGCCAGGATGAGCCCCCGCTGATGTACTTCGCCGCAACGCGCGGCGGCATCCGCGGCCGTGACACGCAGTAAGTCACATCGATCGCATGACCCATCACGCAACCCCGGACGATCCAGTCCGGGGTTGTTCGCTTTCAGAGGTCACTCTTTCACGCAGCGCTGGCAGTCTCGTCCGCAGGCCGGCTCACCACGATGCAGTTGCGACCTCCGCGCTTGGCCTGGTAGAGGGCCCGGTCCGCCTGCGCCAGCAGCATCTCGCCGCTGCGATCCTCCAGATCCAGAAACGCCGCAATGCCCAGGCTGCACGTCACCCGCAGATCGCCGTGCTCAGCCCACACGTGCGCCTCCACCTGCCGACGAACCCGCTCAGCGACATGCTCGGCATCCTCGGCCGAGGTATAGGGCAGCAAAACGGCGAACTCCTCGCCGCCGTAGCGGCAGGCGATGTCGGAATCCCGAACCTGCTCAGAGAAGATCTGCCCGAACTGCTGCAGCACATGGTCACCGAAGGGATGCCCGTGCTCGTCGTTGATGGTCTTGAAGTGGTCCACGTCCGCGAGGATCAGCGAGAGATTGCAGCCGTGACGCGTTGAGGTGGAGATCAGTTCCGAGAGTCGCTGGTCCAGATGGGCGCGGTTCCACAGCCCCGTCAGACCGTCGAGCTGCGCCCGCTGCGCGAGCATCTTCAGCAGCGTCTGCGTGTGCAGCGCGGAACGGACGCGCGCCTTCAGCTCCGCCATGTCGAAGGGCTTGGTGACAAAATCAACAGCACCCAGGTCAAAGCCGCGCACCTTCGCCCGGCTGTCGCTTGCCTCCGAGAGGAAGATCACCGCAATCTGCACCGTCGCCGGGTCATTCTTCAGTTCCCCCAGCAACTCAAAGCCGTGCATGTCCGGCATCTCGGTGTCAAGCAGGATCAGGTCCGGCTGCCGTGCCCGTGCAAGGGCGAGTCCCTCCTGGGCGCTGCCGGCCGAGAGCAGTTCCGCGTTGGCGTCGCGCAAGCGGATCTTCAGCAGACGGTGCGTGTCCACGCTGTCGTCAATGATCAGGATGCGCGATCGTCCCCCGAGTGAGCCTGTCATTGCCATCCTCGTCTGACCTGAGCCACGGTTGCCGACGGGGCGCACCATCACGCACCCGGTTCCTGCACTATCGGCTCACAGATGCGGACGCTGAACCGGGATCGTCGCTCGGGACGCCTCCGTTGAGGTGGAGATTCCGGCGGTGCGCCTCTACCGTCATTGTCGATCGTCGGCCGCAAAGGGCGCACGTTATCGGGCATCACTCGGAGCGCCCCGCCGCGATCGGATGTGAAAGGAACACCCCTCAATGAGCATCGCAGAAGCCTCCTCCAGCCTCATGTCCCGGTTGAAGCAGGAAACCGCCGAACTCCACACCATGGCCGAGTCCGGCGACTTCCAGAAGCACTTCGTCGCCGGCACGCTGCCGAAGGACCGCTACATCGCGATGCTGGAGCAATCGCTGCTCTTCCATCGTCCCCTGGAGGCCTCGCTTCTCAACCTGCGTGACCGTCACCCGGAACTGGGCGAGGTCATCCGCGATGAATTCATCCAGGAGCCCTACCTCCTCGAGGACCTTGAGTACTTCGGAGTGGACTTCGAATCCATCTCGCCCCTCCCCTCAACCCGGGAGATGATCGACGCCTTCGCCCGCGCTGAGGCCGCTGAGCCCATGTCGCTGCTGGGTCATCTTTATGTCCTGGAAGGCAGCAACAACGGCAACCGTTTCATCGCCAAGGCGGTGCGGGCCGCCTACGACCTTGAGGGCTCCGACGGCACCCGCTACCTCGACCCCTACGGAGAGAAGCAGCGCGAACTCTGGATGGGCTTCCGCACGGCCATGGACCGCCTGACCTTCACCGACGCGCAGCGCCAGGCGATTGTCGATGCCGCCAAAGACTGCTTCGTGAGAATCTCCGCCGTCCACCGCGAGCTGGGCGCCTGATTCCCACTTACCGCACCGTCGGGACCACAACCGCCCGTCGCCCCAGAACATCGCAGAGGAAGACTCGAAGCCGCTTCGAGTCGATGCTCCCGCCGGTTGGGATCACATCGGCAATCGGGCCGCCGTCTGCCGGGCGGAAGACCACCGCCTCGCTCCTGTAGACCCGCCCGCTCTCGCCCTCACTCCCCACCCCCCAGGCAGAGAGCCACATCCGCCAGTCGCCGATCGCCTTACGGCCACCGCCTGTCGCCATGATCAGGCGACCATTCCGCAACTCCACCCCGGTGCCGCCGCGCTTCAGTTTCCCGAGCGTGCGCGGAGGTTCCATCATCTGCACGTCAACAAACCGGACACTCCCGCCCTCGATCGCAACCGTCACGCGCGGCTCCGGCAGACGATCCGCATCCGTTTCGTTGACCGAGAGAATGTGCAGCGGCGGCCCCTCGGTTGTCGCAAGGCGCTGCCGCGCCGCGTTGAGCGCTGTCGGGCTGCTGTCGCAGAGCAGCACCCGGCGTCCGGACCGGCGTGCCGCAACGCCGAGAGTGCCCGAGCCGGCGTAGAAGTCGGCCACGAGATCGCCGGGGTTCGTGCATGCCGCCAGCAGTCGCTCCAGCAGGGCCGCCGGCTTCTGCGTCGGGTACCCCGATCGACGTGAATCCGTCGCCGACAGCGCGGGAATCTCCCACACGCAGTCCAGCGGCTTCCCGCCCTTGAGGTAGTACTTGCGTCCGTAAGAGCGCATGAAGTGCCCGCCCTCATCGCGGTGACGGTACTTGCTGCGCATCGCCGGCGTGACCTCCCCCCGCTGCACGTTGAAGGTATGCCGGGCCGACTTTGCGTACAGCAGGAGCGTGTCGTGTTTGCGGAGAAAGGCGTTGCGCGTCCGGGCGTTGCCCAGGCCGTACCGCCAGATGATCTCGTTGACGTACCGCTCCGGCCCGAAGACCTCATCCAGCAGCATCCGGATGGCGGAATTGGCCCGCCAGTCGCAGTGAACGCACAGCAGGCCGTCGTCTGCGAGCAGTTCGCGCATCAGCATCAGTCGCGGGAGCAGGGCGTCGAGGTAGGAGGCCAGCCCGTCGCTCCAGCGATCGCAGTAGGCCGGCAGCAGCAAGGCATCCGGCCCCTCAGGTGTGCGCAGCGGGACCTCGGCGTGGAAGTCCGTCTCGGCAAGGAAGGGCGGGTCGATGTAGATGAAGCGCAGCGGCTCCTCCGCTGCGATTGCTCGCTTCCATGGCGCATCGTGCAGCAGCCGCCGCAGCAGATCAAGATTGTCACCCAGCAGGAAGAGATCTGCCGCGCCCTCGCCGCCGTAGCGCTCCTCAGGGCCCGGTCGAACCGGCTCCGGGGGGTCGAAGGCGTGGGCGAGTGCTGCGTCGCGGCCGGGCCAGTGCAGTACGACGGGGCGGGCGCGGGAGCGGCGCCGGCTCATTGCCCGTATTCATCCCGGTAGTCGCTCATGGCGGCGGAAATGACCTTCAACGCGTGGTCGCGCGCGTAGACCCCCTCGATGGAGACGTTGGAGGGCTGGTTGAGCACGATCTTGTACGTTGAGAAGTAATGCACCAGGCGATCGACCAGAGCCGACGGCAGGTCGCCGATGTCCCGGGCGTCTGCCCAGATCGGGTCGTTCTCCAGGACCGCGATGATCTTGTCATCCGCCTCACCGCCGTCGAGCATCTGGATGCCGCCGATGACCCGCGTGTTGAGAATCACTTCCGCCCGATTGATCGGCCGCTCGCTGAGAACGCAGATATCCAGCGGATCGTTGTCGGCCTTCTCCGACTGCGGCGAAAGCACGCGCACCCGGTCGCCGCAGAAGGTTCGCGGGATGAATCCGTAGAGCGTGGGCGGATGCGAACTGGTCCGCTGCGGGCGATCCACCCGCAGGTAGCCCGTCACCTTGTCGATCTCGTACTTCACAAGGTCATACGGCGTGATCTCAATGTAGGCATGCACGCGCAGCGGCGGCTCGACGCCGACTTCAAGCCCGTGCCAGGGATGGGGGCGATAGCGGTGAAAGGGGGCGGGAAAGCTCACGGGGCCGTCCTTGCGTCAGCAGGGAAGTGGCCGTGATGATAGTCGAGCCCCCGCCGTGCGCCGTTCAGTCGGTCTTCTCGCTCCAGACCCGGGAGACGGTATCGCCGTGGAACTCGATGTAGTGGCGATCCTCGATCGTCTTCCGCGTAGACGAGCTGAAAATGAAGAGCAGGCCCCCGTGGCTGTCCATCTCGCGCGACCACGCATACCGGAAAACCTCCCCGCCGGCCGGGTCGCCGTTGTATTCAAAGGGCGTCCGGGCCGTGGGCGGGCCGAGCGTGGCCAGCACCCAGTCCTTGGTCGTCTCGCCGGGAATGACTTTTGCCAGCGTCGAGTGGGAGATCGGCGTTCCCGAGACCGTCTCCGTCGAGGAGCCGCTCACGATGACGCAGCCCGGAAGGATCGTCAGAGACAGAATCAGGCCGCCGGCCGCAAGCCGCCGGGTCGTCGTGGAGGAGTTCATGCGCTTCCTTTCCAAGGTTCTGAACCATAATGACGCAATCGGCGGACGTCTCAGTATCGCCGCTATTCCCGCGCCTCACCACACATCCCATCGATCAAGTCGGAATCGCCATCGACCGGGGTCTGGCCGCCACGGCAACGCCGGCCGGGGCGAGCACGATGCCTCGGGCAGGTTGTGGTGCGTCCGCAACACGCCGAAATCAAGCCGCTCGTCGGCGGAGATCCATTCCGGGGGCACGGTCAGCCGGATCGCCCAGCCGCCGACTCGCTGCATCACCTCAATCTGATTCTCCGCAGGCTCTGTACCCCGGAAGGTGTGGATCGAGCCGTCGGGCCCGATTGTCACGATGTGTGCCGCTTCGGGATAGGGGCCGACAAAGAGCGTCACCGCCTCCACTCCCGCAAGATCGACGGGATTTGCGAGGTCGGCCTCCAGCGTACCCATCGCCTCGGCCAGGGCGGCACAGTCGATATCCAGCCGCCACAGCCCGTCGCGCCGGGTCAGGAAGACGCGCGTGGCCCGCGAGGCCTCTTCCGGTCGGGGGCTGCCCGCCAGCCAGTCGGGGAGGGTCCAGTGCCGGGCCGGTCGCGGCAGGGCGATTCCCGGAGGCCGGACCAGCACCTCCCCCGGGCCCAGCGGAACCTGGATCGGAGCGCGACCCGAGACGGTGGCCGTCAGCGTGGGCGGCCCGATGACGTCGGGCGGTCGAGGCAGCGCCGTGCGGGTCACCTGACCGGGCGGCAGCCGCACCCGTGCGGTCTCGAAGGGGCTGTCCAGCCAGGCCAGACCCGCTTCAACCTCAACCGGGCCGAGGTTGGCAAGCGCCAGGTGAACCTGCGGGCCGCGGTCATCCTCGACCCAGACGACTGTCGTCGGACTCCCCTCGATCCACTCAAGGGTGGTCAGGGCCGAGTCGCGGCCGGGCTGCCGCCAGTTCCGAGCTTCGTGGAGCAGCGCATCGAGCTCGGCCAGGTCGGCGGCGTCAGCGGGCCAGGCGGCAAACCGGAGGGGCCCATCCCGGCAGGTGCGGGTCAGAAGCAAGCCCAACTCATCCGCAACTCCCGGCGAGACGGAGCGCAGGCGCTGCATCGCGTGGTGCCAGCGCAGGGCGTTGTGCCGGGCGACGGTCCTGACCACCGC
>CAZPFK010000009.1:53863-62002 GCA_964585855.1 uncultured Vicinamibacteraceae bacterium
CGGAATGTCTGAACGTTCCCGGTTGGTTGGCACTCAAAGACTGCCAACGAGTGGGCCGTGACCTCAATGCCGGACGAGTCAGCCACGGAGGCGGCGGGGCGGGCCAGCAGGAGCAGGGGAGTGCCCGGCGTCCAGACGACCTGCGACTCAACCGGAACCAGGATCGACGGCGCGGCGACGCGGGTCGCCTCGGTGTCGGCCGGTGGAGTCGGAGGGGCTTCGGGCCGGGAGCGGCAGGAAACGGTGGAAAGTGCAGAAATTATGCAAAGCAGGGCGGATTGAACGATCGATAAAGGTGCGGCAGCACGAAGACGCTGCCATGACCCCGACAGACGCAGAAGCAGGAAGCGACACCTGTGCACGGAGACCTCCGGCTGCCACGGCGGGTTGACTGTCGATGCACGTCGGTCTCGGGCGAAGCGCCAACCATCGGAGAGAAGGCATGATCACCACCGGTCCGGACGGCTCCACGACCTTCAGAGTCTATCGAGGCAGCGCGCGGAGCGTCCACCTCGTCGGCTCATTCAACGGCTGGAATCGCCACAACCTGCCCCTCAAGCGCGGCAGCGATGGATGGTGGTCCTGCACTGTCACCCTCCAGCCCGGGGAGTATGACTTCAACTACCTCGTGGATGGATACGAGTGGGCCGCCGACTTCGCCGCCTACGGCGTCTCCCTCAACGATTACGGCATCTGGGTCAGCCACCTCCTGATCGCCCCGCAGACCGCCGACGCAGCGACCTCACAGCAGGCCCCGGTTGAGGAGGCGGCCATGGTGGGTTCGGTCGCCCGGCCGGCCGGAGCCAGAACAGCCGATGCATCCTCAGCGTATGGAATGGTGAGACCGGCGGCCGCCTGAGCCGACCGGAGGTTTTCCTTGACAGGCCCCCTTCCTGCTGTATTCTTGAGGCCGTATGCGGAAATCAGCCGTGACAACAGCGACAACAACAACGACACGCACGGAATCGACCGTGTGCGTGCCCGGGTGTCGTCGCGGCTGAGGGGACCGCGAATCTGACACGATCAGCACAGCGCACGGCCGATTCGGGCCGTGCGTCTTTCGTTTGCGGGTCGGTGCGCCTTTGATTGAGTCCTCGGGGAGGGCTGGAGGCCGCCGGGTTTTCGGGGCTTGAACAGATATCGGAGATGACGTCCATGCCGGTCATAGAGCTGCCCGACGGCAGCAAGCGAGAGTTCGACAAACCTGTTTCCGGACGCGAGGTCGCGGCCTCCATCGGTTCGCGCCTTGCCAAGGACGCCCTGGGCTGCAAGGTTGACGGCGTTCTGCACGACCTCGCCTACGTCATCGACCGCGATGCGAAGGTCTCCATCGTCACCCCATACACCCGCTCCGGCGAACTCGATCCCGACGGTCTCTACCTCCTGCGCCACTCCGCCGCCCACGTCATGGCCGAGGCGATCCAGCGGCTCTTCCCCGGAGTCCAACTGGTCTACGGCCCGCCCGTCGAAAATGGCTTCTACTACGACATCCGCTGTGCCGACGGCGGCTGTTTCTCCTCCGATGAGTTCTCCCGGATCGAGGAGATCATGCGGGAGATCATCGCCGAGGACCGTCCCTTCTGCCGCTACGAGCTCTCCGTCGGCGAGGGGCTCGCCAAGCTCCGCGAGGAGGGCTCGAAATACAAGATCGACAACGCCGAGCGGGCCATCGAAAACGGCTCCGACCGCATCTCCTTTTACGCCACCGGCGTGCCCGGGAAGGACTGGGAGGATCTCTGCGCCGGTCCGCACGCCCCCAGCACCGGACGCATCGGGGCCTTCAAGGTCACCAGTCTTGCCTCCTCCTACTGGCACGGCGATGAGAACAGCGACCGCCTCGTCCGCGTCTACGGAACCGCCTTCCCCAAGCAGGCCGACCTCGACCGCTACATGGAAATGCTCGATGAGGCGAAAAAGCGCGACCACCGCGTCATCGGTCGCCAGCTCGATCTCTTCGCCACCCACGACCACGTCGGCCCCGGGCTGATCCTCTGGCGCCCGCGTGGCGCGGTGATCCGCCGCGAACTCGAAGAGTATCTGCGCAAAGTGCGCACCGACGCCGGCTTCCAGTGGGTCAACACCCCCCACATCGGCAAACTGGATCTCTACCGCACTTCGGGCCACTTCCCCTATTACGCCGACTCGCAGTTCCCCCCGCTCTACGAGACCGAGGAGGTCGTCCGCGTCATCGCCGAGAAGGGGCCGGACTGCTCCTGCGCCGACCTGGCCAACACCCTGCAGCACGAGGAGGGCTACCTCCTCAAGCCGATGAACTGTCCGCACCACATCAAGACCTTCGAGGCGCAGACTTACTCCTACCGCGACTTGCCGGTGCGCCTTGCCGAGTTCGGCACCGTCTACCGCTACGAACAGTCCGGCGAGTGCCACGGCCTGACCCGCGTGCGCGGTTTCACCCAGGACGATTCGCACATCTTCTGCACCGAGGAGCAGCTGCCTGGTGAGATCATGCTCGACGTGCAGATGGCGCGGCTCGTCCTCGATGAGTTCAAGCTCGACTGCCGCATCCGCGTCGGCCTGCGCGACCCCGACTGCACCAAGTACGTCGGCGACCCCGAGGTCTGGGACAAGGCCGAGGCGGCGTGTCTCGCAGCGGCAAAGTCCATCGGCCTGCCCTACTCGCCCGAGCCGGGCGAAGCCGCCTTCTACGGTCCGAAGATCGACTTTGTCGGCAAGGACTCCATCGGCCGGGAGTGGCAGCTCGGAACCGTGCAGGTGGATTACAACCTGCCCGCCCGCTTCGACCTCTCCTACGTCGGCGCCGACAACGAGCGCCACCGCCCGGTGATGATCCACTGCGCGCCTTTCGGCTCGCTGGAGCGCTTCGTCGGCGTGCTCATCGAGCACTTCGCCGGCGACTTCCCGCTCTGGCTCACTCCCGAGCAGGTGCGGGTGCTGCCCATCTCGGAGAAGTTCGAAAACTACGCCGAGGATGTGCGGGCGCAGATTCGAAAGGCCGGCCCCTTCCGCGTCGAGGTGGATCGCAGCCCCGGCCGCGTGCAGGCCAAGATCCGTGGCGCCTCTGAACTGAAGGTTCCCTACATGCTGATCGTGGGCGGGCGCGACGCCGAGGCGGGGACCGTCTCGGTGCGGCACCGCATCGACGGCGACCTTGCGGGGGTTCCCGTGGCGCGGTTCATCGAACTGCTGTCGCGCGAAGTCTCAAGCCGGGGCCGTGAGTCGATCCGCGAGGCCTTGCGCGAGCCGGTGAAGGTGTGAGGGGTCGGTGGGGGGCACCGTCATGCCCGCGCCGGCGGGCATCCAGTCCGTAAAATCCATCGTGCAACCGGGTAGGCCTCGCTGGCGCTTCAGCCTGGTATTCCCCTCAGTGCCCAATCCCTGGTGCCTCAGTGCCTCAATGCCTAACGCCTACTCCCCCTCACTCAAACCCCTCCACCACGAGATTGCTCACCACACACTCACCGGGAACGACCGCCTGGATCAGGATGTCGCCGAGGTTGCGGGCTGCATCGGGCACGAAGAAGGTGAACACTCCCTCGCCGTTGGCGTCGGCGACGACGGAGCCGGCGAGTTTGGGGCTGTCGAGCATCAGGGCGTTTTCCTGCAGGTCGCAGCCGGGGATGCGGGTGCCGCCGCCGTTGCGTGAGTAGAGGAAGTGGACGCGCTGACCGGGCGTGACGCCGGCGATGGAGAGTGAGTTGACCTCACCGGCAAGGCCGGGAGTGGGTTGGGAGACGGTCATGGTGGGGCGGACGGGGGAGAGGAGGAACGCGCGGTCCCATACTCCGTCAGTGCTTCGACCACAAATCTGTCCAGCATCATTGATATCCTCAGCCACCCGGAGCCGGATACTAAAGCGCTGTCTCGGAGCGACCACAGTCTGCAGTAGCCTCATCTGCTCGCCCGGCTCCCAGATGAATGCACGACAATCGAACTGATTGACACCGATCCACCCAACGGCCTCACTGCGGTTGTTAATCGCATTCGCGGCACTGTAGTTACCCGGAAAGTCTGGATGGTGAATATCCATCAGGTCGCCGTCCTTCCAGTAAAACGCATGGCCTTCATCTAGAAAGCTGGACGCTCTCCCGACGACCTCAAGTGAATCATTGAGTCCCAGCCCGTAACTGCTGCCCCAGAAGGGAAACGTCCCCAAGTCGATCACATCGCCATTCTGAAGCCAAAGGGTTGCTCTGATCTTGCTGTCGCCAATGCTGGCACTGCCTACGATATTTCCGCTGGAATTGACGTCTTCGACCGATCCAGTGATGCACTCTGGGCACGATGGGTGCGGAGGAAGTGCATTGATATCTTCGTTTTGCCAATAGACCGGCCGATTCTTCCCGTTCCCCAATTCATATTCAGCAATTCCAGCAATCCATTCGCCGTGGTTCTTGGTCGCGGTTGCTTCGCTGCTTTCACCGCCCAGCGTACCCAGGTCGACCACCTCACCGTCGCGCCAAAGTGCTGCACGGTAAACATAATAACTGCCTCCGGGCTCAAAGTTCGCCCAGCCGACCACATCGCCGTTGTCGTTGATGTCATAGGCCCAGCTGTTATCTCCGCCGAGGGTCGGGAACTCGATTACGGATTCCCCCACCTGCCACAGGGTGGCCCGATCAACAACGCTGTTGCTGTCGACCACTCCGGCCACGTGACCGTGAGCGTTGATCCCCAACGCGTGCGCCGGGCGATCGTCAAGGACGAAGAGCGCGTAGCCGTACTCCGGTTCAGCCCATGCAACCGACGCAACGCTGAGACCTACTCCACACGCTTGAGTCAAGCAACAATATCGAATCATCATAACCTCCTTCACGCCAGGGCGCGTGAATGCGACAGCATCCCGGGCCGGGCGTCGCCCGGCCCGGGATGAACCAGTCATTCGCAGTCCGGACAGGTATGTGCCGGTGAACAGGGATCGGGATGCGGCTCGAAGTCGTCAATAAAATGGCCGTTGTCCCATATTGCAGCCGAAAGATCGGAACTCAAGGGTGTGAGTTGATTGAGATCATCGATGTACTCGTCATTGACAATCTGATCAGCGCGAAGCGCAGCGACCTCGTACAGTTCAAGGCCAGGATCGTGGTTAAGCGTCGGGCCGTAGCAGGCGACATTGAAGCCCGCTGATGCCAGTTCATCTAGAACGCCTCCAAGATTGAACCCCTCAACATTATCTCCAAAAGAGTCGGAATCATCCTCCCACCTCCCGATGAAGGCCGCATACTCTACTCCAGGATCACCGAGATTCGGAGTATAGAATCGGTTGTAGACCTGTTTGTTCGTGATCGTCTGACCCAGTGCAAGCTCAGTCCACCACCCATCGTCGTTGAAATCGGCGATCGGTCCCCATTCCAGCGAGACCAGTCGTTCCGGGCTGATCCAGTAGCTTTGCGCCGGTCCGCCGGTGACCAGAAGATCAATGTTCGTCAGCACCTCTTCAACCGACTGATAGTGCAGATGCACATCGATGTACATCTCCCGTTCATCCGCCCACGGCGTCAGCACCGAGAGCAGGTGGCGATTGATCTCATCATACTGAAATCCCGAGGCGATCGTACTGCCCGTGATCGCAGGTGTAACCAGGCGCAGAGGCCGGCCCGCAAGCGCCGAGCCGATCAGGCACGCCTCCGCCTCATCGCTGATCCAGTCCAGCATGACGACCAGCGCCGCCTCCTGGCAGGATTGCCCAAGGTCGGTCCCGATGTCTTCAAAGGACTTCGGGCCGCCAGTTTCCCACCCGCAACCGGGAATCTCATCATTGCGGAACTTGAAGGAGCCGAACTCTGAGTTCGCAAAGGATTCGTTGCCGAACTGAATCCAGTCGATGCAGCGTGCGAATCGATAGGCGAAGGTCCGAAGGTCCGTCACCGCGTTGGCCCTGATTGCCTCAGTCTCGGGCAGGTAGTCGTGTTTGCCCTCACCCGCTCCGCCGAAGGTCGAGCGGATGTAGATGGCGACCTCACGCTGCACCATGTCGCCTTCAATCTCAGTGCCCCAGTCATTGACCAGATTGGTCAGCGCCTCGCAGTCATCGCACTGTGGCGTGCCGCTGGGGGTCACGATCTCATCGATGAACCAGGCGTCATCCAGCCCGGTCGGCGCCTGTCCGCTCCGGGGCTTGAGATGGGCGATCCGCCGGACCGCCTGCGTGTGTTCGATCAGGCCGGTCTTACTTGAAATGGGGTGGCCCATGTTGTGCAATCCCACGCGCATCGCCTCCGCCTGGTCGATCATCCAGTTCTCATTGGAATCAACCTCGCTGCCCAGCAGCGCGCCTTCCATGATCTCCCGGAAGTCGGGCTCGCCGTTGTTGTTCAGGTCGTAGGGCACCAGAAGGCAGGGAAACTCCTCGCTCCCGCCGTTCGGGATGTAGGAACCGGTAATCCACCCGTCGTTGTTGATGTTGGTGAGGCTCGCAATCGTACTGTCCAATGCTGAGGGCGGAAGGACGACCTTGCCGGCTCCGAAGTTGAAGGCATCCCCGATCCACTGCGACTGCCCATTCACCACCCACTTCCACAGCGCATAGCCGCCGGAGTCGCCGCGAACCAGCACCTCGTGATGCGAGTTGACGGCAAAGGCCTCGGAACTGGAAATGAAGCCCGGCAGGAAGGTGAAGGTGATGATCGTGCTCTGATCTACCCAGAAGGTCGGGTACTTGCGATCCACCGGCGTCTCATCCTTGAGCGTCCAGCCGACGATCGGCGTGCCCACGGTGATGTTGGTGTCGGCGAAGTCAAGGGCAGCCGATTCCAGATTTGACGAACCGGGCGGGTGGATCGAAGTCAGGGTCGAGTCGGTCCGCTTCCAGATTCGCGCCCGCTCCACCTCCACGCTGTTGTCGAGGATCACCGCCGAACCGGCGATGTTGGCCGAGCCGTTGGAGACGGCGTAGGCCGCCATCGCTTCGCTGGAATGGCTCGGGCTGGTCACTGAGGTGATCACGCCCGCATCCAGGATGGCGCGGAAGGCATCCGGCTCCGGACCGCTGCCATCCTCGAACCACCCGGCGATGTAAAGTTCTCTCGGGAAGTCATTGCCGTAGCCGCCGACGCCGAGGGTCCGGCTCTCGTGGTCGTTGAATCCATCCTCGAAGATGAATTGCGCTGTGCCCCAGGCGCTGCCGGTCCACTCCCAGAAGACCGCGGCATCCTTGGTGCCGTTGCTGACGTATCCCACGATGATGGGATGCTCACCCTCATCCATGCCCTGGTCGCTGACCGCAAGGGCCTCACCGCTGATCGCGCCGGTCGGCATCGCCAGCTCGGTGATCCGCACGAGGTCCAGACTGGAGTCGTTGGCCGCTGCGACATCGAGAACCATCGGGAAGGTGACCGGAGTCGACGAGACCGTTCGCTCATAGGAGCCGACGGCGATGGTGATGTCGCTGCGACCATCGCTGTCGGTGTCGTTCCAGCTGATGCCATGAAAGCGGCCTGAAACCATCTGGGATCCGCTGGGTTCCGCGATCGGCACCATCACGAAGGGTTTGCCGACGCGGTCGTCGGCTTCGATCTGACCCCCCGCCCCGGAACCTGCCAGTATCGTCATCATCACGGCAAACACCATTGAACGCTTGTGTCCTGCGAACCCAATACCTGACGCCTCAGTGCCAAATGGCTCAGCAGTAGGGTCCGCCGTGCGGACCGTTCCGCCATCCCTCCTCAGGCCCGAGTGCCGAGTGCCGAGTGCCGAGTGCCGTTGAGTCTACCAGCCATCATGCTCTCCTTGGTAATAGAGACAACCCGTCAGACAAACACATCATTCCCACAAACCGACCGGCACAGAGGCCGGCCGCTACTGGTGAAGGAATCACACAGGCAAGATGCCTGTGCTACCCGGAACGGTCCGCACGGCGGACCCTACAAAACCCAATGTACCACAAACTCGCCCGGAATGGAACCCGAATGGCGAAAACTTTGCACGAAAATTATGGGGCGGGGGGCAGACTGGATGCCCGCCCCTGCGCGGGGGCAGGCCCTGCGCGGGCATGACGGGAGGGGCACCGGGGAGGTCCGTCCTACAAAAGTGCTCGCACAGCCGCAACAGCCTCGGCCAGACGCGGATCGGAGCCGGCGATCGCAAGGGCACGCTCCATCCTCGAGCGCATCTTCTCCCGCGTGCGGTCATCGTGCGAATCGCAGAAGTTGTCGTAGACAT
>CAZPFK010000010.1:0-17110 GCA_964585855.1 uncultured Vicinamibacteraceae bacterium
ATGTGCGTGATGCACTCGTTGTACACCACGGTCTTCAGCCACCCTGGGATCGCCTCCCGGTCATTCGGGGGCGATCGCAAGAGTTTGACAAAGGCCTGTTGAACCATGTCCCCCGCCGTCTCCGAGTCCCGGAGCATCCGCCACGCCTGGGCATACAGCCATTGGCCGTGAGCGTCATACAACGCCGCAACCTCGGACTGTGTGAGTCTCAGGGGCATTACTTCAAAGGACTCCTTATCCACGACGATATTCCATCAATGGAACAGGGTATTTTCCCTGTTTCTGCACACCTCCCGGTCCCCTCCGGTACAATCCCGGCCCGATTCATCCGCCCCTTTGCCGTTCAGAGTCCAAACATGCCCCCGTTTTCCTTCGCCGCGTGCAACGCCGGTCAGCGCACACGGTTTGAGGCGATCACGTAATCCGCACTTCACGATTTAAGGAGTTGAGGTGAGAGGCCGCCGCCGCATCAGGGAGACCATGTTCCGCATCAGGCGTCGCATCGCCGGGATGCTGCCGACAACCATTCACTACGTCCGTGCCGATGCCCCGCCGGGAGGCAACGGTCGATCCTGGTCCAACGCGTTCAACGATCTTGTCGATGCCCTGGATGCCGCCGGGCCTGCCGATCACATCTGGGTCGCTGCAGGCGTCTATCGACCGGGAAAGGGCTCGCTTGATACCAATCACGCCTTTCGAATCGCCATGGATCTCCACCTCCTCGGAGGATTTGCCGGCAACGAGACCCGTGCCGACCAGCGCGACCCCGTGAAGAACATCTGTGAACTCAACGGCTACCTCGGCGAGAAGAACGGCCGACCCGTTCATTGCGACAACGTTGTCGCCATTCGTCCGCCGGCCGGCCGATCCATCCTCGATGGCTTTCACATCACCGGGGGACGGGCGGAGCGCTTCGGCGGCGGACTCTTCGTCTACGCCGGAAGACCGCTCATTCGGCGCTGCGTGATGCGCGGCAACCACGCCTACGCCGGTGCCGGGGCCTTTGTGAACCAGATTCCCGCCCGCTTCGAAGACTGTCGCTTCGAGAACAACAACTCCGTCGTCCGTGCCGGTGGGATCTACGTCGTCGAGTGCTCCCCGAGGTTCGACCGCTGCGTCTTCGAGGGGAATACCTCCAATGACGGCGCCGGCGTACACACCGTCGGCTTCGAGCCGCAGTTTCATGACTGCATCTTCCGAAACAACCGCAGCCGCAACCGGGGCGGCGGGTCGTGCAACTACGTCTCCCGGCCGCGGTACTTCCGATGCCTTTTCGAAGGCAACCAGGCGGGAACCACAGGAGGGTCGCACTTCGACTCCGGCGTAGGTGAGTATCACGAGTGCACCTTCCGTGGAAACTCTGCCGCCAACGGCGGCGGCGGCCTCACGCTCGACAACGGCTTTCTCGACATCGACCGCTGCACCTTCGAGAACAATTCATCCGAGAAGGCAGGCGGCGGGTTCTACAACGTACGCGGATACCCCGTGCTCAACGACTGCCGCTTCTCCGGCAACCGCGCTCCGGTCGCAAGCGCCGTCTTCACGGGCGAGCCCGAGGAGACCTGTGTCGTCTGCCTGAACAATCCCGATTTCGTCGGCGACAATGCAGACAGCAATCGCGATCACCTGATCGCCGGTTCAGGCGTCGTGAAGACCGGCTCCCGCCCCTCGCGATTCGATCCCATCTGACTCGTTACGTCTTCCGAAGCGACCTGAGGAAGGCCTCGATCCGGGTCAGACCCGTTTCGATGTCGCGCTCCGAGCAGGCATAGGAAATGCGAATGTGCCGCTCTCCCGGAGGGCCGAAGTCGTCACCGGGAACGACCGCCACATGACTCTCCATCAGCAGCGCCTCGGCGAAGCTGACCGAGTCCCGGATCGCTCTCCCCTGCGGCGAAACCGTGCCGAAGTACGCGGAGACATCCGGAAACGCATAGAACGCGCCCTGAAGCGCAGGACAGGGACAATCCGGCCAGCGATCGATCAGCGAGGCCGTCAGGTGCGCCCGGCGTCGATAGACCTCGCCCATCTGCCGAACCGACTCCTCTCCGTGCTCCAACGCCTCCGCAATCGCCGGATACGCAAAGGCCGTGATGCAGGTGTTGATCTGGCCCTGCAGGCGGTTGAGCGCATCGACGATCGCCTTGTCGGATGCGACGTACGCCGTCCGCCAGCCGGTCATCGCGTAGGCCTTGCTCAGTCCGTTGATCACCGCAACATGGGCAGGATCGAGGTACTCGGCGATGGTCGCAAACGGCGTCTCGGTGTAGATCAGCTTCTCGTAGATGTCGTCGGTGACGACGATGAGATCGCCGCCGGCGTCGTTGTGCTCGGTCACGACTTTCGCAAGTGCCCGCAGTTCATCGGGCGTGTACATCCCCCCCGTCGGATTTGAGGGGCTGTTGACGACAAGCGCCCGGCTCCTGGGCGTCAGCGCAGCGCGAAGTTGCGCCGGTGACATCTTGAAGCCCGACTCCATTGTCGTCGGCACCAGCACAACCTTCCCGCCGGCCAGGCGGGCGATCGGGTCATACGAAACCCATGCCGGAGTCGGGATCAGGACCTCCTCCTCCCGCAGCGGATCGACCAGCGAGTGCAGCAGCATGTAGTAGCCCTGTTTGCCGCCTGCCGTGATGATCACGTGCTCAGGTGTCACCCAGGTCAACCCGTTGTCGCGATGCAATTTCGAGACGATCGCCTTTCGCGCCGGCAGCGTCCCGTTGTCGGTCACATAGTGCGTATGACCCGCATTCATCGCCGACGTCGCCGCATCGCGGATGAACTGCGGTGTATCGAAGTCCGGCTCCCCGACGCCGAACCCGATCACATCCACGCCCTGCGCCTTCAGCGCGCGGGCCCGGGACGTCACAACGATCGTCGAGGAGGGGGCCAGTTCGGCAATTCGCGGGGCAATACGCATCGGCCCAAAGGGTAGGCCCAACCCCGGGCAGGAAGCGATTCCGCCACCCGCTACGGTCGCTCCCATCGGCCGTTGCGGTAGATCGTCGCCGCAGGATCAATCCCCAGCGTTTCAGCAAGCCGGCCCGGCAACAGCAGGTGCCGTGCGCTTCCTCGATCCAGTTGCAGCTGATCCGACCATCCCGCCTCCGCCCCCGCCAACAGGGTCAGCTCCAGCCGGAGCTGGCTGCTCAAGGCGGAGATGTCGGGCTTCTGGCCCGGCCGTCCATCACAGGTGCGACACAGAGTCACCCGTCGGCCCCGGCACGTCGCACAGGCAACGCTGGTGTTCCCGTTGCAGGCAGGGCAGACAGTGACCTGACGGTTCTGGCACGTCTCGCAGACGGGTTGAGTCGCCGAACGCAGCCGGACCTCCTCCAGGATCAGGGACATCCCGGCAGGCGGCTCCTCGAGGTAGGCCTCCAGTGCCGGAAGCGTGTCCTGAAGTCGGTGCGCCCGACGATCCTCCCCGATACGGTGATAGCCGATGACTGCGGAGGCATACGCAGGTCCAAGATCGTTGCCGGGCACGGCCGTCCAGGTCACCGGCTCGGGAACCGGCCCCCGCGCCTCGGCCTGTGGGTGCATCTCAGCCAGGGCAAGATAGCGGACTCTCGCGGCCGAGTTCTCCGCCTCCATCGAGGCGATCGCCAGACACGCCGACCGCCCGAACTGCGCCGGCTCAAGCGCCGCCGCAAGCCCGAAGAGTCGTCGCGCTGTCTCCGCCTCCCCGATGTCCGCTGCTTCCTCCGCCAGCAGGAAATACGCCTCCGGGTCGGATGGGTCGAGACGCTCAAGCCGCCGATCGGTCAGCGCCGAGGCCGGCGGCTCCGGCTGTGTAGTCGCGGCAAGCAGCAGGCACGCGACGCCCGCGACTACGAAGACGCTCAGGGCAACTCTCACTCCACGGAGACTGAGACTCATGTTCGTCCTCCTCCCTCGAGGGGAATCTGCAGCCGGATCGCCCAGATGCGCAGGATCGCCTGCTCGATTGCGATGCACTGCTGAAGACTCGTCGCGCAGACCTCCGCATCGCTCACGTCGTCGGCGAGTTCATCCATGATCGCGCGGAGCGCCGGAAGGGAGTCGGGCCTTTGCGACGCAGTGACATACGCCATCGCCTCCAGCACGCCCAGTTGTGCCGCAAGCGTCCGCCCGACCGGATCAGCCGCCGCCTCCAGCCGGACCTCCAGCCTTCGCCCGATCTCAGTCAGCGGGGCCGGGAATGGCTCGCGCGGAATCATCGGCCCGGCCGCCTCCTCCCAACGGCGGTACAGCGCCATCGCCGCGTCGGCCGGCTGCAGCGCGTCGGGAGTCCCGGCCGCAACGTCGTACGGCCCGATCGCCCGATCCGAGAGCGTCGAGGCGTACAGCGAGGCGTACGTATCCAGCCGCTGATCCGGGTTGGCGGGTGCCCCGAGCAACCCCCATGCCTTCTGCAGCAGTGCCCGACGCATTGCAGGGTAACACTGCGGCGACTCAGGCGGTGGCAACGTCGTTGAGGTCACATCCTCGATAACGCGCACCACCGGAACCAGCCGCATCTCCACGGGCATCATGTCCGCCAGCGCCAGCAGCAGGTGAATTGAGATCTCCGCCTTGGAGCGGATCGCCTCCGCGGCCGCCGCCCGCTGCGCTCCGCTCCCCTCGCCGTAGAGCATCCCCACAAGATAGCGCGAGTCGATCGGCCCAAGCGGAGTCGAGCCCGCATCCTCGGCGATCTGTCCGATCAGCCGCGCCACACCTTGCTCGTCGTTGGCCCGCTGCGCCGCGGCCACCGCGATCGTCCACTCTCCGTCCGCACCCACCGGCGAAGACCCCTCCAGCGCTTCGGCCGCAACCGGCGGAGGCGGCGCCGGCGGGTCCTGCAGTTCAAGATCGCGCCCCGCCGTATCCATCAGCGTCTGCGCCGACCCGAGATCGTGCCGCTCGAGATAGTCGGCCGCGAGATTCAGTTTGGAAATGAGCACCAGCCGCTCCATCGCCCGCTCCGGCGCTGTGAGAAGCCCCGGCGATGCCAGCACTCCCTGAGCGTGTACCGCCCAGGAGCGACGCTGAGGGAGATCCTCGGTCCCGGCAGCGGTGCTTCGGATGCCGGCAACCAGCCGCTCAAGTCGTTCATGGATTGCCGCCCGATCCGCCGCAGAGGCGTTGCGGTCCACGACATACGTCTGATCGATCCCCGCAATCGTGTGATTCGCGGCCAGGAAACTCGAGACGATCCAGACATCCGACGGCACCAGCGCCGGATCAACGTACCACCCCGTCACCACACGCAGATCAGCCGGCGTCAGTTCATCCCACTTCACCGCGCCAAGCAGCGCGGTGAGGATTTCAACGGCGACCGTCGAAGCAGACAGGTCCGGCCCCCGTGACAGCAGCGCGTACGCGCCGGAGAGGTACCGTCGTGAGGCCGTCAGACCTGTCGGCGCGACGGTGCGCACCACATCGCGCCACCGCAGCCACTGCTCCAGGTCGTCGTTGCTCTGCGCGCCGCGTTCAGCCAGCGAGGGAACCAGCGTCGCCGCCGCACTCAGCGCGATCTCGTCAAAGGTCGCCGTTGCTGAAGCCGCCGACGGAGCGCCGGCTCCGAGGGATCGCATCCGCCCGTCCACAGCCCGCTTCGCCGGAGCGGGAAGGTTCGCCTCCCTGCTCAACAGCGCCAGCAGCGTCTGTCCCCACACGGCCGACGGCACATCATCGGTGCTGTACAGTGAGGGCGTACCGGTCAGCCCGAAAGAGGTCCGCAGCGGCGAGAGCAACGCCTCGACTGTGGCTGCATCCTCCCCATACTGGTACAGGGCCGAGAAGACCACGCGGATCACCCGATCCCGCAGGCCCCGGCTGTAGAGATGCCAGTCAAACCCCGCCTGCCCGACAATCCCCCGGTACGAGGCCAGCCATTCCGGCCTTGGTGACGCTGAGGCCTCCATCAGCCCCGCCTCCAGGTCCGTAATCGCCTCAGCAACGGGTGCATCCACGACGCGCGGCACAACAGCCGTCTCCGCAGCACCGCTCGACCGGCTGCCGTCGGAGGGTGTCGGCGTCGCCGTCCCGTCGAGCACAACCGTGGGCTTCTCCCGCCCAAGCGCCAGGAACTCCGCAACGACATAGACCCCAAGCGGCAGCGTGATGATCGCAGCCAGCACGAAGGTGACGATCGCGGCCACCATGTTCTTCGCCGCCGCCTCGTGCGCCTGCTGTTCACTCCACGGTGCCGACGGCGCCACCGCGCGAGGCGCGCTTCCTGCCGGCGCTCGCAGTTCCTGCAGCGAGGGCTCATACGTCGCCGCTCGAACCGCCGAGCCGGCCGCAGAACGTCGTACAGGCGACCGCCGTGCCGGCGCCGGCAGGGGAACCGTCGGGTCCAGCAGGCGCGGCAGGTGGTCCAGCGCCGATTGCAACCGGTCAAAGGGGATGTCCCGCCGGTCGGCCAGCGCGGCGAGGAAGTGGGGGGTCCGTCGATTCCATCCCCCGGTCATCGTGATCGCCTCGATGATCGTCCGGGCCGCCTCCTCAACCTGCGACGGCATCTGCGATTCCGGCTGCGCCGGCGCCGTCGGTCGGCTCGGCAGGGGTCGCCCTGGAGCGATCGGAGGAGGCGTAACGGGCCGGGCGACGGGCTTGCGCATCGCCGCATGTCGAACACGCTCGGCCGAGAGTCTGGCAAGAGTCTGCGGGTTCTGCAGCACCTGCGCTGCCAGCCGCACTTCCTGCCGCAGCGCATCGGCCCCCGGAGTCGCCCCCTCGGGGTGGGCGTCAATCCGCGCCAACTGTCGTTCCAGGGCGTCTGAAATCAATTCCGGCGTGATGGGATCCTCCGGCGAGAGTCCCAGCAGCGCAAACGGGCCGACGCGTGCCTCGTGAATGCCGATGATGAAGTAGGCCGAGCCCCGCGTCATGGCCCCTCCTCCTCAGGTTCGTTCGGGGCCTCCGTCTCCTCGGCGACGTTGAGCGAATCCATCAACGCTTCAAACCGTTCCGCCCACGGCTCCCCGCCGAGATCAGGATGCAGCAGCCGGAACTGATCAAGCACCTGTCGTGCATGATCTGGCTCAACTTGTGCCAGAAGCCGTGCGAAGTGATACCGCGCTTCGTACCACTCCGGATCACCCTCGGAGTGAGCCAGCGACAGTTGCCGCCACGCCTCCAGCGCTTCGCTGATGCGGCCCTCCCGCTCAGCGATCTCCGCCCCGATCCGCTGATACTGCACCTCATCGGGTCGCCCCTCCAGCAACCCCGACGCCAGCTCGACGGCCGTTTCGGTCAGTTCCGTATCCGTCTGCCACAGGGGCGATTCCACAATCAGCCGCGACAGCTGGTGCGCCAGCATCGCATCCGAGGGCGGGCCCTTGGCAGAGAGATCAAACGCCGCCCCGCGCAGGTCCATCAGCCGCCGGCCGAGAAGAATCGCAGACGAAACCTCCTCCTCGGATCGCTGCTCCCCGGGCAGTGCGAGCAGTTCATCGGTGTGGGCGTAGAAGAGTTCCTGGTGCGCCGCCAGCGTGAAGGGGTTGCTCGGCGCCGACGCCCACAGCGCATCGCACTCCGCCTGCGCCTCGGCCATGTTGCCCGAAAGCATCACGATCTGGAAGCGGCGATACTGCAGCTCGGCGTCAAGTCCCTCCAGCGAGAGCAGCCCCGCCGCAGCGCCGGTCTGCAGTCGATCGAGAAGCTCCCGGGCGTCGTGGATGCGGGCGACCCCGCGCGTGAGCATGCAGTCCATCAGACGGCGTGCGCGGAGGAGGTACCGGTCACGGGCCGCCTCATTGACCGACCCGGAGAATGCCTGCAGATAGTCATCGCGCGACATCGGCAGCACGATGTCCACGTACTGCCGGGCGTGATTGATCCGCTGCAGCCCGCGCGTCTGTGAAAAGAGAGAGTAAACGATCTGCTCCAGCTGCGTGCGGGCGTCGGCGTACGCCTCGGAGCCGCGCGGAACATCCAGCAGCATCTTCACCCGCTGCTCCGGATCGAGTGTGGACGTCGGATCGGCCGCATTGCGAACCAGCGCCCGCCCCGCCCGCCGGCTTGAAGGAAAGTCATCCACGAACTTCGAGAGCGCCTCGGTCATGCGCCGACGGTTCTCGGCCGTGGGCTCCTCCCGGGAGAGGTAATCCAGCGCCGTCACCTCGAGCCACCGCGCATCCTCCACCTTCGAAGCCGACACCTTCGTCGCCGCCTCCGCAAAGGCGCGTGCAGCAGCTTCGAATCGCGAGGAGAAAAAGTCGCACCACCCCGACAGCAGCAGCGCGTTCTCCCGCGCTTCAGGAAGCGATTCCCCGTCTCGGCGGGACAGCGCAGCCGTCAAGGCCGACTTCGCCGCGTCATAACCCTTGACGATCTCCGGCTCTTTAACCGGGTATTCGTTGCCGTGCCGCTGCCGGGCCTGCTCGTAGAGCGTCAGCCCGTGCAGATACGCCAGCGAGAAGTGCCCCTGGCCGAGCACTTCGAGATTGAAGACCTCCGCCAGCTCCACCAGTTGATCCAGCCGGCCCATGTCGGCGAGCGCCGTCACCGCTGTGATGGCAACGCGCCGTGAGCCTTCAGTGGCCCCCGGGCGCTGCGCAGTCGAGAGCGCCTGCACCGCGACCAGTCTCGCAACCAGCGGAGTCAATCGCCGTTGCCCCTCCAACTGGTCCCACACATCCTCCAGCGGCTCCCATCGCCCCGCCGCAGCCAGCAGGTAGGCGCGATACGTCGGCAGCTGCTCCCGGACGGAGACATGCGTCTCCGTGTAATCCGTCGCCCCCAGCCAGTCCAGCGCGGCGTCAAAGTTGCCCTGTTGCGCAAGGCAGAGTGTGACTCCGAGAGCCGAGCGGGCTATGTGCGGATACGCCAGCATCTCCTGCGGCAGATCGCCCAGCACCGGAACTCCCGACTCGATGCCGAGAATCCGGCCGAAGAGAAACAGGGCGTGATCAAGCCGCTCGTTCTGTCCGGAAAGGAACGCGTGGTAATACGTGCTCCATGCCCCGAAATATGCCGCCTGTGAGACCAGCGCATCAAGCCGCGCCAGTTCATCCCGAAGGGCGTCGGCCCGCTCGGGCGTCGGCTCGGCGCGCAGCCCCTCAAGACGAGAGACCTCGGTGCTCAGCGTTTCGTAGAGCTCCTCCAGACCCGTCGAGGCGTGCAGCATCGCGCGCTCCGCCTCGGCACGACGCGCTTCGGTCAGAGCCGCCAGCCGGTGCAGCTCCGCATCCTGCTCGGCACGAAGGTACGCCGCCTTGTAGATGTTCAGCCGCAAAGCGCCGGTGTCGGCTTCGGGGATCTCGTCAAGCAGCCTTCGGCTGCGTTGCTCCCACTCCTTGCGCTGATCATCCGTCGTCGCCATGTCGAGAAGCGATCCGTAGAGGACCGCCAGCCGCTGGACAATCGGGATGCGGTCATCGCCCAGGGCCTGCCGCAGTTCGTTCTCAAGATGCACGACGATCAGGTCTTCAAGGCCGTGCCGCTCCAGAAGCTGCTCCAGCGGGTCCGAGGAAGCCAGTCCCTCCGCTGTCCCGGAGGCCGGCTGCGCCGCCGCCGATGCCCCGACGAGGCCGCACACCGCAATGCCCGCTGCGATCCTCTTACTGCGCCGGAACATACGTCACCTTCTCAAATCCCGCATCGCGGCACGCCTGCAGGGCCGAAGCGGCATGCTCCACCGTCGTGAAATCCGACACCTTGACGAAGACTCCCGGCTCATGCGGCAGCTCGCTGAGCAGTTCCGTCAGCTCGATTCGGTCGCGGATCACGCGTGTGCCGATGCGGTAGATCGGCAATCCGTCCAGCGTCTCCACGCTCACGATCTGCGGCGAAAAGTCCGACGCCCCTGGTCCGCTCTCCCGTCGGGTCGTCTGGATCGCCGGGCTCAATCGCGACTCCGGCAGCGTGATCGTCGTCGTGGTCACGAAGAAAATCAGCAGCAGGAAGATCACATCGATCATCGGCGTCAGGTTCAACGCCGTCGGTCGGGACCGGGATTGTTTCGGAGTAAACCGCATCGAACCCTTAACGCGTTTCGTGTACCGCAATACGCCACCGCGTCACCCCGCGGTCCCGAAGCGCCTCGGCCAGATGATTGATCGGCGCCGTCGCCGACCGGCGATCGGCCCGCAGCGTCAGTTCCAGTTCCCCCGCTCCCGCGCCTCGGCCCGCCAGCCTGCGAATCTCGTCGTCAACCAGCCCCAGCACTCCGTTGAGCGAGTACGCCGTATCTCCCACGATGTAGGGCGTCGAGCCCTGGGCGACGACGTTGACGACCAGCGGCGGCACGTTCAGCTCCGGCAGCGACTCGCCCTTCTCACGCGGCAGTTCGAGGTTGACACGCGCCCGCTGAACAAACTGTGCCGTCGTCATGAAGAAAATGATCAGCAGAAAGACGACGTCCACCATCGGCGTCAGGTCGAAGGCCACCATGTGCTGCCGGTTGGCTGCGCGAAACTTCATCCCGCGTTCCCCTGGCCAAGCGGCGCCGTTGCCGGTTTCAGGTACGGTCCGGGCCTCGCTGCCCCCGGTTGGGCCGCTCCCGCCGCCGTCGGGGCCGCAGCCGGCGCAGGAGTGGCGCCCGAAGCGCCCGCTCCCGGCTCAAGCGGAGCCGTCAGATCTTCAATGACCCGCCCCGCCTCTTCGGCCACCGTGTCGACTCGATTGCGCAGCCACGTGAAGGCCGCCATGACAGGGATCGCCACGCACAGGCCCATCAGCGTCGTCACCAGCGCCTTTGAGATGTTTTCCGCCAGCAGTTCCGGGCGATCAGCCCCGGCAGAAATCGTGTCAAAGGCCCCGACCATGCCGACGACCGTGCCCAGCAGCCCAAGCATCGGCGAGATCGTCCCGATCAGGCCCAGCACATCCGTCGCCCGGTACAGCCGTGCCACCTGTTCCGCTCCCGCCTCCTCGATCGCCGCCCGCATCTCGTAGGGACCAAGCGCTCCGCGCCGCCGACGATTCAGCCCGGCCGCCAGCACCCGCGTCAGAAAGCAGTCGTTGGCCGGATCATGGCAGACGTTAAGCGCCCCTTCGACATCCTTGGATTCCAGCAGCGGCCTCAGGGCGTCCTCGATGTGCGGCGGGATCATGCGAATCCGGCGGAACGCCACGAAGTGAATCACAATCAATGCAAAGGCGATCATGCCCAGCACGATGATGATCAGCCCGATGATGCCGCCGTTGCGCAGCTGATCAAGCAGCGTCATGCCGCCCGCCGCAGCATCCCCTCCCGCCTGCGCCAGCAGCAGATCAGGCATCGAGTCGCTCAGCAGGTCCGTCCGCAGGTGTATCCAAAGTTGGGCCATGTCCGTTTCCGATTTCAGGAATGATGGTGTCTCTCAGCCCCGCGACCCCGTCTCGACTCCGTACTTCTCCCGCAGCTGCCCCCGCACGCTCGCCGCCTCCTCCGTTCGTCCCATCCCCTCCAGCGCCTCGGCCGAATGAACCAGTCCCAGCGCCGCAAGCCACGGCGTCTGTGCTGCGTACCTCGCCTCGATCGAAAGCAGGTCGATGATCGCAGATCGCTTCGACCCGTCATCGCCGTGCAGGCCCGCCCGACCACGCGCAAATCGAGACCACGACCCAAGCCACGTCTCCTGCCGCACCCAGCGCGACAGCGCATAGACGGCCGTCCGCCGATCCTCGCTGTTCTCGCTCCAGCATCCATCAACAAACGCCGCCAGCAGCGAGACGCCGACTCCCGAGCCCTCCATCGGCGGGCCGTCAACCTCATAGGCCGAATCGATCCTCGGCGTCTGCCCCGTGCGCAAACGCTCATGGGCGACCGCCGCCGCAAGGCAGCGCTTCACGAACTCTTCAGTCCGCGCGCCCTCCAGCGGGATGCGTTGAAGCGATTCAACCAGCCCGCGAAGGTCCTGATCCGGAAGCCACGCCGGCGGCGCGGCCGGACACAGCCCGGTCTGCGCATCAATCACCGCCGGAAGGTCGGCAAAGGTCTCGATGCGAATCCCCGCTTCCCCGAGACGAATGCATTCAAGCCACGCCGGCATCGCGCCGGCCCGGTCGCCCGTGTGCAGGCGCGAGCGAAGCGTCGCCTCGGCGATCACCGCCGCCGTCGCATCGCTTCGGCCAAGTGAATCGGCAAAGAGCGCATCCAGCAGCGGCGCAGCGCCGGCCGCATCGCCCCGCTTCAGCCGCGCCACGGCCCGCCACAGCGAGTCGCGCACATCGCTCCGCGCCTCATAGGCGTCGCGGAACGCGGCACGATCCGTCTCCAGCGACGACACCAGGTCCCAGGTGTAGGTCACCTGGTATCCGCGCGGCGCTTCAAAGGTCACGCCGCCGTCGCCGACTTCGATCGTCTCGCCTTCCAGCGGCTGACTCCCGCCGCGGAGCACAAGCACGTCGCCCGCTGCCCGGGGCGCCGCAGACAGCGCCGTCAGTGCAAGCACAGCGCCGCAGATCCTCAGGACGACGGTACGAATCGGTACTTCCCTCCGGAATTGCGGGCGATCTCCCGCATCATGTCCTCGCTCCCGGAGTCGCCGAAGGCGATCGTGTTGATCACCGTCCGCCGGCCCCGGCTGTTCAGCTGGGAGACGTATGTTGACAGGCCGGAAATATTCTGCCCGTCGGTCATGAAGAAGATCACATCCGGGGCGGGCTTGAACGCAAAAGCCATGTCAAACGAGGTGCTCGGCTCCGTGCCGCCTCCTGAGTTCAGCCGCCGCACCCAGGCGGAGTACTCCAGTCTCGCCGCCTCAGTCGCGCGGGCCCACTGCCTCGAAGCCGACATCGGATACGGATCACTCGAATACGCGATGATGTAGAACGAGGCGTGAGGCGGCAGCTCCGAAATCGATGCAATCAGCTCGTTCTTGAGAATCGTGATGCGGTCCTCCGTGCTCATCGAGCCGGAGACGTCCACGATGTACATGAAGCGCGAGCCCCGAGCCTCGATGCCGAAGAAACTGGTCCCGGCCGCTCCGCCCCCTCCGCCCAGCAGGTCCGCAGCCCCCGATTCCTGACCGGAAGCACCAAGCGTCTCCAGAAGCCCCGACTCAGGCCGCGCCAGCGTCTGCGTCAGCAGCTCCGCATCCAGCATGATCTCCTGGGGCTTGGGCTGTTCCTGCTGCACGACTTCGATGGCCGGGGCGATCACCTCCTGATCCATCTGCGGAGCCGTCTGCATCTCCTGCTCGGTGAGGATCGCCAGCTCGATCTCCTCCGCAGGGCGGTTCGGCCCCGGAGCCGGGCGGATAATCAGGTACGCCGCAGCAATCAGGAAGAGGATGTGGAAGGTAATTGAGGCGATCGGCCCGAAGAAGGTCTCCGGACGCCGGCGGACATTCTCGACGACCTCGTCGATGGCGTGCGTCAGCCGCTGCGAAGCGGGCACCTCCTGCGGATGCTCCACACCTGCCTCCGAGGGCCTCTGGCTGTGAGATGGCTCGCTCATGCGGTCACATCATCCTGGTACATTCTTCACCGGCGACCTGTGCTCATCGCTCGGCAAATGGGTCCGGGAACATGGTACGACCCAACCCGGCCCCTGTTTCATTCTGTCAGACGCAGAAATCGCCCCCTGGTTCGGGTCCGGATCGGTTCCCGAGTCCACTATCGGGTCTCAATGACCGATTCCGGGAATTGTTCACGCCTTCGAAACACGCCGGCGGCCGCGCCTTCACTCTCCCGCGCTACACTCGCCCCTGCGTCTCCCCGGCGGGCCGAGTCCCGCTGAAGGCCGCAGATTCACCCCGGGAAACCTCAATGCGACAGACCCGCCGCTACGACCGTGTCCTGCTCAAAGTCTCCGGTGAAAGTCTCGTCCGTCCGGGCGGCTCAGGCATCGATGCCGAAGAGCTCACCCTCCTGGCCGATGAAATCGTCGCCGCAGTGGAGGGGGGCTGCCAGATCGCCGTTGTCGTCGGGGGCGGCAACATCATCCGCGGGGCCGCCCTGGCTCAGGAAGGCACCGTCCCACAGGCCTCGGCCGACTACATGGGCATGCTCGGGACCATCATCAACGGAATCGCCCTCAAGGAGACCCTGGAAACCCGGGGGCGCCCCGCCCGTCTGATGTCCGCAATCAACATTCCCGCCGTCGCGGAGCACTTCATCCGTGGCCGGGCACTTCGGCATTTTGAGAAAGGCAGGGTGGTGATTCTTGCGGGAGGAACCGGCAACCCCTTCTGCACGACCGATACCGCCGCCGCCCTCCGCGCCGCCGAACTTCATTGCGAGATTATCCTCAAGGCGACGAAGGTGGACGGCGTCTATACCGATGATCCCAAGCGGAACGCCTCGGCGACTCGATTTGACACGCTGACCTTCACCGAGGCCCTGGAACGGAAACTGCGCATTATGGACCTCACTGCCCTCTCCATGTGCATGGAGCAGCGCATCCCCGTTCTGGTCTTTGACTACAAAGTGCGCGGCAGCATCCGCGCCGCCGTCGCCGGCGAGAACATCGGAACCCTGATCACCCACGCATGATGCGAAACGGGAAGGCCTCGGAATGGAAATCTGGCAGGCGATCATCCTCGGCCTCGTCGAGGGAATCACCGAGTTCCTTCCCGTCAGTTCGACCGGGCACCTCATCATCGCCTCGTCGCTGATGGGGCTCGACACCCCCGATTCCATCAACGCCCTCAACACCTTCCAGATTGTCATTCAGGGCGGGGCGATCCTTGCCGTCCTCGGCCTGTACCGCTCCCGGGTCATGCAGATGCTCAGGGGCCTCATCGGCCGCGATCCGCAGGGATTGCACCTCGCCCTGCTGCTGGTTGTCGCATTCCTCCCCGCAGCCGTGCTCGGCCCTCTGCTCCAGGAGACCATCGAGGCGAACCTCTTCTCCACCGGTCCGGTCATCCTCGCCCTCGCTCTGGGAGGGCTCTGGATGATCCTGCTTGACCTCCGCCGACGACAGGCGGCCACATCGGAGGCCCAGGAGTCCCCGGAGTCAGGCGATGATCCCTTCGCCGGCATGACCTACGCCCAGGCCCTCGGCATCGGTCTGCTCCAGTGCGTCGCCATGTGGCCCGGTACCAGCCGCTCCATGATGACCATCGCCGGAGGCACCATGCTCGGCCTCCGCCCGCGCGATGCCGCGGAGTTCTCATTCCTGCTCGGCTTGCCGACCCTCGGCGGCGCCTGCGTCTACAGCCTCGGCAAGGACTACCTCGGCAACGAAGGCGATGCCATGTTCTCCGCCCTCGGCGCTGCGCCGGTCCTCATCGGGATGGCCGTTGCCGCCGTTTCGGCCGCATTTGCCGTTCGCTGGCTGGTGACATTTCTGAATCGTCACGGCCTGGCGCTCTTCGGCGTCTATCGCCTCATCATCGCCGCCGCGCTGTGGCTGATGATCTCGCAGGGGCTGGTCAATCTGACCGCCTGAGGCCCTCGCCTCACAAATCAACAAGAATCCGCAGATGCCCAGGGTCACGCGAGGCCGCAAGCGCGGCGGCCGCATCCTCAAAGCGATACCGGCGGGAGATCAGACTCACAACGTCCACCGACCGCTTCTGCAGCTCCGGCAGCGCATCGGCCGCACGCCCAAGCCCCGACCCCAGCACCTCGATCTCATTCATGACCGCAGCCGTCAGATCGACACCCCCGTTGCCATTGCCGGGACCGATCAGCGACTTAACGAGAATCTTCCCGCGCGGTCGGACCAGCGTCAGGGCGACGGCCAGTCCATCCGGTGAGCCGGTGGCGTCGATGACGACATCCTGGTCGTTGCGACGGCCGATGTCCTGAAGCGGCCGATGCCTGATGCCCCATTTCTCCGCCAAAGCCATCTTGTCGGGGTGGTGTCCGATGATGCGCACGGAAGCATTCAGGCGGGCCAGCGCCTGCGCACACAGCAACCCCATCGGGCCGTCGCCCAGCACCGTCACATAGGGCTTGCCGGGAAAGTGAATCTGATTGACCGCATGCAGCGCATCGCCCAGCGGTTGCGCGAAGACGGCCGCGTCATCATCCACCGAATCAGGGACTGCCACCAGATTGACAACCGGAACCGCGATCCGTTCCGCAAGGCATCCATCCCGACCCTGGAGGCCCAGAATCGTCCGGTTGCGGCAGTGGGGGGCCAGGCCCGCCCGGCACTGCGCACATGTCATGCACGAGGTCGTCACTGTGGCGACGACCCGCCCGCCCACAAGCTTCCGGTGCCTCGAATCGCCCGTCGATTCGACGATCCCGACGAACTGGTGCCCGAGTACGCCCTCAAAAGAAAACAGCCCGTCGGCAACGGCCGCGTCCAGCCGGCTGATGGCCGCGAGCGTCGGACGGACGATCGCCTCGTCCGGCCCGGCGCTCACGTCGGGATGACGGGATTCGAATCGAACTAAACCGTGACTGCGAATCAGCGCACGCATGCCGACGTTATCGGTTCGTGGGTTCGGAGAGTTCGGCCCGAATCGACTCCACCTCTGCCGCAAGGCGGGTCTGTACGGGGTGCGCGATCTGGTCCTCCGAATCCCGGACGCTCAGTTGAGGTTCATCGTCATCAGGAACTCGGCGTTGGACTTGGTCTTCTGCAGTCGGCTCTTCATCAGCTCCATCGCCTCAACCGGGTTCATGTCGCTGAGCACCTTCCGCAGGCGGTAGACCAGTTCCAGCTCCTTCGGGTCCAGCAGCAGCTCTTCGCGCCGAGTGCCGGAGGCGGAGATGTCGATCGAGGGGTACACGCGCTTCTCCACAAGCCGGCGGTCGAGGTGCAGTTCACTGTTCCCCGTGCCCTTGAACTCCTCGAAGATGATGTCGTCGGCCTTGGACCCGGTGTCAATCAGCGCCGTGGCGATGATCGTCAGCGAGCCGCCGTTTTCGATCTTCCGGGCGGCGCCGAAGAACTTCTTGGGCTTCTGCAGCGCGCCGGAATCAATGCCGCCGGTGCCGATCTTGCCTGAGTGCGGCATCTCGTTGTTGTACGCCCGCGCCAGCCGGGTAATCGAGTCCAGAAGAATCAGCACGTCGTCGCCGAACTCCACCATCCGCTTGGCCTTGTCGATGACCATCTCGGCCACCTGGATGTGCCGGGCCGGCTGTTCGTCGAAGGTCGAGGCGACCACCTCGACACTCTTGGATGTCGACCGGCGGAAGTCTGTCACTTCCTCGGGCCGCTCGTCGATCAGCAGCACGATCACCTTGACTTCCGGGTGATTCTTCGACACCGCATTGGCGACCTTCTGCAGCAGCACCGTCTTGC
>CAZPFK010000010.1:17120-46955 GCA_964585855.1 uncultured Vicinamibacteraceae bacterium
CCGGGGCGGAGCGACGATCAGGGCCCGCTGCCCCTTGCCGAGAGGCGTCACAAGGTCCACGACGCGGGTGTTGATCTCATCATGCGTCGTCTCCAGCACGATCCGCTCATGCGGGTGCAGCGGCGTCAGGTCCTCGAAGTTCGGAAGCTTCGCCCCCTCTTCGGTGGGCCGACCGTTGACCGACTCAACCCGAAGCAGCGCAAAATACCGCTCCGATTCCTTCGGAGGCCGGATCGTTCCCTTGACGATGCACCCCTGGCGAAGGCCGAAGCGGCGAATCTGGCTGGGGCTGACGTAGATGTCGTCGGGAGAGGGCAGGTAGCTCTGTGCCGGGTTTCGCAGGAACCCGAAGCTGTCAGGCAGAACTTCAAGGACACCCTCGCCGACCATCAGGCCCTGCTTGGCCATCCGCGACTTAAGAACGGCAAGGACGAGTTCCTGCTTCTTGAGGTCCTCAAATCCCTCCAGCCCCTCCTTGCGCGCCACCTCGTGCAGTTCCTCCAGCTTCATCCGCTGGAGCTTGGAGAGGTGAAGTTCTTCGCCGTCCGGACCGGCAATCGGAATCTCGCCCGCCTCCATCGCCTCCAGACGCGCAGCTTCTTCCTCGAGTTGTGCATCGCTGGGAAGGTCGCGCTCGTTGATGCGCGGCTGAAGCGCTGTTGCTGTGCCGCCGCCCCCGCCGGGGCCCCCTCCCGGGCGTCGCTTCTTGCGACGCTTCTTGCCGCTGCGGCCCTGTCCCTGGTTCTGGTTGCCGCCGCTGTTGCTCTGGCCGCCGCCGCCCCCGCCGTTGCGCGGGTTGCGCCGATAGTCCCCGTTGGGGTTCGTGCTGGTCATACCTGGTGCTCGGATGTAATGAGAGGTGAAGTGTGGATGCGAGTGCCGTCGTTCGGACCCGGGTGAGCGCAGCACGCTCGGGACTCGTCCCGCGACCTGCTCGGATTGCGAGCAGGAGTCGGACCGCGGGCGATGGCAATCGAGAAGTCAGTCCGGAAAGAGGGGCTCCGATGTCAATCGGGAGCAGTCTCGAACGGGGGCCTGCCCCGTCTGTCTTGAGTCAGTGAGTCGACTGGCCGTGTCGGGCGAGAATCTCGTGAAAGATCTCTTCGATCCGGTCGCGAAGCCGCGCCTCGGAGTCGCAGTTGACGACTACATAATCGGACCTCTCCCGCTTCGTATCAAGCGGCATCTGGTTTTTTTCTCGCCGTTCCAGTTCACCCGCCTCCCAGCCGCGGTCCGTCCCCACCCGCCTGACCCGCTCCTCCAACGGCACATCCACAAAAATCACCGCATCGCACTGCCGATCCAGTCCCGCCTCGAAGAGCAGGGGGGCGTCGATGACGAAGGCCACCACTGGGCCTGCCCGCAGAGCCTGCTCCCACTCCGCCTGCCGGCGACGTTCAACCTCCGGGTGCACCAGCGCCTCCAGCCGCCTTCGCTGCTCCGAATCCCCAAAGACCACCCGGGCTACCGCCTGGCGGTCTACCGCCCCCTCAGGCGTCAGAATCCCGCGTCCCCACCAGCCAATGAGCTGTCCCCTGACCTCCGGATCCTGCAAAACCTCCCGGGCCGACCGGTCTGAATCAGTCACGTGGCAGCCAAGATCAGCCAGGATCGATGCGACCAGGGACTTGCCCGAACCGATACCGCCCGCAAGGCCAATCACCAGCGGGCGATGGGGAGCGGGTGGAACCGGATCGGGGGTTGGCATGTCGAAAGTCTACTCCGGACCACGTCGGGAGCGGAATGGGCGTCATTCATTGCCTTCTGGCGGAGATTTCGACGATTCCATGGGAACCCCGGAACGCTGGCCGACGTAACGTTGAGCGTCCGAAAAACCCGCCCGGTCGTAATCAGACCTGGCGGGCCGAATCGATGAGAGCAAATCGCGGAAAAAAGTGAAGATTTCGGGCTTTGCAGTGGATTTCTTGCCCGAGGCGGCCCATACTTGTAGCACAGTTGAGTAGGTCGGGTGATGGCGGCTTTACAGCAGTTGCCTGAATCCGAAGAGAGAGAACCAGCGAACCTTTAGCGTTACAGCACAGGAAGAAGAAGGGAAATGAAAATGAAGAATCTGCTTGTTGGTGCATTTGCTGCGGCTGCGATTGCAGCCCTCCCCGTTATGGCGTCGGCCTTCCCGACACAGGACCTTGGTGATGTCGGCGTCGGCGACGAAGGTACCTTCACCGGCGAGTTCCGTGGTGACCACCCCGTTCAGTTGTTCGGTTCGTACTTCAACCTTACCGTTGATGTGACCGCCGGCAGCAACATCGGCATGTACATCAACTCATGGGGCTCAGAGGCCGACACCGAGATCGCCCTCTACCGCGTGACCGATACCGGCTTCGAGCTCGTCGCCATCAACGACGACCAGCCCTTCGATCCCGTCCAGAACGGCGGCACGTTTGACTCCTACACCGGCTTCGGCGACGCTGACCTCGGTCAGCCCGGAGAAGGCCTGCAGGGCTCGACGATCCAGTCCGGCGCCGGGTTCATCAACCTGACGAACCTGACCATCGGCCGGTACCTCGCCGTCATTGCTCCCTACAGCACGACGTGGGATGAGTTCGATCCCGAGGCGACCGAAGTCACCAACTTCCAGGGTCGCGAGGACTGGGTCCACCAGTTCAAGATCTTCGAGATCCCCGCGCCCGCCAGCGCTGCGATGCTTGCCTGCGGCGTCCTCGCCCTGGGCCGTCGTCGTCGCGACTGAGTCGCTCGGTGACATCTGTTGAATTGCTTGCGATGGCCGGACGTTTCGTCCGGCCATCGTTGCTTTTCTCAGGCTTGGATTCCTGAAGTTGTAACCTGCACGATCGGCCGGCGACGTACCATTGTCCTTCGCGACCTCCTCGGAGCCCGCTCATGCATCTGAAGATCCTTCATCGGATCCTTGCCCTCCTGCTTGTTGCAGTGCCCGCCCTCGCTCGGGCTTCGGCGCTGCAGGATCACTGGTTCGCCCTGGAACTCGAGGGCTCCCGTGCGGGCTGGAGCCGGACATGGACCGTCGAGACCGATGAGCGGATCGAAACACGTTCACACATGGTGATGGAGGTGGGGCGGGGAGCGATCACGGTTCGGATCGAACTGGAGACTCGTTTTACCGAGACTCCCGATGGTTCACCCATCGAGATGTGGACCCGGACCGTCACCGGGACATCTCCCGTTGAGACCGCCTACCGATTCGATTCCGCCCGCGACATCGTCACCGTCGAGTCCTCCCAGGGAGCAGGCGCAACGACTCGGGAAGAGCCCTGGCCCGCCGGTGACTGGCTGACCCCTGCACAGGCCTCAATGCGTCTGGAGGAGGCTCTCTCCGACTCCCCTCCGGGGCCGATGCAGTGGTCCGTCCTCGACCCAAGCGTGGGCCTGCAACCCTTCGAGGTCACCCGCACTGTCACCGACTCCGCAGCGACTCTGGATGTCGATGGCCGCAACGTAGCGGCGATCCGAACCGAGGTCCGCCAGAGTCTCCAGCCGGGGGTCACGATGGTCGAGTACCTCGATCCCGAGGACTATTCGGTAATTCGCGGCGAAATGACCGTCGGCGCCTTCGGGCTCGTATTCACTCGGGCGGATTCATCGGTCGCCGGCGAGGCGATCGTGGCCCCGGAACTCATGGTCAGCACCTTCGTCCGGCCCGATCGCATCATCCGTTCACCGCGTTCGATCCGGCACGCTGTCTTCACACTCAGGACCGACGGCGACCCGCTCCCCGACCTGCCCTCGATCGGCGTTCAGCGCTTCACCCGGATCGATGCACACTCCGGGACCGTGAGCATTGAATCGGAACGATCCTCCTCCGCAGAAGCGGGGGAAGCGGAAGACCCCCGATACCTTGAGGCATCCCAGAATCTTGATTCTGACGCTCCCCGAATCCGTGAACTTGCCGAGCGTGCCCTGCGCAGCGCTCCGGCCCGTCCGGCCCTTCGGGCCGAGCGGTTACGGTCCTATGTGCATCGCTACATCAGCCGCAAGGCGCTGGACGTCGGCTTTGCCACCGCGACGGAGGTGGCCGAGATCCGCGCCGGCGACTGCTCCGAACACGCCGTGCTGCTGGCGGCACTGCTTCGTGCCGACGGCATTCCCTCGCGAGTGGTCACAGGGCTGATCTACGCCGATCAGTTTGCCGGTCAGGAGGGGATCTTCGGGTACCACATGTGGACGCAGGCGCTCATCGACGGCACCTGGGTTGACCTTGATGCGACCGTCCCCGGCCCGTTTGACGCCACGCACATCGCCATCTCCGCCTCCGCACTGGAAGATGGAGCAATGTTCGGAGACCTCTCCTCGCTCCTGGGCCTTATGGGCAACCTGAGCATTTCGATTGAGAGCGTGCGGCAATGAGCCGGGTCTCCGGGCCAACGCAGGATGGGGATCGCGCCTCGGCTCCTCAGGGATGGGTCCGTCTCTGCCCTGTGGAAGGCCTGAGGGCGGGCGAACCAAATTTCATCGAGGCCGCCAGCCGTTCCTGGTGCGTAGTTCCTGCCTCCGACGGCTCCGTGACGGTTCTCGATGACATCTGTCCCCATGCAGGGGCGTCGCTTGCCGGCGGGCATATCGAGGAGGGCTGCGTCGTCTGTCCGTGGCACGCCTGGCGCTTCTCGCTCGAAGACGGCCGCAACCCGGACAGTCCGATCGTCTTTGTCCGCCGGTACGAGGCATCCATCCGCGAGGGGTGGGTCTGCATCCGCACCGGCAGCGCCGATCAGCGATAGCGATCAAGCAGGTCGGTTCCGGCGGCGTTTTCGCGAATGTTGATGGTGATGTCGCCGTTGATGGTCCGGATGACCGCCGGCGAGACCGGGCGCGGGCCGAGATCGGCCGTGAAGCGCGATTCATCGACCTGGTGGAACCGCACGAAGGCCTCGGAGGCGCGGAGCGTGGCTCGCCCGTTGACGGCGTCGGCCTCCAGCAGCAACTGCGACTCCGGCCGGATGGCGAAATGGATGTTGCCGTCGGTGGTGGTGACGTCAACGGGGGCGTCAAGGGGGTGGCTGGTCCGGACGACGATGTTGGCCCCGCTGTTGGAGGCGACGACAGGGCCGCGCACATCAACAAGGTCGATAAACCCGCCGCGAGTGCGGACCGTCACGCCTTCTACGTGCGGAGCGACGATCTCCATCTCGATCCACTGGTGCTCCGGGCGGACGTACTCCGTCGAGGTCGTCACGTGCAGCACGTCGGTGCCGTCGGGCAATTCAGTCAGGCGGGTGTCCACGTTCACAAGCTCAAGCGACTGGTGAAAGCGGGCCTGTCGCATGTTGTTGCCCCAGTCGTACCACTCCTCCTGAGCCCGCAGGCGGGAAAGAACGGTCACAGTGCGCGCCTCCGGGTCGGACCGGACCACGACGGAGCCGCTGAAGGCGTCCACATCGACGGCAATGGGCTGCGGGTGCGCCCCCAGGTCGTAGCTGATCTCGTGCACCACGCGTCCGCCGCAGCCGCCCAGCATCAGGAGACTCAGCAGAGTCAGGAATGTGCCGGGCCGAATGAACAGGAGGGAGTTGGTCTTCATCGCGGTCATTCTAGCGGAAGGCATTGCGGTGCAAGAGGTCGGCCGGCCGGTCATATGATCGACCCGCTGAGGCGGAATTCTTGACCGGCCCGGAGGGATTGAATGGAGCGGGAGCATCAGGCGTGGCAGGTTGCACCGGGAGTCGGGGTCAATCTCGATCGCCCCCGGCTGATGGGCATTCTCAATGTCACACCCGACTCATTCTCCGATGGCGGCCGATTTGCCGACGCAGCACAGGCGGCTGAGGAGGGGCTGCGGCTGCTGGAGGACGGGGCCGATCTTCTGGATATCGGGGGCGAGAGCACCCGCCCGGGGGCCGAGGCCGTCCCCGTCGACGAACAGATCCGCCGCATCGTCCCGGTCATCGAGCGGATTCATGCCCGACGTCCGGAGGCCCTGATCAGCGTGGATACGACGCGATCGGCAGTCGCCGAGGCGGCCCTGTCGGCCGGGGCGACGATCATCAACGACGTCTCCGCCGGTCGCGATGATCCGGAGTTACTGGGGCTTGCTGCGGAACGCCGCTGCGGCCTGATCCTGATGCACCGTCGATCCGTTCCCCGGGACGATTCCTTCAGCGATCAGTACGGGGCCGATGCTCCGGAGTATGGCAATGTCGTCGAGGAGGTGCGCACCTTCCTCGAGGAACGGGTCGCCGCGGCGACGGCTGCCGGGGTCTCGGAATCAGCGCTGATCGTGGACCCGGGGCTGGGCTTCGGCAAGACGGTTGAACAGAACTTCGAACTGATCCGTAGCATGGCGGCATTGGCTGGGCTTGGGGCTGGAGTGCTCGGCGCGGCGAGCCGGAAGAGCTTTCTGGGCGCAGCGACGGGCGTTGCGACTCCCCGCGATCGTCTCGCGGGATCGCTGGCGGCGGCGGCGGCGATGTTCGTCCGGGGCGTGCGGCTCTTTCGAGTCCACGATGTCGAGGCCCACCGTGAGTTCTTCGCCGCCCTGGATCGCTGCGGTTGAAGCCGTGGGCGGTTCCGGTAGGATTGCGACCCGTCTTCCCGGCCTCGTGACGCCCGGAGGCACTCATTCTCAGAACCTGGAGGTTGATTATGGCCGGCGGCAACGTGCTGCAGTTTACGGACGATAACTTCGAAACCGAAGTCCTCAACAGCGATTCGCCCGTGCTCGTGGATTTCTGGGCGCAGTGGTGTCAGCCCTGCCGGATGCTGGCCCCGACGATCGAGAAGCTCGCTGATTCCTACGCCGGCAAGGTCAAGGTCGGGAAACTCGACACCGACGAGAACCGCGATGTCGCTGTGAAGTATCAGATCAGCGCCATCCCGACGGTCATCATTTTCAAGGGCGGCAAGCCCGTTGGAACGCTTGTCGGCCTCAAGGGCGAGGCGGACTTCCGCTCCGTCCTCGACAAGGCCCTGGCGGGCTGATCCGCGACCGGTCAGGACCTGCTCTCTCAAATAGTGAGTACCAATAAAACACCTCACTCCGTCGCCGGAGTGAGGTGTTCTTGGAAAGGAGAGAGCATGAATTGTTTAAGCCGCGTGGAGGAGGATTCGCGGCAGTGTGTTCTGGAACCGGGTTCCCTTCTCGATCATACGATACGTTGTCAGGACATGCAAGGTTCCTTCATTTCTTCCTCACGATGATGATGGCGAAACCTTGCGCCACCAGCGTTCCGGGCCTGTCAGAAGGGTCTCCCGGGCATGCGTTCAGCCGCTTCGGCCTCAGCCGGTGAGGTGATCAGCCGCATGGCGATCAGGCGGATTCGCCCCGGCTGCCTGGGGACGGGAGAGAAGAGCATGTAGGGGTAGATTTCGTGGCCGACACGCCGTGGGACGTAGGCCCCGCCCAGCAGCTCAATGGGCGACTCCCCGAGCGAGACGGACTGGAAATACAGCGTGTCTTCGCTGGCCAGCAACGCCGCCCGCCCGTCGGCCGTCCACGCCGCCGCGATCGTTGCCCGCGTGAGCAGCTGCAGGCCGTCGCGCCCCGGATCGAAAAGACAAATCCGGCCGAAGTCGGTCCCGGCATGGAAGAAGAGCATGCGGTCCTCCATGACCGGGTCGGCATGATCCTGGAGGGTCGAAATCATCTTGTAGGCCGAAGACCGGTTTGCCGCTTCCAACAGGCGACGCCGGCTCTGCCACTGATCGAGCATTTCGCGTCGGCGGACGTCCAGGGCTACGAGGTCAAGGGCGGGGGGGTTGGGCGGGCGGCGAGCAGAGAGCTGCAGGGCAAAGAGCGTCTCGCCGCTGCGGGCCCAGATGGGAAAAAGCCACTCCCCGGCGTCGGCCGGAACGCGCCAGACCTCGTTGTCGGCCTGGATGAAGAGTTCGAAGGTTCCATCGCCATCCTCGACCGGGCGACGGCACCAGGCAAGCCGTCCCTGCGGGGAGAGGGCGGCAAAGGCGTTGATGTCCGACCCCCGGACCAGCCACTCCACCTCGCCGCTCTCCCAGGCGACCTTTCCGATCCAGCGTGAGCCATCGGCCTGCGGGGCTTCGACAAGGAAGCCCTCCGCGTCGGCACTTCGACCGAGGATGCCGACGTCGCGAATGCGGAGGTGCTCAGCGAGGGTGATGCGCCCCGACTGTGCATCGTGCTCGATGCGATAGATCTGCTGCGAGGTGTAGATCGGCTGGATGGCCCGGGACTGCGCGAAGACGGTCGGCCAGGTCGGCGCTTCGCCGCGCTGCACGACAAGGTACTCGCCGCCGGGGCGGATCAGCGGCAGACTGTGGCGGTCGTAATCGACCTCGCCGATGATGTTCACCGCCGCCGCGCGGTAGGTGATTGCAGTTTCGCTCCGGGGCGTTTCGGCGACAATCGGTCCGGTGATCGGCTCGGAAATCGGAGAGCCGCGATCGGGGGCGTACTCGCCGATGCCCGGCCTGTTGGTGGTGACGGTCTCCTCGATGCACCCGGTCAGGGCGATCGCCAGGCCCAGCGCCGCTGTGAGGCGCAGCCATTGTTTGAGGGTCTGGAACAACACGGTCGGCCTCCTCCCCGTCGATCAGGGGTTCTCCTGCATCTCCTCAAAGCGCCGCTGGCGCCGTTCCTCAGTCGGGAGGGTGAGCTCCTCGGGCTGATCGCCGAACTTCTCCTGCTGATATTCAAGGATCTCGTGGTCGGAGGCGTCCTGGCCGAGATTGTCGAGGATGACCGGCGTGATGAAGGCGAGCAACTCGGTGTTCTCGATGTTGGTCGTGCTGGAGCGGAAGAGATTCCCGATGATCGGCAGGTCGCCCAGCAGCGGGGCCTTGCGGCGGATGCGGCTCTCCTCCTGCCGCAGGATGCCGGAGAGCACGATCGTCTGCCCGTCGCGCACCGTCAGTTTGGTCGTGGTTTCGCGGCGATCGACGATGAAGCCCCCGAAGAGCGTCTGTCCCGGCACGATCGAGGAGAGCTCGAGGTTGATGAGCATGTCCACGTTGCCCTCGGTCGTGATGTGGGGGCGGACAGCGAGCACAAGACCGACCTGGCGGTAGTCGAAGGAGTTGGTCAGCTGGCCGGTGTCGGTCGTCTGGGTGTTGGTGATGAAGGGGATGTCCTGGCCGTCGAAGAAGACTGCTTCCTCGTTGTCGGATGTGGCGATCTTCGGCTGCGACTTGATGTCGATGTTGGTGTTTTCCTGCAGGAAGTCCAGCACCGCGTTGATGTCCATGTTCATGCTGAGCACGGAGGTGTCAAAGAGCGAGCCGAGCAGGTTGTTCTCCGTGGCTTCGATGCCGCCGAGGATGCGCAGTTCATTGTCGGGATTGGAGTCATCGATGATCGAGTCGCTGCTGCCCCAGCGGACGCCGATGTCGGTCAGCTGCGAGCGGCTGACTTCGGCGATCGTCGCTTTGATGAGGACCTGGCGACCGGGCTGATCCAGCTCTTCGATGGTGGTGAGAATAGAGGCGCGATACTCGGGAGGCGTAAGAATCAGGAGGGCGTTCTGCCGCGCCACGGGCACGATGCGCGCCTTGGCGATCAGCGGGCTGATCGGCCGCTCGTCTTCGGCCGGCCGCGACTGCTCCCACCAGAAGGAGAGACGTTCGGATTCCTGGCTGGAGGTATCGCCGGTCGCACCGGTGTCACCGCCTTCGGAGAAGGGAGAATCGGTCTGCCGGTCCGTGAGCGTGTCTTCAGTTCCTTCGATACCGCCGGAGGAGGTTCCGGACTCTGCGAAGATCGCGTTGAGAATCTCGGCGGTCCGCTCCGAATCGGCATATTTCAGCTCGATCAGGATCGGCAGCATGATCTCGCTGGGCTTGTCGAGACTGGCCACGAGTTGATCGATGGTCTCGAAGTATTCCGGCGAACGCGCCGTCACGATCAGGCGGTTCTTGTCGGCGTCGGCCTCGAAAGCGACCTGCCCGGCCAGCGGATGCAGGGCCGGCACCTGGTCCTCGCTGCCGCCGCGGCTGGCCTGCCGCTGCTGTCCGCCGAAGAAGTCCTGCACCACGACGCCGCCGCCGCTCTCCGGCTCGGTGAACATGCTGCGCAGGAGGTCGCGGAGCTTGACGGCGTCGCTGTTGGTCAGGTCGTAGACCTGCGTCGTTGAGCGGGTGTCGACAGGCACATCCCAGGTATTGGTGATGATGTCGCGGATCTGGTCGAGAATCTTCTGCTCGGCCATGACGGTCACGCTGTTGTGCTGCTTGTTGAAGGCGACGCGCAGCTGGTCGGTCACGGCCACAGAGCCGTCGGTCTCTCCCGGCCGCACCTGCTGGAAGATTCCGCGATCGCGATTGCCGCCCCTTCCGCCCTGATTCTCTTCTTCCTCTGCGGAATACAGGTCGACAATCAGTTGTGCGATCTGCTCCGCGTCGGAATAGCGGAGGTGAAAGGTTTCGAGGACCAGCGCCGCCTTGCCCTCGATGTCGAGGTAATCCACGAGTCTCTGGATGCGCTGCAGCGTGCCGATGTTGTAAAGCACGACGATCTGATTGCTCGCCTCATCCACGCTGATCTTGGCCCACTGCGGCAGCGCCTCCCGCAGGACGTCGGCGAGGTTCTTGGCCGTGCCGCGCGAAATTTGGAAGACCTTCTCAAGGACCATGCCCGTGTCGTTGCGCGACATGATGTTCTCCCCCGGGCCGAGGACGACCGCTTCAGCATCCTTGAGGTCCTGGAGGGTGAGAATCGAGTAGTGCGTGCCGTTGTCGATCAGGGCCGCGTTGGACTTCATCAGGCCAAGTGCGATGAAGTTCAGCGCCTGGCTGCGCGGCACCAGCCGCTCGTTGATGATCGTCACCTTGCTGCTCATGATGTTCTGGTGCGGATAGATCGGCTTGCCGGCCAGGTCGGCGATCTGTGTGACCAGGTCGCGGATCTGCACCTCCTTGAAGGCGATCGGCACGAGCTCCTCCGGCTCGCCGTCTTCGGGTTGCTGACCGTTGATCTCCCAGTTGGCCAGGTCCACATCGTCGTCGATCTCGCCGAGGTCTGAGAAGTTCAGCAGGCCCTCGCCCTCCTCGCCTTCCTGCGGCTGGGCATCCTGCTGGTTCTGCCTCCCGCCGAATGTCTGTGCGGAGAGGGGCTCAAGCGGCGCTGCAATCGAGAGGACGGCGACGGCCAGGGCGGCGGGCATCCAGTCCGGAAGGGCGTTGCAGCGGAAGAATCGGTGGTCGTTCCTGGTCATTGCGCGTCTTTCGTCTGCCTTTGAGGGGAATTCGTTTGCCATCCACGATCCGGGGATTTATCGAACGGTCACGGGCTTGTTCCGTCTCCGCGCGGCGGTGCCGTGCGCGGCCCGCTGCGTTCCACGGGCTGGAAGAGTTCGCCCTCTTCCAGACCCATATTCTCAAACCCGCTGCCGCCCCCCGGCGCGCCGAAGATGTTCTGGTTCGGGTCACCGCCGGCCGCCGGCCCGCCCACGGAGCCCATGTCGTCAAAGAGATTGAGCGTCCATTCGCTGCCGCCCCAGCGCACTCGCACGTGCCACGGCGCCTGGATGGCAAGTAGTTCAACCGAGCCCCCGCGCTGCCCGACCGAAAGCGCGTTCTTCCCGTCAACGACGATCCCGTCGAAGATCGCCCGGTTGTCCAGCAGCCCGACCAGTTTCGGCCCGCCGTAGGTGCGCGGAGGCGGCGTCGGCCGCTCTTCGGGCCTCTCATCCTCCGGCAGCTCCTGCTCAAGCGAGGGGACCAGGAAGAGCGAACGGTCCACGGTGAAGTCTGCTCGCCGTGCCAGCGCATTCCTGAACTCATCCACCGTCGCCGGGTCCAGGTCCAGGTTGGTCAGCTCCGGCAGGGAGCGGGAGAAGATCGCGGCAACCAGAGGATTGCCGGCCCAGATCAGAACGACCACCGCCAGCGCCGCGGCAACGGTGGCGATTCTGGAGACTCCCGGCATGGCCTGGAAGACGTCGGTGAACCTCGGGGTCATTGGCGTCGCTCCTCATACCACACCTCAGGTGTGAGGCTGACCTGAAGTTCAGGGCGGCCGCGCACCCGTGTGATCCGCACCTGTGCCACACGCGCTACCAACTCCTCGCCCTCAATGTCGGCCAGCACGGCAGAGACAACGTCGGGAGCAGCGCTGAACTCGACATCAAATGAGGCCTTGCGGTAGCGAACGCCCCCCGGCGCTCCGTCGACCGGCTTGACTTCACCCGAGGTCGCAGCGCCGATACGGGGCTGAAGTCTGTGCTTGCTGAAAATCGAACTCAATCGGCCGCGGAGCTCGCCCACGGCCTGCTCGCCCTCGCCGGGACGCACGCCGCCCCAGCGTTCACGGCCGACTCGAATGGTGTCCACGGCCTGCTCGTAACCCTGGTTGGAGTTGCGGATGCCGTCGGCGTAGCGGTCGGAGGTGACGTTCATGCGGCTGAGGGCTTCCAGGCTCGGTTCAAGAATCAGGAAGTAGCCGATCAGCAGGAGACCCGCCCAGGCGGTCCACTTCCAGACGCGGGGCCAACTGCGGTACTGATCCAGAAAGGCGGAAACGGCGGAGGGATTGCGCTCCATCAGTTCGTCCCTCCCTGCTGGTCCAGTTCCTTGCGCCGGTTGTTGAGCCGGGTCCACTCATCGTTCATGCGATCCTTGGTGGCCTTGTCAAGTTCGGGGCTGAACTTCAGCACGCTGCGAACATAGGTTGCCTGCATGAGCTCCTCGCGCGTCATCGCGGCGATCTGTTCATCCGAGAGCGGCGGGGGTGGGTTCTTCGGATCGGCCTTGATCGAGGTCGTTGTCCGGCGCGAGGTTGATTCCTCCGCCTGCGTCTCCTGATCGCCCCCGGGAGAGGATGCGACCGTCATCGAACGGGGACTGCTCCAGTCGGCGCGGTTGAGTGGTTGAGTCGTCCAGGCAAGAGCGCCTCGCTCTCGCGCCTCCTCACCGTAGAGTTGCACACGCAGCGGCTCGGCCGAGTAGTCGTAGGCATACGGAGCATCGCGATACGGATCGATGACGGCGATGGCCGTGTTCTCAAAGGCGTTGCCCTCCGACGATCCGGGCAGCACCCGGAAGATCGCGGTCGCGGCGAGGTTATTCTCAAACTCCAGCAGCGTCTCGGCCGTATCCGTGCTTCCGCGAATTTCGATGGTGGTATCCGGCGAGAGGCGCAGCGTGTCCAGCTCGATGCCCGGCGGCGCAGCGCCGCTGATGTCGGCCATGAGCTTGGTCATGGGCCAGCGGTCGCGCTGCAGGAGTCGATAGAAGGCCGCCTGCTCCTGCGCCTCGCGCACCTGCTGTTCAACGAGGTCCAAACCCTCTGCCTTGCGGGAGAGGATCGCCTGCCGGATTGCCGATGCGGCGGGCGGAAAGAGCACGACCAGCAGCAGGGAGGCGATGAGAACGCGCATCGCCACCTTCGGATTGGAAATCCACAGGGCAAAGCGCAGCCACGGGGCCGTCGGAAGCGGCGGGGGGGCCGCCTTGAGGTCAAAGAGGGTGTGTCGGTCGCTGACGGCGCCAAGGGCGGCGCCCGCAGCCAGCCCGTAGTCGCGCCACCAGCCGGCATCACCGGCCGGAACGCCCAGCTGGTTGGCCACCGTGGTTCGGAGCGTCTCGTCCAGCAGCAGCGACTGCGGCGAGGACTCCGCCTGCTGACCGCAGCGCTTGCCGATTTCACGGGCTTCATCACCGGAAACACCGGCGTTCTGCAGCGACTGGATGATCATCGACTCGACGCGCCCGCTCCACTGTCCGCCGGGCAGGCGCATCGTGCGGACGACGGTGCGGTCATTTCGGCGGATGGCGAGCTCTACCGATCCGGAGTCGCGGTCAGCGTAGCCGGCATAGCCGACGTTGCCGTTGCGGCTGAGGAACTCAAAAAGCGCGGCGGCGGCGGGGGCGAAGGCCGGATCAAGATCGTCATCGGCGACCATCGGCTCGGGTGCGGGTCCGGGCCAGGCGACCGCGAGGGCGAGGCGCTCGCCCCGGGAGTCACTCCAGGGAAGCAGCGAGGCGGCGCGACGGTAATCGCCGACGCCGGCAGGCAGGGCCGCCTCGGCCTGGAGCATGATCGCCTGCTGGAGAATCTGCGGATCATCCACCTCCATCACCGGGATCGTCAGCGTCCGGGCGACGGCCGAGCCGCCCGGAAGGACGCAGACGATGCGGTCGGGCGACTGCGATTTCAGCGCCTCGGCCAGTTCTGAGGCCGTCTCCGCCGTCCGGGCGTCGATGAGCTTCGACCCCGAATCCGTACGGGCGACTGTTACCATGAACCATGTTCGGCCCCGGCGATGCACAGCGGTGGCACGAGTGGGCGCCTGAGCCCGGCTGCTGCGGCCGGTGAGGTTGTCATTTGAGAGTCGGGTCATCGTTCCAGGTAATCAATGATTTCGATGGGCACGCGGGAGCGGTCGAGTGTAACCACGAGTTCCACCTCGGTCCTGCCGGGATTGGCTCGTCCCTTACTGGTGATGACGTACACACTGCTGCGCACATCGACGACCGGGAGCATCTGAGCCACAATATCGGGTGTCAGTCCGGGCACGCTCAGCAGATCCAGAACGTTCGAAAAGCCCGTTGATTGCGAAAGTCGGAATGCCAGAATCGCCTCGACGGCCGCCGGCGTGATTCCCGGCAGAAGTTCGAGCACTTCCCGGGGGGCGGTATTCAGATTGACCTTGCCGGGCACACGGTCAGCCGGGACGACGATCATGGATTCGGCAAAGACCGCCCGAAGTTGAGCATCGTTCAGGTTGCGGGCGCCGATGAGCGGCTGGGTTCCGGGATTGCCGTCCTGTCCGATCGTGCTCAGCTGGATGATCATCAGGTTGGCCAGCGTGTTGGTCTCGACGCCGGCATAGGCCTTGAGCGCCTGGGCCTGCGTGGCGTCCACCCCAAGACGGGCGGAAATCTCGCCGACCTCCGCGTCGCGCAGACTCACCTTCGGCTCCCCTGACGGCCCCAGCGTGTTGTCCAGCGAGGATGCAGTCAGCACCGCCGACCACCCGGCATCGAGGTAGCCGTCGGCGTTGTCGTCGGGCGGAGTCAGTGAACCGTCATTCTCATTGCCGTCGAGTACGCCGTTGAGGTTCCAGTCCTCCTCGCGAAGGTCCTCCGGCTCGACGCCGAAGACCAGTTCCAGCTCCGCGAGTGTGCGGATCGGGCCGTTGCGTGGTTCGTAGGGTGAGGGGAGCTGGGTGTAGTAGCCGGTTTCCAGGCCCCCGGGTCGCGGCTCCTCGTCGGAATCGATCCAGTCGAGGATGGATGCGGCCGTGCTTTCCTGCATGTTCTCCAGTTTCATCAGCGTCTCCTGATCGAGCAGGTTGACGTTGAGCTTGGCATGGGCGTCAGCAGGGCCCGGCTCCATCTCGCCATCCTCATCATGCTCGATGAGGTAGGCTGCGTTGTAGAGATCGTCCTGCGCCAGATCCTCCATGGCGTTTCGGAACTGGACAAGATCGACGGTTTCGGCGTTCTGTGCCTCCCAGGCAAGGTAAGCGATGTACATCTCCACTCCCGCACGGGCTGCCCACTTGGCGCGAACGCGTCCCAGCACCTCCCGCCCCGAGGTCGCCTGCCGGTAGGCCGACATCTGCAGCGAGATGAGCATCAGCGTGGTCACGCCGATCGTCCACAGGACCAGCAGCAGAGTGGACCCGCGACGGGCGAAGACTCGACGGCGTGGTTCAGTCATCGCCGGTTACCCCCCGTCGGCCGCCCGCCACCGCCGCCGCCACCGCCGGTACCGAGACCTCCGCCGCCCGTGCCGAAGCCGCCTCCCTCTCCTCCCAGAGGTTCGCTTCCCCAGGCATCCATGATGGCTTCCTGCCCGGCCTGTTCAGAGAGAATCGTCGGAATCGGCGTGCGATCCAGAGCCGCAACGCCCTGTGTCCCCAGGGCGAACTCCGACTCGCCGATGCGCGCCCAGCAGGTCACACGTATGGCATACGGCAGGCCGTCGCGGTCGCTGTCCCAATCGTTGAACCAGCTGCGCCCGTCCGAGGCCTCCAGGCGCAGGGAGAGAATGCCCGAGGTGATCGGCACGGCAACGCCGCCGCCGTCGTAGGTCTCATCAGGAACGGGGTCGCGCCGACGCCACAGGATGCCGACGGAATCGTCGGCCGGGTCGGCCTCAACCCGGTACTGCACTTCGTAGGCATCCCCTTCGGCCTGTTCCTCCAGCGAGCGGATGGGGCTTCGGCTGCGGGCAAAGAGCAGCAGTTCATCATCCTCCCACGAGGAGTTCTGGAGTTCGCGGCTCGTGACGCGCACGAGCACCGCATCAGGGTGGTAGTCGCGGATGGCGCAGGCGACGTCGCGAGTGATGAGATCAACGACGGCCTGGGCCGTGGCCATCGCCTCCTGCCGCTGCCGCGAGACATCCCGTGCGCGAACTACCCGCCACATCGAAATCGTCGCAGCGCCGGCGAGCATCGTCGCAATCACCGAGGCGACGATCAGTTCGATGAGCGTGAAGCCGCCTCGGCGGGCGGCAGCAGGGGAGGAGCGTCTCATTGCCGCACCACCGGTTCCTCCGGAGCGCGATCCAGCTCCGGGTCTTCATCAACATGGGCGGCAATGCGCGTCTCTACGACGACGGCATCCTCAGTCGGCGTCGATGAGGGCCCGTACCAGACGGTGGCGCGGACATCGAAGGGCCGGCTCTGGCCCATGTCCTGTATCTCAAGTTCCCACGCGTAACCCTCGAAGACCTCTTCGCCCTGACCGCGCATCGGGAAGCGATCCATGTACGCCTCCGGGCCGACGCTGAGCACCATCGAGAGCAGCTGGTCAGCCAGTCGCGCCGCCTGCTGCATCTGCTCGCCTCGTGTCTGCGCTGTCAGACTCTGGCCGCTGAGCCCGAGGATCACCGCCAGGGCAATCCCCAGCAGAACCCCGCCGATGAGGACGTCCAGCAGCGCAAAGGCCCGTCTGGAGAGTGTGGCTCGGCGTCTTACCACTCCGAGGAGCCCCTTCCCGCCGCATCGAGATCCACCGCCGACGGCAGTGTCGCCGAGCCGGCTGTACCGGCCATCCAGCGCAAGGGTCGCAACGTCTGCGGCAGCAATTCGACGACACATTCCCTGCCGTTCCAATCCAGCGTTACCTCGATCGTCGGCCGCACGTCGTCCAGGGGCAGGATCTCACGGAACTCACCCGGCACGGGCGATCCGTTGAATCGCACGGATTCGAGGCGCAACAAGGGATGGTTGATGACTACCTCCGGCGCCAGCAGATCAGTCTGCCACTGCTTGACGATCTCTCCCGGTTCAGCATACAGACGCTCCAGCCAGATGCGGCCCTCTCCGTCGCCGGCGACGGCCAGCGCATCGCCCGAGACCAGCTGCCGGTGAGCCAGCACTTCCAGCAGATGCTCAACCTGCCGCACCTGGAGGTCGATCTGTCGATCCTCCATACCTCCGAGGCGGACGACGATCATCCCGGCAAGGATGCCCAGCAGCACGACGACCACGATGACCTCGATCATCGTAAAGGCACGTCGGCTGATGTGTTTGCGTCCGCTTGGATGCACGTCAGAGTCTCCAGGGGCCCGTCTCAGCGCTCGATGTCCGCGGCCTCGCCGTCTCCGCCGGCGGTTCCATCCGCGCCGTAGGAGATGATGTCAAAGTCGACGTTGACGCGCCCGGGGACGCGGAGGACAAACTCGCTGCCCCACGGATCGATCAGCGATTCGGCGTTGTCCACGTAGGGGCCCTTCCAGCAGCCCTCGGGGGCGTCGCTGGGCTGCTGCCAGAGGATGTCGCGCAGGGTGTCGCCTGACTTCACCGGTCGACAGTCAAGCACGAACATCTTCACGGCGCTCTTGAGACTCTCGGCATTGGAGATCGCCACGTTGACGCGGGTATCTCCGATCCGGCCGATGATGCGCGGCCCGATCAGGGCGGCGAGGACGCCGATGATGACGACCATCACGATCGCCTCGATGAGCGTGAAGCCTCGCCGGACAACTCGGCGGCGCGGGTGTATTGAGGAGTGAGTGCGTCTCATTGCGGTGGTGATCTCCTGTGGCGTGAGTGCGGCGGATTTCGAGAAACGGCGCGTGGGAGGACGTCTCAGCCGATGCTGGATTGCATTTCCACGAGCGGCATGAGGACAGCGGCCAGAATGAAACCGACGACCAGGGCCATGATCACGACGATCACCGGCGGCAGCACAGCGGTGAACATCTTGATCGAGGCGCTGGTCTTGCGATCAAAGGCGGTCGCAGCGTGAGAGAGCATCTCATCAAGGCGACCGGAACGCTCGCCGAGACTGATGATCTGCACCAGAAGCGGAGGGAAGTAGCCGGAGCGCTCCATCGGTTCGGCAATCGACTTGCCGGAGCGGACCTTCTCGGCCACCTGGTCGATGACCTGCTCCATGGCCCGGTTGCCGAGCGTGTCGCGGGTGATCACCAGTGCGTCCAGCACGGTGATTCCCGATCCCAGCAGCGTGCCGAGGGTACGGGTGAAGCGGGCGACGGCGACGTCGCGCAGCATTCCCCCGACGACGGGAATGCTCAGGACGAACCGGTCGAACTTCAGACGATACTGCGGCGTTGACATCATCGTCTTCCACGCCATCACCGCAATGAAGATGCCGGCGGCGACAAAATACCAGTAGGCGGTCATGAAATCGGCCGCGCCCTTCACAACTCGCGTCGGCAGGGGCAGCGCGGTGCCGGTGGTGGCGATCGTCGCCATGATGCGCGGCACAATGAAGGTGACAATGACGATGATGCCGGCGGTCAGCACGATCGTCAGAATGGCCGGGTATACAAGGGCCGCCATGACTGACCGCTTGGTCTCCGCATCCCGGTCCAGCAGGTCGGCCAGTTGCAGCATGACGACGTCGAGCTTTCCGGAGGCCTCGCCTGCACGGATCATGCCCACCACCATGTCGTCGAAGGGCCGGCCCCATTCGGCCGCCGCTTGCGCCAGCGAACGGCCCGCCTCAATGCGGTCGATCAGATGGTCCAGGACTGCCGCCTGCCGCGTGCTGGTGGCCTGCCGCAGAACGGCCCGAAGGGCGTTGAGCAGCGGAAGCCCTGCCTCCAGGGCTGTTGCCACCTCTCGAATGAACCCGGCCAGCTCCGTCCGACTCATCGTCCCCCGGGCCCGTCCGGCCGGCGCCGCGCGCTCGGTCGATCGCCCGTTGCTGCGAGCCGGAGAGGACTCAGGCGTTGAGGCGTCGTCGTCCCCGAGCTGATTCACGCGGGTGGCGACCTCACCCCGCTGCCGCAGCAGGCGGATGACGTCGGACCGGTCCACGGCGTCAATCGTGCCGCTCAGCGATCCGCCTCCGCTGGAGATGCTCTGATAACTGAATCGTGCCATCAATCTTTCCGCGTATCGGCCGTGCAAATGGCCTCAGAATTGGAGAAACTGATTCTAGTGCCCGACCGGAAGCCGGACAGTACTCAGCGCGTCAAACAGGATGGTCTAACGCTCAGCGAGTCCGATCCTTGCAGGTCAGGACGCCGCGAGCGTTGATTCCCGCCGCTCAAATCCGGCCGGCAGGAGCGACAAGGTAGAATCGGCCGATGGGTGCCTCGAACTGTCGGCCATCGGGCGATTCCAGGAAGTAGGCCCCCTCCATTGTCCCCCACGGCGTCCGGATTGAGCAGCGGCTGGCGTATTCAAACGCCTGACCGGGCCGGATGGTCGGCTGCACGCCGACCACGCCCTCGCCCTCGATGTCCTGTCGGCGGCTTTCGGCGTCCAGAATCGTCCAGCGCCGGCGCATCAGCCGCACCGGGGTTTCTGAGAGGTTGGAGATGGAGATGCGGTAGGCAAAGTCGTGCTGGCGGGCGTGAGGGCTGGACTGCTCGGGGAGGTAAACCGGCTGAACCCGAATCCGGATGCCGTGCGTCGTCGTCTCCGACCCGTATCGTCCGACGGAGGCGGCGACGGAAACTGCAGATGCTGAACGACTCTGAACTGCTGATGGCGCTGTCGAATCCACGGCTCTTCCCCTCTCGTCGATCGTGCCGGCGTCCTCCGATAATAGGGGCGTGCAGGGGGCCAGTCATCGCGGGTCAAGGCGTCGGCGTGCGCATGTTTTTTCCGTCAGGGAGACGATTTTTTCGTATAATGGCGTCACAAAAGCATCGCGGGGATTTGTGATCGGAGCAGCCGCCATGAACAGATTCGTGTACTTCTCGGTCATTACCCTTTCGCTGGTCTGCAGCACAGGACAGGCGCAGACAATCTTCGCCGAGGAAGCGCCGGAATGGACGGCCCTCTTTGATCGCACCTCCGGGTGGACCGGGGCCGACGGGTGCTTTGCGATTCCGCTCACCGGCGATGACTCCTTCGGCTCGGCGCGGCAGACGGTCTTCACTTTCGGCGACTCCTTCATCGGCGGGGTGGATGAGAACGATCAACGCCTGCCCGGAACCGTCATGGTCAACAACACAATCGCAGTGCTTTCCGGCTCCGAGCCCGACCCGGATCGCATCCGCTTCTACTGGGGCCGCGAGGGAGGTGAGCCGACGGCCGCATTTGTTCCCGCGACTCCCAACGCCCAGCCCGATGACTGGTTCTGGCTCAAGGACGGCGTGGTTGTCAACAATCGCACCCACGTCTACGCCTTCTGGTTTACCCGCGACTCCGGTGAGCCGCTGGGATACCGCCGTGCCGGGGTGACGCTGATCACCCTGCCGACGGGAAGCCGTCCCCCCTTCGCAGATCAGATTCAGCGCGAGACTCCGCTCTTTGTCTCAAAGGACCTCATCGGTTCCGACATGCTCTTCGGCGCAGCGGTGCTGGCCAACACCGAGGAAGCCGGCTCGCCCCTTGCAGACGGTTACCTCTACGTCTACGGCTTCCGGGAGGATGGCTCGAACAAGAAGCTCGTCGTCGCCCGGGTGCTTGCTGAGGAGATCGAGGACTTCACCGAGTACCGCTACTGGGACGGTGCCGCGTGGGTCGTCAATCCAGCCTCGGCCGCGCCGATCGGCAATCGGATGTCGACGTCATTCAGTGTCACGCCGCTGCCGTCGGGGAAGTATCTGCTGGTGTTTCAACTGGACACCATCAGCCGCAAGGTCGTCGCCCGCCTTGCCGACAGCCCCGTGGGACCGTTTGACGGCGAGCCGATCGTGCTCTGGGAGTGCCCGGAGCCCCTTGAGGGTGACCGGTATGTGTACAACGCCAAGGCCCACCCGCATCTCTCGAAGCCGGGGGAATTGCTGATCGCCTACGACGTCAATTCAACCGAGGGCTTCTTCTACCACTTCGATCACGCGGATATCTACCATCCCCGGTTCATCCGCGTCTGGACCGAGTAACTTCACCGGAGACTTCATCATGCGAATCGCACCCCTCCTCACCGCCTCGCTGCTTCTTGTCCCGGTCCTCTTCCAGGGCTGCACTTACGCCGTCGGGGCTGCGGCCGGCGTCGGCACGGTGCTCTATGTCAAGGGCGATCTGGAGACCGCGCGGGAGGAGTCGCTCGATGAGGTCTACGCCGCTTCAATGGAGGCGATGGAAGACCTTGAGTTCACCGTCAAGGAGGAGCAGAAGGATGCGCTTCAGGGCAAGATCGAAGCGGAGATGGCCGACGGCAAGGATGTCAAGATCAAGGTGAAGACGACTGAGGAGGGGACGACGAGTCTCTCCATCCGCGTCGGGCTCTTCGGTGATGAGGAACTCTCCCGGCTGATTCTCGAAAAAATCGAGGCCAACCTCTGATCCACACGCTCAGGCGGTGGCCGGCTGACCGGTGGCGGTCGGCCCTTCAAGTGCGAGCTTCAGGTCATCGAGATCCTTCTCGATGGCCTTCTTGCATGCCCCCGCGAAGAAGAAGGACAGTGGCGACATGATCCTGGCCAGCAGTGTGATCGGCTTCGTCTGCATTTCCATCTCGACGTGTGTGCCGGTCGGCTGACTTGAGAAGTCAAACCTGCAGACCATGTCGCAGCCGCAACTGTGTGCAGATACCGAGTAGCTCCGTCCCGGCTGGAAGTCGGTGACCACAAGATCCTCCGTCGCTTCCCGGCCGAACATGACGCGGGTTTCGCGAAAGCGCGTGCCCTTGCCGACGGGCCCGTCGGTGAGCACTTCGACCTTCTTGATGGCTTCGATCCGCTGATCGGCATTGCGGAAGTCGGCAAACATCTCAAAAGTCCGATCGATGGGGGCGGCAATCGATTTCGAGAAGCGATAGATGGCCATGGCGGGCTCCGGTCTTTCAGTGCAGGAATCCATTGTCGTCAATTCTGGCTTTCATTGCAAGGCCCGGAGAATCAAAACAAGGGCGATGATGCCCCGGGCCGACCACCCCGCCGTTCGAAGCCAATTCGTGACAATCAGCCGCTCCAGGGCGGGCTCCCGCCGGCCGGCAATCAGGCGGCGGTGCTGCCTCCACTGGATGCCCAGTGTGCTCACCCAGAGCAGCACCGTCAGCGCCAGCCCGACCAGAAGCAGGGTCCGTTGATCGCTCATCCGGTCGTTCAGGAGCAGCAGAATCGCCGTTGCCGTCTCGATGAGCATGGCGGGAATGACCGCGTATCCGGTCAGGCGCACGTTGCGCCGCGCCCAGCGGGGAAGGTCCGTCGGCGCGATGTCGCGCATCATCGGGTAGTGCACGATCTGCACCATCCAGATCAGCCCGACAAGGTACCAGGTGGCGGCGGCGTGGATCAGCAGGAGCCAGTCCAGGCTCACGGTGTGCTCGCAATCTGCTCCGCCTGCCGACGGATGCCACGAAGCATTCCCGAAAACACGATGCCGTGTAGCGGCAACACGCAGTACCAGTAGAGGATGCCGAGCAGACCCCGCGGCCGAAACCGGGCCGTCTGCGTCAATCGCGACGTAAGGCCGTCCGGCCCCGGGTCGATCTCAAAGGAGAGCTCCGCCGTTCCGGGGAGTCTCATCTCGGCCCGCAGGTCCAGCCTGCGATCCGCCTCGACGCTCCGGACCCGCCAGAAGTCCAGGGCATCGCCCGGTCCGATCTGGTCGGGATGTCTGCGACCCCGTCGAAGCCCGGGCCCGCCGACGACAATGTCCATCCAGCCGCGAATGCGCCAGAGAAGGTCGGCCGCGTAATACCCATGGCCGCCGCCGACCCGGCAGACTGCGCTGAAGACGGCATCGGCCGGTGCGCTGACCTCGATGGTCCGGCTGTCGGTGAAGACGGTTCCGCCAGCCCAATCCGGATCACCGGGGATCACCCCGGCGTCGGTCCATGATGTTTCGATGTCGCGTGCGCCAGTCTGCACCAGTGCGGCCTGAATGGACTCCCGGACGCTCAGGAGTCGCTGCGGCATCAGGCGCTCCGCCTCATTGTCCCGGCAGACCACGCGGTTGCGCAACCCCTCGGCCAGCGGCCGTGCAATCGAGGCGCCGACGGGGGTGATGAGGTGAATCCACAGCGAACTGAGTCTCGGCGTGAGCACGGGGACAGGGATGACCACTCGCCGCCGGACGCCGAGTTCTTCGGCCATCAGGTCCATGATCTCGCGATAGGTGAGCACATCCGGCCCCCCGATGTCCAGCGTTCTCCCGGTCGTCTCGGGTGTATCGAGGCAGGTCGTCAGGTAGTGCAGCACGTTGCTGACAGCAATCGGCTGTGATTGCGTGTGCACCCAGCGCGGAGTGACCATGATCGGGAGGCGCTCGACAAGGTAACGCAGGATTTCAAAGGAGGCCGAGCCGGCCCCGATGATCATCGCGGCGCGGAGCACTGTGACGGGAACCCCGGCCGAGGCCAGTTCGCTTTCAACTTCGCGGCGGGATTGCAGATGTCGGCTCAATCCCGGCCCCGTTTCGCCGAGGCCGCCGAGGTAGATCAGCCGCGAGACGCCGGCGTTGGCGGCGGCATGGGCGAAAGTCCCCGCCAGACGGCGATCCTCCCGGGCGTAATCGGCCCCTGCCGAGACCATGGAATGCACCAGGTAATAGGCAGCGCTGCACCCGCTCAGAGCCGGCTGAAGCGACTCGGCATCGCCGACGTCGCCCTCCACGATGCAGAGATTGCCATGCCCGGCCCAGGGGCGGCTCTTGATCTTGCGTCGGTCTCGAACCAGGCAGCGGACGTTCCGGCCCGAATCGAGCAGGCGCGGAACGAGGCGGCCTCCGATGTATCCGGTTGCCCCCGTGACCAGCACCGGCGAGCCATTGTTCCCGTCCCCCATGAGTCGCTCCTGGATGCCGCGTGGCGTGCTGAGATTCCGGCTGATTCTTCGGGCGGCACACCCGCCTGTCACTATACTTCCGTTTCAATACCGACACCGCAGGTTCCGGAGCCCTGACCATGGATCTCCAGCAGCGCATCGAGCAGTTTCAGAACATGGCAGCGGCCGACCCCGACAATGAAATGGCCCATTTCAGTCTCGGAAACGCCCTTCTGCAGGCCGGTCGCCCCGCCGATGCCGCTTCCTCCTTCCTCCGCGCCGTCGAACTCAACCCCGGCATGTCCAAGGCCTACCAGCTCGCCGGTCAGGCTCTCATCGACAGCGGTCGCCGTGATGACGCGGCGATGACCCTCCGCAAGGGATACGAGGTGGCGGCCGAGCGCGGCGACAGACTCCCGGCCCAGGCGATGGCGGAACTGCTCACCTCCATTGGCGAGCCGCTGCCGACGGTGGCAGTGGCGGAATCGACGTCGAGTGCGGGAGGCGGAGCGTTTCTCTGTCAGACCTCGGGCCGGGCGGGGACGCAACTGGAGAAGCCGCCCTTCAAGGGACCGCTCGGGCAGAAGATCTACGAGTCGGTTTCACGCGAAACCTGGCGGGAGTGGATCGCGCAGGGGACGAAGGTCATCAACGAACTCCGCCTCGATCTCTCCCGGGAGGATCACCAGCAGCTCTTCGACCAGCACATGATCGAGTTCCTCGGCCTCGAGGAGTGGGCCGCAGAGAACCTGAAGAACGAGCCCTGAACCCCGACTCAGCCGCCCAGGAATCGCTTGAGGTTGGCAAGTGTCTCCGCCCAGCCGCGTTCGCAGGCGGCGTAGAACGCGTCGGCCTCGGGACCGGCCGGGAAGCCGTCCTGCACGACCTTCAGCTGCGATCTGCCTCCGTCCTCCGGGTGGATCGAGAATTCCGTGACGAAATCGGCGGCAAAGGGCGGCGCGCCGAAGCGGGTGTGGTAGGTGTAGTCCTCGAAGCGCAGCCGGGCCGGCGCGGCCGGAGGGGGCTGGAAGAGGGTCATCGTCGCCGTGGAAATGTAATCGGGGGTGTCCTCGTCGGCGCCCCACGCCGCCGCCCAGACTCCGCCGGGCTTCGGAACAACGATGACGCGTGCGGCCATCCACCAGGCACGGATCGCACTTGGGCGGACCAGGGCGTCCCAGACGTCCTGCGGCGGGAAGGCCAGTGAAATAGATGCCTCGTGCTTGCGCGTGGGCATGGCCCGCCTCCTGTCGTCAGCGCTCCGGCCACTCCTGCAACTGCCGCAGCAGCGCGGCAAAGACGCTGTCAACATCCCCCGATGCATCGACGACCAGGTGCCGCTGCGGCTCCTCCCGGGCCTGGGCGAGGTACCCCTCGCGAACCCGCCGGTGGAAGTCGCTGCTCTTGTTTTCCATGCGATCGTGAAAAAGACTCATCTGCGTCGGTCCGAAGTTCTTCTCAAACTTCGCCCCGCCGGCCAGCCGGGCCGCCGCCGTCTCCTCATCGACATCGAAGATGATCGTCAGATCCGGCACGGTTGCCCCGCAGACGATTCTCGCCACTTCGCGGATGTCTGACGCCGCAATTCCCCCCGCCGTTCCCTGGTAGGCCAGCGTTGAACTGACGAAGCGGTCGGCCACCACGAGCTCGCCGCGTGTGAGTGCCGGCCTGATCCTTTCGCTGAGCAGTTGCGCCCGGCTGGCCATGTAGAGCAGCATTTCGGCGACGACATCCATCTCCGTGTGGGCCGGGTCCAGCAGCACATCGCGAATACGCTCGCCGATGGCGGTTCCCCCGGGCTCCCGCACGGCGCAGACGGTCAGTCCAGAGGCATCGGCGGTCTCGAGAAATCGACGCAGTTGGGAGGTCTTTCCCGAGCCGTCTGGCCCGTCGAAGACCAGAAACTTCCCGCCCAGTCGAGTCAGCCATGATTGCTTCGTGCTCACGGCGGGACTATCGCTTCTCCCGCCCGTTGAGGCAAGCGGGCGCATCCGGATTTCAGCCACCCCGCAAGCAATCGCAACCCGGCTCACCATCGTGACCTACCTCTGCGCCTCCATTCTCGTTGAAGACCCGGCTGACGCGGCCTCCAGTATTGACGAGTGCGCCCGCGCCGGCGCTGACCTCGTCGAGCTGCGGGTCGATCTGCTCCATGACGACCACGACTCCCTCACCCCGCTGGTTCACGGCTCGCCCGTTCCCGTGATCCTGACGGTGCGGTCCGTCCTCGAAGGGGGGCTCTTTGACGGTAGTGACGAGCGCTACGCCGCCATCATGGAAGGGCTCTGCCTGCATGTCCGGCCGCGCTACCTCGACATCGAGGCCCTTCGCCTTGCCCGCTCGGCAGCGGTGCGGTCGGCCCTGGAGCGGTCGCTGCACCACCCGGATTACTTCCGTGAGTCCGACCCCCGCGTGATCCTCTCCTTTCACGACATCCGGGGCCGGCCGGCAGACCTGCACCGGCGCGTGGCGGAGATGGCCGAGGAGCCGCTGGCCGACATCCTGAAGATCGTCTGGCGGGCGCGTTCGGTGCGCGACAACCTCGAGGCCCTCGAACTGCTCCGTCTTCGCCCCAAGCCCATGATCGCCCTGTGCATGGGCGATGAGGGGCTGCCCTCGCGCGTGCTTGCGGCGAAGTTCGATGCGTTTCTGACCTTCGTTCGGCCCGACAACCAGGCCCCGACCGGCCCCGGTCAGCCCGGGATTGCCGAGATGCTCCATCGCTACCGAGTCCGCTCGATTACGTCGGAAACAGGGCTGTACGGAGTGATCGGCGATCCCGTCATGCACTCGCTCGGCCCGGATGTGCATACGCCGCTGCTGGTCGATTCAGGCATCGATGCCGTTTACCTCCCCCTGCCGGTCGGGCCTGGATACGAGCGTTTCAAGGCGATGATGGTGTCGTTCTGTGCCGATTCCTCGTTGGCCTTCCGCGGCGCCAGCGTGACCAGCCCCCACAAGGAGCACCTCCTGCGATACGCGCGGGAGGTTAACGCCGAGATCGAGCCGCTGACCGAACTCATCGGGGCCGCCAACACGCTGCGGATTGACGATCACGGACGACTCCACGTCTGCAACACCGATGCGCCGGCCGTGGCTGAGGTTGTCTGCGAATCGCTGAACATGGACGATCTCGAAGGCATCCGCATAGCCGTGCTTGGAGCGGGGGGCTTTGCGCGGGCTGCCGTCGTGGCGCTGGCGGCGCGGGGAGCGACGGTCGTCGTCTACAACCGCACGTTCGAAAGGGCCGAAGCGCTGGCCTCTGCGCTCAACGGCGTCGCCTCTCCCGACGGGGGCCGCCCCATGCGCGTCACCGCTGCACGGATGGAGAAGCTCTGTGACTCCTGCTGCACCGTCTTCATCAACGCCACAACGGTTGGGATGGCCGGGACTCCAAACGCTGCGGACTCATGCATCGAGCCCGAGCAGATTCAGCGTTGGGATGAATCCACGCTCGTCATCGAGTCGATCTACCGGCCCATCGAGACGCCGCTGGTGCGCGTCGCACGGCAACGGGGTGTGCGCGTCATCACCGGGGAGGTTGTCTTTGCCCGGCAGGCAGCGATTCAGTCTGAGGCGTGGTCGGGGACAAAACCGTCGCCGCGCCGGGTCGCGATGCTGGTCGAGTCAGCGCTGGCACGGATGGATGCAGGCGACGCGGGCCGATAATCAGCCGTCATGGGCGGATTCCCTTGCCGGTTCGGTTTTCCGGGTGAAGTCTGCCAAAGTCATACGACCGTCAAGCCGAAAGCACTATTGAGCGGACCGCAGTTTTCCGGACCCCTTCCGGGGCCCGGCGATCGCCGCATCGGGATGCCGGCGGACCGAGTACCGTCCGTTGTGGGCTTGTGGAGCGACGATGATCAGGGTTGCACTCAGCGAGGCGGTTCCCGGAATGCAGCTGGCGATGCCGGTCTGGCACCCCCAGCGCCCGAGGAATGTGCTGCTCAATCCCGGCTTCGTCCTCGACAGCCCGTCGATTACGCGTCTGACACATCTCGACGTCGTCGAACTCTACATCAACTACCCCGGTCTGGAGTTTGTCGATCGCTTTTACTGCGCTGAACTTGAAACCGCCTACCGCGACTTCAGCGAAATCGGCTTCTCGATCATTGACGCTTTCAGTTCGCGCTGTCCGGAGAAGGCCGACTGGAAGAAGTTTGACGACCTGCTGCGGGTTCTGATCGACTGCGTGCTCGCGCACCCCGCCGCAGCCCTGCCCATGCCCGAGCCCTGCCGGGGACTCTTTACGCTCCAGCAGCACAGCGTCGCCACGGCCTACCTCTCCATGCTTCTCGGCCTCAAACTCCAGGGCTACATGGTCCGCCAGCGCCGCTTCATCGAGCCCCGCCACGGAGCCAGCATCCTCTCCCTTGCACGCGCTGCCCTGCTGCACGACATCGGCCTCCTGCACCTGCCCGTCTCCGCCTTCGCCAACGTCCACGCCGAGCACGACCCTCTCGACTCCCTCTGGCAGTCGCACTGCCGTCTCGGGTACGACCTTGTCAGCGGCCATGTTGAATCCGCCGTCGCCGCGACCGTCATGAACCATCACCAGTGCTGGGATGGAACCGGCTTCCCCCGCCGACAGAACTGGAACGGTGAAACCGGCGGCCTCGACGGACGACGGATTCACATCTTCGCCCGACTCGTCGCCGTCGCCGACCTCTTCGACGAATTGCGATTCGAGGCCGACGGCCGTCCCCGCCCGATGGTGCGCGTGCTCAAGTACCTCTGCGCCAGACCCGTCGTCGGCCGGCTTGATCCGGTCATCCTGCAGGCGCTCTACGAAATCGTCCCCGCCTTCCAGCCCGGCTGGCGCATCCGCCTCAGCGACGGGCGCGGCGGATACATCGCCAACTGGAGACCCGCCTCTCCCTGCAGCCCCGTCGTGGCGCTTGTTGAGGACCCGACCGCAGCCGTACGGTGCTTCGTGGATGAGCCGAAAGTCATCGACCTCTCCGAGCAGCGTGCGCTCTCGATTGCCGAAGTGGGGGGCGTCGACGTTTCCGACGATGCCTTCACCCTGCCCGATTCGATCTCGCCGCAGCGGGGCCAGGGCCTCCACGCCCTGCCGCAGGATGCCGCCTGAGATCGCCCCTTCCAATCGGCCGGGTAATCGGTTAGACTCCCGGTATGAGAACCCAACCGACCCTCCATCACCGTCGCGGCCTCGGCCTGATCGAACTGCTCCTGGGAATCGGCGTGATCGTCGTGCTCTTCTGGATCGTGACCAGTTCCCTCTCAACCGGCGGAACCGGCGGAACCGGCGGACAGAGCGTGCAGCAGGAGGCGCGATCCATGTACGCCACGCTGAACCTCCGCGAAGTGCATCGCGGCATGTTCATGTACGGCCAGGCCCACGATGATCAATATCCCAGCACCCGGACTGATCCCACGATGCAAAGCGATACGACGTCGGAGGTCTTCCGCTTGCTGATCTCCGAGGGCTATGTCGTCGGCCAGCAGTTGATCAGCCCCAACGAAACCGACGGCTACATGTCCATCGGCAACGCCTCCTCCTTCGGCCCGCAGAATACCTCATATGCGCTGGAGGATTACGACGCCGACAACTGGCTTCGCGAGCGCCACTGGCGTGCGGTGACCGACCCGACCTACCTCATCCTCTCGGACCGATGGATCGACGATCCGCAGAACCCCGGCCTCAACTCCAACCAGGAGACGTACTGGAACCTCCTCTTTAACGACGGACACGGCGACACGACCGAAACGGCGGTCGTCAACGGCGATGCGATCTTTGAGTACGACGCCGACTTCCGCGACCGCGATTTCCTGATGGTACATGATTGAACGAACACCCTCTCCGGGTGCCGTGGTCTGAGGCG
>CAZPFK010000010.1:47055-59067 GCA_964585855.1 uncultured Vicinamibacteraceae bacterium
TCCTGATGGTACATGATTGAACGAACACCCTCTCCGGGTGCCGTGGTCTGAGGCGCAGCCGAAGGCCACGCGGCTATCGCTTCGATAAAGTGTGACAATGCTGAAGCGGGCCCACCTGAGACGCTTTGAGATTCCCGGTCATGCGAGATTTCTGACCTGCTCCTGCTTTCGCAGACTGCCGCTGCTGGCTACTTCATTTGCAAAGGCCGAGCTTGCGGCGAATCTCGAAGCCAGACGGGTCGAAGGCGACTTTCGCCTCCTTGCGTGGGTGATCATACCGGAGCATTTTCACCTGATTCTTGTACCGCAGACGGGACTGAGTGCATCAACGATTCTGCAACGGCTCAAGGAGCCGGTCGCCCGTCGGATTCTGGCCCAATGGAAAGCAAGCGACGCCCCGATTCTGTCACGTGTGCAGGACCCGCGAGGTCGATCCCACTTCTGGCTGCGCGGCGGAGGATATGACCGCAATCTCATCGCCGGGCCGGAGTTGGATCACAAGATCGAGTACATCCATGCAAATCCGGTTCGCCGCGGCCTGGCTGCCCGGGCGACTGAGTGGACCTGGTCGTCAGCGTGCTGGTATCAGGGAGATCAGCACGGACCTGTTCAGATCGACTTGCCCTGAAGGGTGTCGTGATCTGAGGCGAAGCCGAAGGCCACGCGGCACCCGGACGACCTGCCGTTCCGCAGAACACGTCTGCGTTCGTACGCCACGTGGCCTTCACTCGCTGCGCTCGTTCAGACCACGGCACCCGGACATTCTCAATCCGTCAGTTCACTGGAAGTCCCGCCCGCGGATGCCGCCCCGAGTCGATCCGTAGTACCACCACGGAATCTCGGGCGTCCGGTCGATCCGAGGCGCGTGCGTCTTCATCAGCGGCTCCTCGTACACCGCCGCCGACGCGACGACCTTCGCGGCGTGGCCGTCGAAGGCCACGTAGGTCCCCGACTTGTCCGGCACGTTCCAGCCGAACTTGCCCTTCTCGTGGCTGGCGGCGAACTCGAAGAAGTACACCTTCTTGTCCGGGAAGCGCACCGACGACATCTGCATGTATCGACGACCCGGTGTTGCCTTCGTTGCCGGCGATCCCGGTCCTTCCTCGTTCATCTGGTTCTCAGCGAGGATTTGCCCGACGTTCTCCTCGGTGAACATCTCCGGGGCCCAGAGCGCTGTGTCGCTCATCGCGTAGCTGTTCGGGTAGATCGTGTTGTTGTTGGTGTTGTTGCGGATGTCGCTGAGAAACTCCCGGTAGGTCTTGTCATCCGGGCAGTAGAAGACATCGTCGTAGTTGGACTTGCCGACACCCTCCCCTGAGGCGATGTAGGGGGCAAGCCCCATGAACCAGTAGCGGTTCATGAACCAGTATTGCAAACCTGCAACGTTCCAGGCAGCAAAGCGCTGGCCCATGTCCCATGCGGGTCGGTCGAGGAAATAGGTGCGGTCGTTTTCGCCGCTGCCGCCGTAGGCCGGGGGGATGCCCGTCGCGATCACGCCGCCGAACTCCGAGGAGTAGGTGGCGCAGCCGGTGTAGACGTTCTTCAACTGGGCGAGGCACTGCGTGACGCGGGCCGACTGCCTTGCCCGGCTCAGGGCCGGCAGCAGCAGACCGATCAGCAGGGCGATGATCGAGATGACCACCAGCAGTTCGATGAGCGTAAAGGCCGCGCGACCACGATCTGTCCTGTGCTGTGACTGGTTCACGGATGGTCTTCCTGTTCTCCTGGGTTACCGCTCCGAGAGCGCAGCGAAATCGTTCGCACGCCCACATATCCCATTATACAGGGAATCTCCGCACCGCAAAAGCGTCCGGTTTCAGGGAATCCGGCGAACTTTCCACCCTCACCCTGCGTGGAATCCATCTGTCCGATGGCGGAGCGGCCCGCCCGCCTGCCCCGGTCCCGTTGTATCGGAATCTTGCGGCCCGGGCGGAGATTGGCCCCAATCCTCGGGGCGGGCTTGAATATCGGGCAGGTCTGCGGATCTCGAAACATCCATGAAGGGGGCGGCAGCGGCAGCGAGCCGGCTCCGGACCCCTTCGACGAACCTCTGGAGGAATCCCGTCATGTTGAATTGCAAGCTTTGCGTCCTGACAAAGATCGCCATGCTGGCCGTCGTGGCCGGTCTGCTGACCTTCACCCTCGGGGCGGGCCAGGCCCAGCCGGAGGTCAAGGTTGGTGAGAAGGTCCCGGCGATGACCTTCACCGACATCAGCGGCAAGGAATGGAAGCCCGAGGACCTCAACGGCAAGATCGTCGTGCTGGAGTGGTTCAACGCCGGCTGCCCCTACGTCGTACACCAGCACGAGCAGGGTCCCCTCAAGGATATGGGCAACGAGTGGAGCGAGAAGGGCATCGTCTGGATCGCGATCAACTCCGGCGCTCCCGGCAAGCAGGGAACCGGCAAGGAGTACAACGAGCAGTTCATCAAGCAGTGGGACATCCGCTACCCCATGGTCCTCGATGAGAGCGGCGTGATCGGAAAGATGTTCGGCGCCCGCACCACCCCGCAGATGGTCGTCATCAACACCGACGGCGTGCAGGTCTACAACGGCGCGATCGATAACGCTCCCCTGGGCAAGCCCAAGGGCGGCGCCTTCGAGAACCACGTCGAAATCGTGCTGACCAAGCTGCTCAACGGCGAAACCGTCGAGCCGACCTCCAACCGCTCCTACGGCTGCAGCGTCAAGTATTGATCCTCCGCTGACGGCAGCGATCGAAACACACACACGCCCTTCCGGTTTCCCCGGGAGGGCGTTGTCGTTTTCGACTCAGGGTGATCCGCCCGGCAGCGCAAAGCACCCCGGATCGCGCAGGTACTCCTCCGAGAGCGTAAGCCGCCGGATCACGAGGCGGAGGCCGTCGGCCTCGTCGCCGACCGTTGTGACCGTCTCAATCTGCCGCGCCCGCTCGGCAGCAGTCGGTGGGCGATCCAGCAACATGGAGTAAACGGAATCAATCCGCTGCTCCACCGGGACCGCTTCCATCCTGCGAATGAACTCGGGGCTGAGTGCCAGTGAGCGTACGACGGCGATAACCAGCCCATCGCTCTGCAACTCGGCTGCGTAGGCCTCGAGGCCGGGCCCGTCCGGCTCACGCTGAAGTATCCGGCGGTAGAGCGCTGTGACGGTCTCGCGGGAATCGGTTTCAGGCATCGGCTGCGTCGGCGCACGCCACGGCAGCAGGATCAGCATCGGAAGCATCACCGCCGGAAGCGTAAAGCCCAGCGTCCGGGAGGCGCAGCGCAACCGGGACGGCAACGGTTGCCCGTCGCGCCGGGCGAGCGCAGCCCCGGCACGCTCGCAGCCGTACCCCAGGATCAGCCCGGCAAGCAAGTCGGAGGGGAAGTGCGCCAATGCCTCCAGCCGCGCCCAGCAGGTCACGAGAATCAGGGCCGCTGAGAGCGGCAGGAGTCGCCGGTCGAGGCGTGCGAGGAGGAAGGCGACAACGCCGGCGAGCACCGCGTGCCCGGAGGGGTATGAGGTGTGCAGCAGGTTCGGGCCCGCCGCCAGCAGGGCGTCGCCGCCGTGGATGGGGCGGACGCGGCCGATGAGCGCCTTGAGGAGGTGAACGAGCCCTGCCTGCAGGAGCAGGGCCGTGACGATGTGCATCGCCCGATCTCTGCGGAGCAGCGCGGCCCCGGCGGCAAGGGTCAGGCAGATCAGGTAGGTGTACTCGCTCCAGAAGACCTGAAAGTCCATGAGCAGCGCCGGGGTGTCCAGTCCCAGCAGCAGGCGGAGGATGGCCGTGTCGAAGCGGATCAGCACGAGGAGCGTGCCGATGGCGGCGAGCACCGGCAGCAGCGGCGGGCGGTCCCTCACGGAACGCCCGGACACCGGCGTCGCTACGGGCTCGGCAGGAGGTGTTGGCATCGCGGCAACGGTAGGCCGGCGCTCTCAGGGGCGGGCTACACTCCGGCATCATGAAGAACTGGACGATCGCGGAGTTTCAGGCCCTCATCCGAGAGCGCTATTACGCCACCGATTCGGCCCGCGGCTCGGCGGGAACGTTTCTCTGGTTTGCAGAAGAGGTCGGCGAGCTGGCCAGCGCGCTGGGGGAGGCGCAGCGGGGCCGGCTCGATCGCGAGAACATGCTGGAGGAGTTCGCCGACGTACTCGCCTGGCTCTGCACGCTGGCGAACATCAATGACATCGACCTCAACGAGGCGATCTCGAAGTACACCGTCGGCGACGGGCCGCCGGGCACCAAGACCTGACGCTTACTTCAGCAGGGCGATCGTGGCGTCGTGCCCCTGCAGGTAGTCCTGCCTGAAGCGGACGTTGGGCGTCGTCCGAAGCGCCCAGTCGAGCCAGTCGAGGGTATCGAAGCGTGTCGACACGCCGGTGTCCTTCTCCGCCCAGCGCGGGCCGCAGCGGTCTGAGAGAAAGTTGAAGAGCACACCCACCGTCGCCGCCTCCCAGGCCCGGCCCACGGCCTGCCGTGCCTGTTTCTGCGGAATCGTGTTCAGCGATCCGGAGAAGAGGACCACATCCGGTCGGTGTCGTGCAAAGAGTGAATGGTCGGAGATGAAATCGCCCTCGACGAACTCCGCACGCTCCAGGCCGCGCTCCATCGCCTTTCGCAGCACCTGCGGGACACCGTCGACTCCGATGTAGCGCTCGTACTTCACGCCGCGTTCGACCAGGCGGGAGGCAAAATCGGCCAGTCCGCAGCCGGCATCCACAATCGACCGGCCCGCAAGGTCGCACATTCCGATGAAGACGTCGAAGCGCAGGCGCTGGGCCTCGGGACTGTTCCACAATGTGGCGTCGAAGGTGGCTCCGAACAGATCGACCGCCTGGCGGTACGGCTCCAGATAGTCATCCCCATGCGGCATAGACGATGGTAGTCCTCGGGAGGATCGGTCGATCTACAGTTCCGCCGCTTACTCCCTCAATGAGGACCTCATCATGCAGGATTCGATGCAATCCCCACAGGTGGTCACCGTCACCCAGGCCCAGCCCGGCTTTGTCCGCAGCGTGCTCCAGGGCGTCGGCCGGCTGATTGCCACCCTCGCCGTCACCTTCCTCGTGCTCGCCATGATCGGCGGGATCTTTATCTTCCTGGTCGAGGGGACTCCCGGCCCGCGCGTCTCCGTCTATCGCGAAGGCGATCTGCGGTCCACCGTCGCCATCATCAACCTCACCGAAGTCATCGACGACTCCGCCGCGCAATTCGTCGCCGACTGCGTGTCTCATGTCCTCGACTCGTCGACCATCAAGGCCGTTGTTCTCCGGGTGGATTCGCCCGGCGGCGGCGTCACCGCCTCCGACCACATCTGGTACGAGATCAACCGCCTCAAGGGCGCGGGGCTGCCCGTCATCGCCAGTTACGGCGGGATTGCCGCCTCGGGCGGCGTCTACGCCTCCTGCCACAGCGACTTCATCTTCGCCGAGCCGACGACGCTGACCGGCTCCATCGGAGTCATCATGGAGGCGCTGACCCTCGGCGGCATGCTGGAGAAGATCGGAGTGACTCCGGAAACGCTCGTCGCCTCCGAATCTCCTGACAAGGATGTCGCCAACACCGTCTTTCGTGAGTGGACCGATGAGGATCGGCAGGAGGTCCGCAAGATCCTCGACTCCGCCTACGCCGTCTTCTTCAAGCGCGTCTACGAAGGCCGCAAGCACGTCATTCCCGACGAGAGCCGCCTTCGCGCCATCGCCGACGGCTCGATCTACACAGCGGATGAAGCCGTCGCCAACGGCCTCGTCGATCAGATCGGCTATCTCGACGATGCGATCACGCAGGCGATCACCGCCGCCGCCCTCCCGGCCGATGCGCAAGTCGTGCAACTGGATGAGTGGGTCAATCCGTGGGAGATGCCCTTTGGCCTCTCCCTGGGAGGCAGCGGGGAGATCACTGCCGATGAAATTCGCTCGCTCTGGTACGATCTCTCCCAGCCGCAGGCGATGTTCCTGATGAAGTGGTGAGCATCACGGCAACCCGCTTGCGCTGTAACGGCAGAGGTTTGCAAGCAGGTCAGCCGCGGACTCCGTGCTGTAGCCGTTGATTCCCCAGCGCGGCTGACCGAGCAGGGCGTGGCTGAGGTCTTCCCGGCTCACGAAGATGCGCGGCCCGTCGGCGTCCCCGGTGTCGAAGTGGCGCAGGCGTGGGCGATTGTCCCGCGCTCCCATCGTCTCGACTGAAAACAGCCGGTAGACCGCCCGTGAGCAGTCTGTCGCCTCGGGGAGCCCTTCGCCGGTTACGACCGGGTGGCGCAGCGCCGTCCTGAAGCGCCCTGCCGAGGGGTACATCGCTTCGATCAATCCTTCTGCCTCCGAGGCAAAGGAACCGATTCCTCCGACGGTCTCGAAGAGGGCGATTCCGCCGCCGTCGAGGTATCGCTTCAGCCCGTCCCGTTCCCTCTCGGAGAACTCTCTGCCCTGCAGTCCCCGGACCCACAGCAGCGTTCCCGGTCGCGGCGCCGCAGGCAACTCCGACAGGATCACCTCAATGAACTTCGCTTCCACCCCGCGCTGCGCCAGGCGGTGTTTCGCGAGGTCGATTGCTCCCGGCTCCGGATTCCATTCGCCCAGATGCCGCCCCAGCAGAATCGTAAAGGGCGCTTCGGGATCATCGATACGAGGCGCGAAGGGGTCGGCAAGGTCGAGTTTCCGCGCCAATCTGGGCCGGGCAAGATTCCGCTCCGAGGCGTAGTAGTACAGGTTGCCGAGGGTCAGGAAGTCATCGCGGGTGGCGTTGGGCGCGTTTCGCTGCATGGAGCGGCCGAGGTCATTCTGCGGGCAGTGGATGATCAGTTCACGCACACCGTTGGAGAGACCGTAGAGAATCGGGCGCTTCTCAACATGCGCTGACATCCGGTAGAGCCAGTGGTCTTCAGGCAGCCGCCGCCACTCCAGGTGCGGATGCGTCAACGCCGCCAGTTCCCGAACCGAGGTCCCGAAGGCATCCGAAGCCGCGTCAGCATTGGTAAAGAGCAGGCCGCCGAGATCGAGATACCGCCTGATCTTCTCGACTGTCGTCGGGCTGCGATCGGCAGACTCCTCTGCGAGTGCGCGGTTGTGGGCGGCGATCCACGGCAGGGTGTCGTGGCTGGAGACGGCGACGAAGGGCGCGTCGAACCATTCCTCCAGCGGCCGATCCACATCCAGCACCTGCCAGTTGAAGGGCTGCTCGACCTCATCGCTCAGCCAGGCGGTGAGGTTGCTGGCGTCGGCCGGGCGATTGCTCCAGGTGAACGATGGATCGCGCAGTTTGTTGATCGCAATCGGCACGCGGCCGCGCGCCAGAAACATCAGTCCGAAGGACAACTGCACCACCGGGGGCTCCGCCGCTCCCGTGAAGGGAAAGTCCGGCGGGTCCTTGCAGACAAAGCCCAGCAACGGCCCCGCGCCCTCATCGTCGTAGACCGGGAGACAGAGACGGTTGATGATGGCGGCCGCGCCCTCGCGGAACCAGTCCTGCTCTCCGAAGTAGCGTTCGCCGCTGGCCAGACCGGCGCGTTCCACGCCGTAGAGGTAGTAGTAGTAATACGAGGGAACGCCGTCGACGCTCTCGATGCCGGGATGGCCGTCGACCGAAAAGTGCAGCGCCATCCAGCCCAGCCCTCGGCGCACCGCCGTCTCCAGCGGCGACTCGGGCAGTCCCACGCCCAGGTACTCCTCGCCGTGCAGGTAGTCCCGGCAGATGTAGAGGCACGTCAGCCCCGCCGCCGTCATCGAGCCGCGCGGCTCGGTGCGGCCGCGTCCGTAGGGCCAGCCGCCGTCGGGCAGTTGCGTGCGCAGAAAGTGCTTCTCGACGCGCTCCCAGAGCGAGGCGGGAATCTCCTGTCGGCGCTTGGCCGCCTCCCAGAGACCCAGGACGCCGTACTGTGTTACCGAGTTGTCATAGCCGCTGCGGATGGCCGCCTGCGTGTAGTTCCACGATCCGGAGTCGTGGTCATAGGCCGACAGCAGCCAGCGCCGGTCGGCATCCAGCAGGCGGGAGTATTTATCCGGTACGGCCGCCCAGACGTGACAGCGGAGCCCCCGGACGTAGGTGAAATCGGACTTGTCGGCAATCAGCAGGTCGAGGGCGGGACGGATGCGCGGATCCTGGTAGGAGTGTCCCGCGGCAAGCAGGGCGGCGACGGCGAGCGTCGTCTGTCCCGTGACGTGGGCGTTGAAGTTGGCCATCTCCGAGCGGGCGTACTGTCGCTCCCAGGTGCCGGCATCGGTGCGCAGGGCAAAGAGCGCCTCGGTTAGGGCGTCGATCGCCCAGGAGACTTCCTGGTCGGTCAGGGTCTCGGCCTGCACCAGCGGCGTCTGCGCCGGCGCGGTCGATGAGAGACCGGTCAGGGCGGTCAGGAGGGCAAGAAGCGCAGTCAGGGTGAAGCGCGGCATGGACCTGCGATCGTAGAGGGATTCCCCTCCGGACCGACGCCGCCCGGCCGGGCCGGTTCGCACGGCGGCCGAAAAAGCCGACGACCCGCCTCTCTGGCGGGTCGAAAGCCACCGCGGGGACTCGAACCCCGGACCTGTTCATTACGAGTGAACCGCTCTACCAGCTGAGCTACGGTGGCGGGCCGGATCGAAGCGAATTGATAGGGCCGCTTGACGGAACGGACAAGCCGATGCGGCCATTGGAGGCGACACCGCTCCCGCTGCGGCTAAGGTATCGGCCTGTCAGCCGCATGCGCCATCCCGGGTCGGAGGTCCCGCCGTGTCGATGACCGAACTTTCCATCTGCCTGGCCATCGGGCTTGCCGGAGGCGTACTCGGCGGCCTGCTGGGCATCGGCGGCAGCATCATCATGATCCCCGGCATGTGGCTGCTTTTCGGAAACAAGTACGGAGCCGACAGTCAGCACCTTTTCCAGGCCTCCGCAATGATCATCAATCTCGTCGTGGCACTGGGCGCGGTGATTCGTCACCTTCGAGCGGGAGCCGTGCGGATCGACGCGATGAAGGGCATGGTGCCGGCCGCGCTGGTCGCTATTGGGATTGGCGTATTTGCCAGCAACCAGTTCCCCGGCGGCCACGTCCTCGAAAAGCTCTTTGCGCTTTTTCTGCTCTACGTTATTGTCCAGAACATGCAGCGGATTCTGCAGGACCTCCGAGTCCTGGAGGTTCCCAAGTGGCGGCTGGAGCGGTGGGCGGAGGATGATCCGACAAGCCACAAAGGTGAACGAGTTACCTTTGGGAGGGGGGTCTTCATCGGCACCGTCATGGGCGGCCTGGCCGGCCTTCTTGGTATCGGAGGCGGCGGAATCGCTGTTCCGCTGCAACAGGTGGTCTTCCGGATGCGGCTCAAACAGTGCATCGGCACCTCAACGGCGGTCATCTGCATCACGGCCGGCCCGGGGGCGCTGATGAAGAATGCGACGCTTGCCGACCACGGCTTCTCCTTCGTGGCAGATGCGCTTCCGATCACGTTGGCGCTGATTCCCGGGGCGATCGTCGGGGCCTCGATCGGCTCCATGCTCACCCATCGACTTCCGACCTTCTGGGTTCGTGTCGTCTTCGTCATCATGATCGCGCTTGCGGCCCTGAAAATGGCCGGAATCATCGACTAGCCACGAACTTATCGGGACTCAGCATCCTTTCAAATATTTTTGAAATGAATGTGGCTTCGGCGTCGATGGCACGATACCCTAGCGTCAATGGCTCTCCCGCACGCTGAATCCTCACCAACGCTGAACGACGTTGTGGCCCCCGAGGCAGCCGCCCCGGCCGATCTGCGGGCCGCTGAGGACCACTTCGTGCGCATCTGGGGCCAGATGGGCGCCAACTGGGGCATTCCCCGGACGATGGCTGAGATCCACGCCCTTCTTTATATCACCGACCGGCCGATGTGTACCGACGACGTCATGGATCGCCTCTCGATCAGCCGGGGCAACGCCTCGATGTCGCTCCGCTCCCTGCTGGAGTGGAACCTGGTCTACCGGGAGCACAAGCGCGGCGATCGCAAGGAGTACTTCCGAGCCGTCCAGGATGTCTGGCAGATCTTCCGCACCATCATGCGCGAACGTAAAAAGCGCGAGGTCGAACCGGCGATTGCCGGCCTTCAGGAGTGCCGCGCCCTCGTTGAGGCCGACCCCGCCGATCCTGACGGGAGCCGCAAGGCGCATCGGGATCGCCTTGTCGCCATGCTTGATTTCTTCGTTCTGCTCGACACCGTGACCGAACGACTCGGAGGCCGCACGGGCAGCGGTCTCAAGGTCGTCGCCGGGCTGCTTCAGAAGGCCATCTGACCATCCATGAGCACTCCGCGTCTTCCATCTGCTCGAAACGCCATTCAGGTCGCGCCGCCGCCGATTGAGGCCGCCTCGGGTCCGCATCGGAACGTGACCGCGCTGGTCATCGAGGCCATGTGGCGGGCGCTCGACGGGGCCGGGCGCGGCGAGTCGATTCTGGGAATCACCGTCACCGTTCCCTCCGACGGCGATGGGGCGTGCACGCTCGCCGCCTGGCGGACGGCGCTGCAGCAGGAAGACAACGGCGCAGCACGGGAAGTCGTCGCGGCGGAGTGGTCAGCCGCAGCCCGCAGCGCGCACGTGCTTCGCCGCAGCGATGCCGTACATGTCGATGTCTTCGACGATGCCGGCGTTCCGCTGGTGCGGCTCTCACGCATCGGCGGTCCGCAGGAGCGGGCCGTCTTCTGGGCGCAGGCCACGCTTGCGTCGGCAATCGGTCTCTGCGGCGGGCAGTACGAGGTGGTCGATGTTCGCCTCTGCGAGGATGGCGCAGCGTCCTAGGGCGACCGGCTACAATGGCCGCTATGTCCGACGCAGAAGCAAAAACCGGCGATAAACGCGGAAACGACCTCCCGAAGGCCTACGACCCTGCGACCTCGGAGTCAGAGGTCCGCGCCCGGTGGAAGGCCTCTAAGCCCTATCACGTCGATCCCCGGAAAGGGGAGGGCGATCCGTACTGCATCATCATCCCGCCGCCCAACGTCACCGCCGCGCTGCACCTCGGCCACGCGCTCAACAACACGCTCCAGGATGTCCTCATCCGTTTCCACCGCGCCCAGGGTCGGACGACACTCTGGATGCCCGGGACCGACCATGCCGGCATTGCGACGCAGGCGGTGGTGGAGCGGAGACTGCGCGAGCAGGGCAGGAATCGCCGCGAGCTCGGGGCCACGGAGGAGGAGTCGCGGGAGAAGTTCATCGCGCTGGTGCAGGAATGGAAGGATGAGTACGAGGCGACGATCATCGAGCAGCTTGAGCTCATGGGCTGCTCCTGCGATTGGGACCGCATCCGATTTACGATGGATGAGGTCTGCACCGCCGCGGTGCGCGAGGCCTTCTTCCGGCTCTTCAAAGACGGTCTGATCTATCGCGGCAAGCGACTCGTGAACTGGGACCCCGTGCTGCGCACCGCCGTGGCCGATGATGAAACCTACAACGAGGAGGTACAGGGCAAGTTCTATTACCTGCGCTATCCCCTCGTGCCGGATGGCATCGGCGCCTACGAAGCCGAGCACGGTGTCAACTGGGTCGTCGTCGCGACCACTCGGCCCGAGACGATGCTTGGCGATACGGCCGTGGCGATGAACAAGAAGGATCGTCGCTGGCCCCTCCTCAAGGACCGAAAGGTGATGCTCCCGCTGGTCAATCGCGAGGTTCCGATTATCGAGGATGATTACGTCGTGCTGCCCGTCGCCTTGGGCGGCGATGAGGGTGATGTGAAGGCGCAGTACGCCACGGGCTTCCTGAAGGTCACGCCCGCTCACGATCAGAATGACTGGGCCATCGGCGAGCGTCACGAGGACAAAGGTGTTTTCGCGCTGAACATCTTCAGCGACACGGCGACGGTCTCGGCCGACTTCGGCTGGCCGAAGCAGGATTTCGAGCAGGTGGATGCCTTCGTGCGCGACGATCTGATCGGGCAGGACCGGTTTGCTGCGCGAGAGCGCATCGTGGCGTGGTTCCGCGAGCATGGTCTGCTGGAGCAGGTTCGCGAGCCCTATGTGCACAGTGTGCCGTTTTCGGATCGGAGCAAGGCGCAGATCGAGCCGTGGCTGAGCGATCAGTGGTACGTGGCGGTGACGAAGGCGATGGACG
>CAZPFK010000011.1:0-53731 GCA_964585855.1 uncultured Vicinamibacteraceae bacterium
GATCATCCACACTTCGAGCACCAACGTGGCGACGGCGATGATGATCAGGGTGCGGTTGGGCGTCTCCGAGGCCCCCCACTGCTGCACCTGCAGCGCCATCGCCCAGGCGGGCATGATGAGCATGAAGATCAGCGGCAGCACAAGGAAGAAGATCGGCTTGCCACGACGCCAGAGGTAGAAGGCGATCACGAGGAAGGAGAGGCCCCCGAGCAGCTGGTTGGTCGCGCCGAAGAGCGGCCAGAGGATGAGGCCGCCCTTGCCGCCGTTGGTTGCGAGCCAGCTCCAGGCGGCCGATGGTCCGGCGGTTCGAAGTGTTTCCCACAGCCCCGTCGCAACGGGGGTTGCGGGCATCGCGGCGACGAAGGCGGCCAGGAGAACGGCAAGCAGCGTCGCCCCGTGCTTGTTGGTCAGCCAGGTCAGCGGATTGAGGAGGTGGCGGCGATGGTCGGCGGCCTCGCCGGTCCTGCGGTTGACGTGATGGATGTTGTCGTCGAAGTCGTAGGCCTCGGCCGCCAGCGCGGTGCGGGAAACTGAGGGGGCAACGGTCGAGGCGAGTTCCTGGATGACGTAGCGCTGCAGGCGGCAGGCGGTGTCCATCGTCGTGCCGGCAAAGGAGGCGACGAGCACTCCCATGAGCGCGACGGCAACGCTGACGGGAACGCCCAGGGCGCGCAGGAAGTTGGCCGAGCCGTCCACGAAGGCGGCGACGGTGCTCGCAAGGCCGCCGGCGCTGGCCCACTCGGTGTAGCGTGAGTTCCAGGCGGCGGAGCCGGTGAGCGTCGAGCCGTCGCCGGCGCTGACGCCCAGGCCGATGCCGGCGACACAGGCGAGGATGACGAGGGTGGCGAGGTAGCCCTCGGTGAGCATGGCCCCGTAGCCGACGAAGCGGGCGTCGGGCTCGCGCTCCAGCTGCTTGCTGCTGGTGCCGGAGGAGACGAGGCAGTGAAAACCGGAGATGGCGCCGCAGGCGATGGTGATGAAGAGGAAGGGGAAGATCGCCGGCGCGCCGGCCGGATCGGGGTTGAAGACCGGCGCGGCAATCTCCAGCGGCGGGCGTGCTGCGCCCTCAACGGGCGGCGCGCCGCCGATGAGGCCGGCGACAATGAGGCCCAGGACGATGAGGGCGAGTGCGGAGATCAGTTGCAGACTGTTGATGTAGTCGCGGGGCTGGAGGAGCATCCAGACGGGCAGGACGGAGGCGACATAGGAGTAGAGCAGCAGGATGATGACCCAGGTGAGGTTCGACCAGCCGGCAAGCGTTGCGTTGAAGTTGTGCAGGGCGGTTTCGATGGATTCGAGCCAGGGGATGCCCAGCGGCGTGTTCTGATCGCCGAAGATGACCGTCAGATACATCAGGACCAGGGCGATGAGGGAGGGAACTGTCAGACTCGCGCCTCGACGATGGAGCCAGAAGCCGATGGCCACCGCGATGGGCACCTGCACAATGCAGGGAAAGATCGAGGCGGGGTATTGCCGGAAGACGCTGGCGATGACGAGGCCGAAGATCGCCAGCACGATCGTCAGGGCCATGAAGAGGATGAAGAGGAAGAGCAGCCGGACGCGCCGGTTCATCACCCGGCCGGCGATGTCGCCGACGGTCTGGCCGTTGTTGCGGAGACTGACGACCAATGCCCCGAAGTCGTGGACGGCGCCGATGAAGATGGAGCCGAAGACGACCCAGAGCAGGGCCGGCAGCCAGCCCCACATGACGGCAATAGCCGGGCCGACGATGGGTCCGGTGCCGGCAATCGAGGTGAAGTGGTGCCCGAAGACGACGGCCTTCTTCGTGGGGACGTAGTCGTGGCCGTCGTTGAGGCGATGGGCGGGGCAGACGGCGTCAGCGGAGAGGCCGAAGATCTTCGAGCCGAGCCAGCGGCCGTAGGTGTGGTAGGCGAGGATGAAGAGAAGACCTGTTCCAAGGGCCAGCAGGAGTGTGGGCATGGCCTAAGGATACAGGAGCGCGGTCGCTTGTGAAAGGGCTCGCTACGAGGAGGTTGAAAGCCCAGCCGAGCGCTGCCTGGCGAGGTCCATGAGGATGCGATGGGTGCCGATCTCTTCCTCGGGGGTCCGCGGGGTGCGCTGGACGTAGGAGCCGTCGGGCTGGAGGTCCCACACCTGGCGACGGTCGTTGAGGATGGTGCTCAGGACGGTCCAGAGCCGCTCCCGTGCCGAATGGTCATCGACAGGGGTGATGGCCTCGACCCGCCCGTAGAGGTTGCGCGACATCCAGTCGGCCGAGCCGATGTAGAAGTCTCCCTCGAGGGGGTCTTCCTGGCCGTTTCGGAAGTGGAAGATGCGGGAGTGTTCGAGGAAGCGGCCGACCAGCGACATGACGTGGATGTTCTCGCTGAGGCCGGGCACGCCGGCCCGGAGGCAGCAGAAGCCGCGGACGATGGCGTTGATGGAGAGCCCCGCCTGTGAGGCGTGGTAGAGGGCGCGGCAGATCTGCGGGTCTTCGAGCGAGTTCATCTTGACGGTGATGCCGGCCGGGTTGCCTGCGTGGAGGTGTTCGACCTCGCGCTCGATCATGGCGATAAAGCGCTCAGCCATGTTCACCGGGGCGACGAGGACGCGACGGTAGTTCTTCTTGAGGGAGCGACCCGTCAGGTAATGGAAGAGCTCCACGATGTCGCCGGTGATGTCCGGCCGGCAGGTAAGCAGGCCGCAATCGGTGTAGAGGCGGGCGGTGCCGGAGTGGTAGTTGCCGGTGCCGACGTGGACGTAGCTGCGGAGGTTGCCCTCCGGCTCACGGCGCACCACCAGGGCGATCTTGGCGTGCGTCTTGAGTCCGACGACGCCGTAAACGACGTGGACGCCGGCCTGCTCGAGGCGCTGGGCCCATGCGATGTTGCGAGCTTCGTCAAAACGGGCCTTGAGCTCCACGAGACAGACAACGCTCTTTCCGGCTTCGGCGGCGCGGATGAGGGTGCGCATGAAGGGGCTGTCGTCGCTGGTGCGGTAGACGGTCATCTTGATCGCCAGGACGCGCGGGTCATCGGCGGCCGAGGCGAGGAATCGCTCGACGCTGGAGTTGAAGGACTCGAAGGGATGGTGCACGAAGACGTCGCCGGAGCGGATGACGGAGAAGATGTCGGCATCGTCATCGGCCAGCGCGGGCGGGCGGACCGGAACCCACGGTTCATAGCAGAGGTTTCGGATGTTGAGGTCGGCGATGGTGCCGAGGTCGGTGTAATCCAGTTCGCCGTCGAGTTCGTAGATGGCGGCGTCGTCAAGCTTGAGCGCGTCTTTGAGGAAGTCCAGCAGCCAGGGGCTGGGGTCGGGGCCGTGCTCGAGCCGGACCACCCGCTCGAAGCGGCGGCGGCGGAGCTCCTGGGCCATCATCTCAAGGAGGTCTTCGGCGTCTTCCTCGTCGCGCTCGACGTCTGCGTTTCGCGTCACGCGGAAGGCCATGACGTCCATCACGACCATCTCCGGGAAGAGCGCATCGAGGTGGTGGCGGATGATATCGATCATCCGCAGGTAGCGGTTGGTGGGGCGATCGTCGCCGGAGAGCTCCGAAGGCAACTGCACGAGACGGGGCAGCAGGGCCGGAACCTTCACACGGGCGAAAAGCCGCTCCTTCTCATCGGGATGGCGGACGGCGACGCCCAGCGACATCGAGAGATTTGAGATGAAGGGGAAGGGGTGGCCGAAGTCAACAGCCAGGGGCGTGAGGACGGGGAAGACATTGGCGTGGAAATAGGTATGGGCGAACATCTTCTCCGCGGGCGTGAGTCGCTCCCAGGGCACGATGCTGATGCCGTGGCGCTCAAGTTCCGGGAGGATCTCCTCCCGCCAGCAGCGGGCCTGCGTCTCCAGAAGCGGGATGACGGACTTGCGGATGGCGGCAATCTGTTCGTCAACTGTCAGACCGTCGAGACTGCGGCTGACGAGGCCGGCTTCCTGCTGCCGTCGCAGTCCGCCGACGCGCTTCATGAAGAACTCATCGAGGTTCGAGGTGAAGATGCTCAGGAAGCGCACCCGCTCCAGCAGCGGCGTCCGCGCGTCCACTGCCTCGTGCAGCACGCGGCGATTGAACTCCAGCCAGGAGAGCTCGCGATTGAAGAACTCCGGCTCGGGGCTGCGGGGGGTTGCCGGCTCCGTCGCGGCGGTCTGCGGCTGGACTCTGGGCGGGGGAGAAGTTGCGGGGAGGTGCTGGGCGGATTGGCGCTGCATAGTGATCGGTGTCCCGTGCACTGGAAGCCGAAAGCGTACACAGGAATTGTTCAGAACGTGTCAAATTCGGCCGGCCGGGACCGGTAAGAAATCAATTCGGAAGAATGCGGGCGGAAGTTCACCCTGCGGGCGGGGCCTCCGGGGCGATAGAATGGCTGCGTGAGCGAAATCGGCGACCACAACGTGGCGTTCATCGACCTGGGGACGAACTCGGCCCGCCTTCTGCTTGTTGCGATCAAACCCAACCACTCGTATGCGATCCTTTCCCAGCAACGAGAGGTAGTACGCCTGGGACAGAACGAGTTTGAGCGGCACGAACTGGAGCCCGACGCCATCGAGCGGGCGGCGGCCGTCTGCGCCAAGTTCGCGGCGATGGCACGGGCCAACCACGCCCGGCAGATCATCGCCGTGGCGACCTCGGCGGCCCGCGAGGCCCGCAATCAGAACACGCTTCTCTCCCGGGTCCGGGAGGAGGCGGGCATCAATCTGCGAGTCGTTCCGGGACTGGAAGAAGCCCGACTGGTCTTTCTCGGCGTCGTCAGCGGCCTGCGCCTCGACGGCCGCAAGGCGCTGGTCATCGACATCGGGGGCGGGAGCACGGAGATCATCGTCGGCGGACGCGGGGGCTTTGACGACCTCGACTCCCTGCCGCTTGGGGCTATTCGCCTCACCGATCGTTTCCTCGGTTCAGAGGCGACCAAACCCGTCAGCGACAAGGTCTACCAGACGATGATGCAGCATGTGCGCGACACCGGCATCCGCACGCTGCAGCGCTTCAGCCGATACAGCCCCGACCTCGCCGTTGGCAGTTCCGGCACGATCGTCAACCTCCTGGAGATGGCTTCCCTGATGCATCTCGGCCGACCCAAAGAGGCCGATGACGAATTTTCGCTGGACCAGATTCGTGCGGTCACGCGACAGTTGCGAAGTCGCGACCTGGAGGGCCGGCTGAAGATTCCGGGGATCAACCCCAACCGGGCGGACATCATCGTGGGCGGGGCGTGCATCATCGAGGCGCTGATGGAGGACCTGGAGATCAGGCGTCTGCGCAGCAGCGATCGGACGCTCCGCGACGGCATGCTGGTTGAGTATCTCGCTCAACTGGAGCCCAATGCCGACTCTTACCACGAATCCCCTCGGGAGCGCAGCGCGCTGGCGCTCGGGCGCGCCTGCAACTTTGACGAAGCCCACGCCCGACGCACGGCCACGCTCTCCCTGCAGCTCTTCGACTCAGCCCGGAAAGCAGGGCTGATCTCTCTCGGCGAAGCGGAGCGCGAACTGCTTTACTTCGGCTCACTCCTGCACGATGTCGGTATCTTCCTCTCCTACGAGCGCCATGAACGCCACGGGCACTACTTCATCCTCAACGCCAAACTGCTCGGCTTCAGCCAGCGGGAGATCGGCGTGCTCGCCTGCCTTGCACGGTACCATCGCAAGGCCAATCCGAAGAAAGACCATTCGGAGTTTGCCTCGCTGGAGCCGGAGTCGCAGAAGGTCGTTCCCGAACTGGCGATGATGCTCTCCCTTGCGGAATCGCTGGACCGGTCGCATGCTGATATTGTCGAACGGGCGCACTTTCTCCTGCCCGACCCCGGCTCCAGAAAGTCCCCAGTTGAACTGCACATCGAGGCGAAGCGGAACTGCGACTTTGAACTCTGGGGGCTCAGCCGACATGATCGCTACTTCCGTCGAATCTTCGGCAGGCCCCTGGTGCCCGTTGTGGATCGCGTGGGCGCCGGCAGCGTGCCGTCGCCTGAGCCGATTGGACGCACCGGCGACGCCTCGTAAGATGGAGGCCCCGGGGCAGGGACACCCCGGAATCAACAGGACCGGAGAGAACCGCGATCATGGTGGACAAACGGGTTGAGAGCGCGGCCGAGGCCCTTGCCGGGCTGGTCTTTGACGGCATGACGCTGATGGTGGGCGGCTTTGGGCTGTGCGGCATCCCCGAACAGCTGATCATCGCCCTGCGCGATACCGGCGTAAAAGACCTGACGGTCATCTCCAACAACGCGGGCGTGGATGACTGGGGCCTGGGGCTGCTCCTGCAGACACGGCAGATCCGCAAGATGGTTTCGACGTACGTCGGTGAGAACGCCGAGTTTGCCCGGCAGTTCCTCTCGAAGGAACTGGAGATCGAGTTCAACCCGCAGGGAACCTTCGCGGAGCGCATCCGGGCCGGCGGCGCGGGAATCCCGGGTTTCTTCACCAAGACGGGCGTCGGAACCATTGTCGCCGAGGGCAAGGACCATCGCGAGTTCGAGGGCGAGACGTACGTGATGGAGCGATGGCTTCGGGCGGATCTCTCTCTGGTCAAGGCGTGGAAGGCCGACCCCGTCGGCAACCTTGTGTACTACAAGACGGCCCGGAACTTCAATCCGATGATGGCGATGGCAGGTAAGAAGACCATCGCCGAGGTGGATCAGATCGTCACTCCGGGATCGCTTGACCCGAACTTCATTCACACGCCGGGCATCTTCGTGGACCGCGTCGTGCAGACCGTATCGGAAAAGCGGATCGAGCAGCGGACAGTCCGTCCGCGCAACTGAGGAAGGCACAGCACAGCGTCATGGCACTGACCCGTGAGCAGATCACCCGTCGAGCGGCCCGCGAACTTCGCGACGGCTTCTACGTCAACCTCGGCATCGGCATGCCGACACTCGTGGCCAACTACGTCCCGGAGGGGATGCAGGTCTGGCTGCAATCCGAAAACGGCATCCTCGGCATGGGCCCCTTCCCCTACGACGATGAGGTCGATCCGGAACTCATCAACGCTGGCAAGCAGACCGTCACCGTCGTCGAGGGGGCGGCGTTCTTTGACTCCGCGGATTCCTTCGCGCAGATTCGCGGCGGCCATATCGACCTGGCGATTCTCGGCGCGATGCAGATCAGCCAGGAGGGTGACATCGCCAACTGGATGATCCCCGGCAAGATGGTCAAGGGCATGGGCGGGGCGATGGACCTGGTGGCTGGTGTGAAGCGCGTCGTCGTCACCATGGAGCACTGCGCGAAAGGCGGCGAGGCAAAAATCCTCCGTGAGTGCAACCTTCCGCTGACCGGTAAACGATGTGTGGACATGGTGATTACTGATCTGTGCGTCATGGAGATGCGGCAGGATTCGCCCAAGGGGCCCCGTTTCGAGATCACCGAGCTGGCTCCGGGAGTCTCCATCGACGAGGTGCTCAGCTGCACCGACGCTGAAGTCCTTGTCAGCAAATCACTTGCAACGATCGACGCCTGAGCGGCCCGAGGCGCAGATTCTGCGCCGTCGCTCATGACGGCAACCGCCCGCGCGCTCAATTGACCTTCCGATTGCGCCGATAAGTCATGCGGAGGCGAGGGTGTCGGACCCTCCATGCTGTAGGCCCACTTCTGCAAGACAGGATCGAGATGACCGGCGGCGCAGACCTTAAGGTCCGGCGTTTTGAACGCATGGACCTCATTGCCGATGCCACGCTCACGGTCGCACCGGAGCACGGTGACCAGGTGCGCTTCTCCACCTCCGCGCCAGGTGGCCGAAGCGCCAAGGAGCTCGCTGTGACCGTCATGGACATCGGTTCCGGCGGCGTCGGGATGCGAACGTCTACGCCCCTGCCTCGACAGTTGCAGGGAGTCATTCGGATCGCGGAACCCATCGGGAACTCCGACAAGCCCAGCACCCGGGAACGAATCATTCTGAAGGCGCCCGTACGGGTCTGTCGCTGCGAAGCGATTCCCGGACTCGACCAGTTCCTGGTTGGTGCCGCCTTCATCGGTGATGACGCAGCGATTCAGCGACTGCTGGAGTCCTTCTTTCGGGATGTGCGCGAAACTCTTCAAGTCACGGCCACCGTTGTGAAATCGGAGGCGGGCGATGCTTGAAGGCGCTGATTTTCTCGAATCGGCCTTTGTCGAACAGGGCCTCGTCACCGCCGCTGAGATCGAGACAGCCCGCTCGCTCTGCGCCGAGGAGGGCTGCTGTCTCGATGAAGGACTTGCCGCCATCGGGGCCGCAGACGCCCGGTCGATCGCACGGGTCAAGGCGCAGCTCTTTGAAGTTCCATACCTCGACCTGACGCACTTCGAGATCAATCACGCCAACAGTCGGCTGATTCCGGCTGAAGATGCGCGTCGTCACCTGATGTTCCCGCTCTTTGCTCTGGACGGTGTTGTGACGCTTGCGGCGATCAACCCGCTTGACCTGGGGATGACCGAGCGCGCCCGTCAGCTCCTCAAGGCCGAGGTCGATGTCGTCCAGGTTGAGCCGGGTCCACTCCGGACGCTGATCGATCGCGCCTACTCCTTCACGGACTCCGCTCCCCGGGCAGAACCTGAAGGGAAACTCCGCAACACCGAGATTGATGATTCGGGCCCCATCGACCGGGCGGTGACGGCCATCCTGCACGACGCCGCCGCGCTCAACGCCACCGACATCCATCTGAATCCGGAATGCTCGGAACTGCATCTGCGCTACCGGATCGACGGCGCCCTGGTTCAGAGGCAGGGCCCGCCCCTGAGTCTGCACAGTCGTCTCGTGCAGCGCATCAAGGTGCTGTCACGCCTCGACCTGACCGAGACCCGCCGGCCCCAGGACGGCAAGTTCCGCTTCGAGCACATGGGCAGGGAGTTTGATGTCCGCGTCAGCATCGTGCCGACGGTCACCGGGGAGAACGTGGTGCTGCGACTGCTCAACAGTCACGGCGTCATCTCCACGCTCGAGGACCTCGGAATCTCAGCCCAGCCCGCCCGCCGCCTGCGCGAGATTCTCACCGAGCCCTACGGCATGCTGCTGATCACCGGTCCGACCGGCAGCGGAAAGACCACGACGGTCTATACCGCGCTGTCGATGCTCAATACCCCGGATCGCAACGTGATCACGATCGAGGACCCGGTTGAAATCCGTGTCCCGGGTCTGCGGCAGATGCAGGTCAACCCGGCCATTGATCTCACCTTCTCAACCCTGTTGCGGTCGATCTTACGGCAGGATCCTGATGTCATCCTCGTCGGTGAAATTCGTGACAGTGAGACGGCGGCCATCGCCGTTCAGGCGTCCATGACCGGCCACTTCGTCCTCACCACACTACACACCAATGACGCCATCGGCGCCTTCGTCCGCCTGACGGAACTTGACGTCGAGCCCTTTGCGGTCAGCGCCGCCGTGCTGGGATCAACGGCGCAGCGACTCGTGCGATGCGTGTGCACGGGGTGCCGAACCCCCGATACGCCCGATCCGATCCTTCTGGATCGCTTCGAACTGGAAAGCAGCGAGGGGCTTTGGCGTGGCCGAGGATGCAGCGAATGCCTCCAGACCGGGTTTCGGGGCCGGACCAGTGTGTCGGAAGTCATTCGTCTCACACCGAACCTGCGTGCAGCGGTCGCGCGGAACGCCGACGTCGAAGTGCTCCGCCGCTGGTGCATCGAAGATCAGACGCAGTGGATGTGGCAGGATGGTCTTCAGAAGGCGCTGCAAGGAGTTACGTCGCTTGCTGAGGTCGCCCGTGTCGCCAGCGTTGAGCGAACCGATGCTCCGTCCGTCCCGATGCGAAGGAGCGCCTGATGCAGACTGCCTTCACCTTCAAAGCGCTGCGTCAGGATGGTTCGCTGGAAACCGGCGTGATCAAGGCGGTCTCCTGGGACCAGGCCTACAAGCAGCTGCAGGGATCGGCTCTGCGTCCGATCCACCTTCGCGCGGAGGCGCCCAGTCGCCTTCGTCTTCGACGGCGGACTCGCATCTCGCTGCGAGACCTCAGCCTCTTTACCTATCAATTCGCCGTTCTGCTCGAAGCACGCATTCCCATTTCAGAGGGACTTCGGTCGATTGCCCTTGAGGAGCCGAACTCCGCCATGAGGCAGATGGTGGAGCAGATCGCCGTGTCAATTGAGGCTGGAAACACAATCACCGAGGCAATGTCGCCCTTTGCTGCGGTACTCGGGGACATCTACATTGAGACGATCCATGCAGGCGAGCGCAGCGGCAATCTCGTACTCGTCCTCAATCACCTCGCCCAGATGCTGGAGCAGGAGGTCGATGTTCGAGCCGGGCTCCGATCGGCGATGATGTATCCGGTCTGCGTCGTCACTGCCCTTCTGCTGGCCACGATCTTCCTGCTGCTGTTTGTCGTCCCGAAGTTCGTCACGATGTTTGAGTCGCGTGGGGTTGATCTGCCGCTCATCACGCAGGTGCTGCTGGGACTCAGTTCAGCGGCCAGCGCTTACTGGTGGGCGGTACTGGCCGCAACGATCGCCGCAGCGCTTGCTGTGCGTCGAGTGCTGCGTTCCCCTCAAGGCCGACTCACCGCGGACCGATTGATTCACAGGATTCCGGTTCTGAATGACGCCGTGCGCGCTGCGGCGCTGGCACGTTTTGCGCACGTCTTCGGGCTTTCCCTGGCCAGCGGATTGAACCTCATTGATTGCCTGGCCATGAGCGGCCGGGCCTCAGGGCGGCCGATGCTGATTCAGGATACGCAGATCATGGCAGACACGGTGGCACAGGGAGGACGACTCAGCGAGGCCATGGTCAACTGCAACTACCTGACTTCATTCGCTCGCCGCCTGATCACCGCGGGTGAGACCACGGCCGAACTGCCCAACATGTGCCGAATCATCGCCCGCCACTACGACCGTGACCTGAAGTATCTCACTCGAAACATGGCGACCCTGATCGAGCCGATCTTCGTCGCCATGCTCGCCGGGATCGTCCTCTTCCTCGCTTTGGCGATCTTCCTGCCCATGTGGAATGTCATGGCAGTGATGTAGGCGATCGAACTGGATTCATCGCCCAACCTCCCTGCTGATCAACCTGTTCGAACCATTCAACTGAGAGACCTCACCATGCAACGCACAATCACCGTCCGTACACCATTCCGCGCCTTTACGCTCATCGAGCTCATTGCCGTCATCGTCGTGCTGGCGATTCTGTCGGGTGTTGCCCTTCCCAAGTTCTTTGACTACTCCTCCAAGGCCAAGGAGTCAGCGTGCATGGGCGCGCTGGGCGGAGTCCGTTCCGCCATCATGAACTTCCATTCCAACTCCGTCGTGGAGTCCATCGACACCGGTGCCACGCCCGCGTACCCGACCCTCACGGAACTGGAAACCACCGGCACCGTGATGCAGGACACCATCCCCGACAATCCCTATAACGGCTCAAACGACGTTCAGGCCGCCACCTGGGACGTCGAGGACCCGCCTGTCTCCGGCGATGCGGGCTGGAACTACGACGCCTCATCCGGCAAGTTCTGGGCCAACACCGACACCGTCGGCGAGAATGAATGGTGAGGCGACTGCTGTGTCTGTCGGCGTTGTGCCCATCCTGGATCACTGTGCAGCCGTCCCGTCGAATCGGCGGGGCGGCTTCACGCTCATTGAGATGATCGCCGTCATCACCGTCATCGGGATCATCGCGGCTGTCACCGCACCCACCCTCTCCGGGCTTGACAGCAGCCGCCTGCACTCCGCCGTCTCGCAGGTCCGTCGTGATCTTCTCCTGGCCCGGCATGTGGCCGTGGCAACCGGAATGCGGACCTGGGTCGTTTTCGACGTGGACGCCAATGCCTATGAGGTCCTCCAGGAGCCATCGGGAAACCCCGGCCGAGGTGCCCGGGAACCGCTCACAGATGCCTCTACCGGTCGAGCGTGGCGCAACTCGCTCAGCGAAGGGGGCTTCGGCTCGGCCCGGCTTTCCAGCGTCAGCATTGCCGGTGCGGAGGAGGTGGGCTTCGACTTCCGGGGCCGCAGTCTTGCCGCTGACGAAGGGCTGCTGCAGGAGGATGGTGAGATTGCCTTTGAGGATACAGACCGAACCGTCACGATTCGCGCAAGGACCGGCCATGTCGAGTAGACCCTCGTCCAAACATCGCTGCCGACGAAGGGCCTTCACGCTCCCGGAAGCCATCGGCGCGCTGGTGATCCTCGCCATTACGGTTCCGGCAGTCTTCGGCGCAGCGCGTGAGTCGGCCGGTCGAAGGATCAATCCGATGCTCCAGACCCGCGCCTCCTGGCTTGCAGTCGAGCGTCTGGAGGATGTCATCGCTGATCGGTTCAGCCCGATGCGGGGATACGAGTACCTTGATCCGGGGAATTACCCTGACGAGTCACCCGTCGTCGATGCACCGGCATTCAGCCGCACGGTTGACCTTCAGGAGTGCGGCATGGACCTCGCGCCGGGTGGAGAGGGGTGCATGATCGTCGGCGTCACCGTCTCCTGGACCGACTCAACCGGCCAACCGCAGGACGTCACCATCCGGACCGTGCTGACCCATTTCGAGCCATGAACCCCACCGCAGGACAACCTCGCCGGGACCGTGGCTTCACGCTCATCGAGGCGACCGCCTCGATTGCGATCATCTCAGTCCTCGGGCTCACCGCCTCGGTGCTGATCAACGGCTCCGTCGGCACTGTTCGGACTTCCCTCATCCGGGCTGAACTGCATACATCGGCCTCCGTGGCACTCGACCGCCTGGTGCGGGAGGTGCGTGAGATCGCGGAGGACCCGGACTCCGATGAGCCGGCCCCCTGGATCGATGAGGCCACTGCCTCATCGATCGCCTGGTCGGGGAACTCGCAGGTGCTGCTTGAAGATGATCGTCTCATGCTCCAGATCGACGGCGGACCGTCGGATGTTCTGGCCCAACCCGTCACGGCTCTGACGCTTCGATACTTCGATCAGGAGAATCAGGAACTCACGCCTCCGGACGGCGGCTTCTCGCGTACTGACGGCTCCACTGCGCCGATCCGGCGCATCTCCGTTCAAATCACGCTCTCACGCAACGGAGTGACTGAGACGCTGCGGTCTAAGGCCTTCATCCGAACGATGTCTGACGGGAGTGGGCCATGAGAGACATTCACCGACGTCTACACTCGCATCGACGGCACCATCGCCACGCCGTGATCATCGTCGGCCTGGTCATCGTGCTGGCCCTGGCTCAATTGCTGATCGTCAGCGTCATCCACGAATCGGCCCGTGAGACCTCCTTCGGCGCTGTTCGTCTTGAGGCCGTCAGCGCCTTCTATGCCGCCGAGGCGGGGCTGAACCTCAGTCTCCGGGAGGTTGCGCTTGGAAGCGATGAAGACGGTGACGGCGGCATCGGCAGCATCTCTGACAATGGTCTCGACGATGATGATCCCGCCCTCGGACAGGCCGGTCTCTCGGTGTCGGCTGTTGACGACGGCACACAGATCATCCTGATCTCTCACGGACGGTGCCGCGGAGCCATGCGCCGGCTCAGTGCGGCCGTTGAATGAATCAGTTCGGCGCAGATCGGTAACGGATGGACCTGAGGATCTCCCCGGTGACGCATCGCGACGGACAACCTGCAACGATACTCAACCTCGGCCGCTACAGCGTGACCCTCGCCCATCGCGGCGCGCAGGGCTGGTCCGTGAGGATAATCGAGCATGAGCTGGAGTGGTCCGAGGATCGCTGGGCACAGGGTCTCCGCGATCTGACACCCCCTCTTCAGTCCCTTGTCGCCGAACTCAACCTCTCGGGACAACCTTGCGCTGTTCTCTACTCAAGCCCCTCGCTGTGGGTCCGCCTCTCCTCCATCACGGCACAGCGGCCGGCCGATGCGTTGCAGGCCGCTGAGCTCGAAGCCAGAGCGGGTTCTGACACGACCCGCCTCCAGAGTGTCGCCCCGCTCCCGCTCGGCGACAGGACCGTCGAGGGAGAGCACCACTTTATCCTCTGCTCCGATCGTGCCGCATCCGTTGAGGCGACATGGAACCTGGTCAATGCTGCCGGACTGCAGACCGCCGGCCTCGCTGCCCTCGAGGCGGCAGTGTTTGCATCAATGGCGGCGCGGTGTTCCTCACGTCCTGAACCCGAGGCGATGGTCGGCGAACTGTACCTCGGGCAGGAGCGATCGTGGCTGTTGGTCACCGGCGGCGGGCGACTCCGTTTTCACCGGCAGATCAGCGTCGGTTGTGAGCAGTTGATCTCCGCGCTGACCCATCCGATCCGCACCAGGGAACGCGGAGAAGTTCAGCTCACCCGGGCAGACGCACGCCGACTCCTGACTCGGCACGGCCTGCCGCTGCTGGATGAAGTCTACGACTGCGATCGATCCATTGACGGCCGCGATGTGCTCCCCGCCCTCCAGCCCGTTCTGCAACGGCTGCTGATTGAGCTGCGCCAGTCCCTGAAGTTCAGCCGATCCGAGGGTGATTACTCGCAGATCGCATTGCGGCTAGTCGGGCCGGGAGCAGACATCGCGAGATTATCCTCGCTGCTGGACGACAACCTTGATTCAGCGACCTTCACAAAGCGCGAAGTCTCCACAGTCGCGACCAACGCTGCTCCTGATGATCTCTCAATCACAAACATCGCCCCACTGCTTCCCCCCGCCGTAACGAGCCGCAACCGTCGCCGCACACTCCGGCGACAACTCGCAGCCGGCGCGATGATCGCCGCGTCCGTTCTGCTGGCAGACGGCCTCCTTCTTCACAATCGGCTCACCGCTGCCCAGGCACAGCTCGCCTCAGCCCGACACCTGGCCGAGTCCCACGAATCGCAGGCTCGCCGCACTGACCTCATCCGGCGAATCGATGCGGCAATTACGAACGCTGAATCCCGTGCGGCGTTCTGGCATCACTACCAACCCGATCTCGGCGCGGTCTTGCGCGAAGTCTCAGACTCCGCGGGTCCGGAGATAGCCTTTACTTCCATTGAGATCCAGGAGGCGAATCCCACCGAGGGGCGCGGCATCCTCGCCGGCTACGCCCACGGAGCCGACCCCGACGGCACCCTCCGCGAGTTCGTCACCCGGCTGGAGACCTCCCCCCTGCTCCGATCCGTCTCCCGGGGACAGGTAAGCACTCGGATGCTCGACGGCAAGGTCGTGCGCGAGTTCCGCGTCGTCGTCACGCCGGCCAGATACCTCCATGAACCGCCTTCGATCTCAACCGCCGCCGTCAGCGAAGGAGCTCACGATGAATGATCGCTCGTATCGGCAGAATCTGGCGCCGACGGTCATCGTCTGCGCCCTTGCAGCCGGCGTTGTCATGCAGGTGCACTGGCGCTGGAGTGAGGAACTTGCGCTGACGCATGCGCAGATTCAGACAATCAATCTCTCGCCGACGGATGCAGCCGCTCACCCGCAACTGAGCGTCTCCGCAGAGTCGCTTCAGGCGCGCTTTGAACGACTCGAATCACTCCACACGACAGACGACCCGGCCATCGTCTACGATGCCCTCGTCGACGAGGCCGCCCGCCTCGGTCTGGTTCTTGATCAGATCACCCCAACCTCTGAAATGCGCTCTCTGGATGAAGGCGTCAGCGCCCGCGCCTTCAGTGTCACATTGTCGGGAACGTACGATGCTGTCTGCGCCTATGTCGATGCGATACACACCCAGCCGGGCATCCTCCGAGTCTCCGACCTTCGTCTTGCCCCGGCCGGCTCGGAACAGGCTCCGGCAACGGCCGCGCGCCTGACGATTCAGCACATCACCATTGAAAGACCGGCCTCACTGTCGGCAGCACTGCTGACGGAGGTGTTCAGCCATGATTGACCGACTCAGGAACCCCTCCACGCTCATGTGCGCCGGCGCGCTGACGGCACCGATTCTCACCTGTGTCCTGCTGCGCCTCGCCGCACCGGCCCCACGGGTTCCAGAGAGACCGCAGGCGGATGCGGTTGCCACTGGTCCTTTCCAGGAGTCAGTGGCATCTTCGGATCGCGACATGCCCGCCCCTGCGAATCTCGTCGATCTGCTCGCCCGGGCCGGGGAACTTCGTGCAGCCGGCCCGGCCTCCAACCCGTTCTACTTCCCGGCCGAGCCGGTTGTGTCCATCGAACCGGCTGAGACCCCCCAACGGCGACCCGAGCCCGAACTGCCCGACCTTCGCCTCAGCGGATTCCTCTCCGGCTCCTCGCCGATGGCGATCATCGAGGGCCGCCCGCGGCGGACGGGCGACATCGTCGCTCCCGGATGGGTGCTGACCTCGATCACGCCGCACGAGCGCAGCGTCGTTCTGACGGGCCCGGGCGGACACTCGCTGCGACTGACGGTCAGCGATTGAGCGAATTCAGCCCTCGTCGTCCGGCTCCCGGGCCGGCTCAGCGTCCTCGGGCATCTCTTCCTTCGCCTCTTGGGCACGTTGCTGCATCCGCGCGTTCTGCTGGTCCGGAGTGAGTTTTTCCGGATCGAGAACCCAGTTGCTGATGACTTCCAGCGCGCGCGGCGCGATCGTCTCCTCGATCATCATGTACTCCGAAGGCGATCCCGAGGATGACTGCTGAAAGATGTGATTCACCATCGGCAGCACCATCACAAAAGGCGGATGCCCCCCCGCCTGATTGACGGCCGATTCAATCATCGTCAGGTGCTGTGCCGGAGGATCGAGCTGGCGATCCGATGAGCCGGCGATGGCGAGCACCGGACAGGTCACCTTCGAGTAGAACTCCGTTGGATCGGTGAAGAGATAGGAACGGAAGTACGGCGTCGTCCGCTGCCGCAGTTCGGAGTCAATCGCCGCTTCCAGTTGCGGAGGCAGCGGCTCCCCGGAGGAACGATCAAAGTTGACCTGTGTCGCAATCACGTCGGTCAGCGCCTCGCGAACGACATCAGGCCCCGCTCCCTCCTCAAGCAGCGTAATCACTCGATCGTGCTTCTCCATCCGTCGCTGAATCTCCGACGGGGGCATATTCGCACCCTTCATGCCCCGCTCCACTTGCCGCCGGATGACATCCTTCCCGGCCTGAGCCGGACCGGCCATCGCGACCATGAACGCAACATCCGGTGACTCTGCGGCTGCCGATGCGGCAATCGTCGCCCCTTCGTCAAATCCGACCAGGCCGATCTCGCTGACTGACAACTGGTCGTTGGTCAGGAGCATGTTCACCGCCGTCAGCACGTCGCCGGTGAGGATCGAATAGTCGGCCTGCATCAGGTCGCCGCCTGAGCCACCGATGCCGCGATCGTCGTAGCGAAAGACGATGACGTCGCGCCGGGTCAGGAAATCAGCCAGCACGTGAAACATGCGATGTCCGAGCAGCAGATTGTCGCGGTTCTGCGGGCCGCTGCCGGAGATCAGAATGACGGCAGGGAAGGGGCCAAGCCCGTCGGGCACGGTCAGCGTGCCGGAGATCATCGCTCCATCGACCATGCTCTCAAACTCGACGTTGATTGAGTCGTAGGGATAGGGCGGCTGCGGCGTCTGCGGCCGCTCGAAGCGGAACTTTGAAGCCGCCTCCGCATCCACCCGCTTCATCTGCAGATCCGCCCGATCGGTCCCGATGACGAAGGTTCCCCGGCCTCCGTCGCCCGCCTCGTTTCGCTCCAGCACATACTCCGAGCCGGACGCCTCATGCGTAAAGGAAATCTGCCGCAACCCAAACCCCACATCCGCAAGCGGCTCGTCGATGATGCCCTGCGCAGGCAGATCGATGTCGGCAGAAATCTCGCCGGCCTCATCCCACCGGAAGGTGACCAGAAACTCCTGCGCTCCGCGCCCGGGAGCGAGAATCCGCCCGGCCCAGTATTCGACACGCTCCTCGACTGACTCCGCGGCCTGATCCTGCGAATCCGTCGGCTGCGAAGCCGATTCCTCCTGCCCCTGCGCAGCAGGCACGAGTGTCAGAAACGCCGTCAGCAGGGCGATCAATCGGTAATGGCTGAAAACGGACATGGAACTCCTCTCAATATCGGAACTGCGTCATCCACAAATCCCACGATCATTCTCCACGACATATCGACGCGTCTCAACCCCCGGGCCGTCGGCAAGATTCAACAAGCCGATCCGGACGCTCCATGCCGTCCCCTCAACCCGCACTGCGCGAGACCGAAAACAAAAAACAGGCCGCGCCGGACGGATGAGTAGACAGCGCGGCCTGCCAGGTTGTCAGATAACCAATCACCGGCTCAGGGTTGCGGGGCCTGCCTGATGCCGAAAATCATCCTCGGGCGATCTCCAAGTTCGCTGACATTGGAACGATCCATCACGACGATGAACCGCTGATCGACGCTGGGCCGCAACGACTCCAGCATCTGCTCCATTGAGGGATTCGACGTGCTGAAGACCTTCTGCGCCTGGGCCTGCGCCTGTCGCAGGTCAGCCTCCGTCACGCCGACAAGACTCACATACACGGCAAAGACATCGCTGCGGACATCCGTCGAGTTGCGGATCGCCCGCGTCAGCGCCAGTCGCTCCGCGATCGAGTCCGGCAGTTTCAGGCCGGAAACGTCCGTGTCGTCGGTCATCTCCGGCGTCGGATCAAGCGGGAAGAACTCCACGCCCAGGCCGTCATGGCCCATCCGCGCCAGCGACTGCCGCGCATCGGCGAGGTCTCGCGCGCTGGCTCGCGGGTCGTTGGGCGCCAGCGGCGGATGGAACGCGCCGCGCGGACCTTCCGGCCGCTCCCACGTCCAGCGATTCACCAGTGCCAGTTCGCCAGGCGAGATGAAGCCCGCATCGTCCCAGATGCCGTCGTCACGCAGACCGTCGTCCTCGCCGCTGCCAGGATTGGCAGCCAGCCCGCTTTCAAGCGATCGATCCCGCCAGTCCATGCGGGCCGCAGCCGGCTGGATCAGGGAGAAGTCCCGATCACGGTAGCCGATCAACGACTCCGCCAGGCCCATGTCATCGTTGGGCGTCGGCGTATCCGCGTCGCCGCGCGGCACAATCTCCGTCCCCTGCGTCGGCGAGGAGGGGTCCTCGTAGACGTCATACCGGGCGTAGAGATAGGGCAGCGCTCGCAGCACCTTCAGCGAGGCCGTGTTGACGTTGATGCGGCCGTTGATCCTCGGCAGGGCGTTGTCAATGGGCATCGTCTCGAAGGCCTCAAGGACCCGTGTCGCCAGCGGGATCGCCAGGTCGCCCAATGGCCGATCGTTCAGTCGCGGAATGTACCGCAGGTAGTTGAGCAGGCCGACATGCGGATTGCCGTAGAAGGTCCCGCCCGCGTCCACCGTGCGGAATGCCGGATTCAGATCGCCGGGCCGGATGATCCGATCCAGCCATGCCTGGTACAGACCGGGATCGACGCCGAGGATTGCCTCGTACACGAATGGCAGGCCGCGCGTGTAGGTCACGCCGTTGACCGTCTGATTCCCGAGGTAGGCATCACCGAGGTACTCAGTCACCGTGACATACGAGAGCGGCTCGTTCCAGAAGGCAATCAGGTCGGCGTATCGCCCCGAGTCATCAGGATTGACGATCTTGAAGCCCGAAGCGGCTGTGACCAGCATCAGATCCGTGGTGGAGACGAAGCCCTCGCTCTTACGGGATGGGTCCTGCTGGTACAACTGGTACGGCGCGAAGTACCGTTCCGCGATGCTGGAGAACGTCGCGTCATCCAGGTAGCCCTTGTCGTCGTCGTAGATCGGGTCCTGCCCGACCACACCGTCGCGATCCGGCCCAAGATCGTTAAGGTAATCCGCCAGATCGTTGTTGTTGTTGAGCGTCAGGAGGAAGGCGGGCGGATACTCGACGTTGCCGGGCGTATCGAGCGTGTCATCCTTGGAATCGGAGCCGAACTCCCCGATGTCAACCGGAGACTGGAAGAGGTAGCCGGGGAAACCGACGAACTCGTCAACGCCGGTCTCGGGATTGAAGCGAATGCCCTTGGCGCAGTACCGCCGGATCGAACTCGTGCGGATGTGGAACGCGCCCTCGAAGTCTTCCGGTCCGTAGTCCACCGGATCGGTCAGCACGTTGGGGAAGGGATCGGTCACGGCCGAGGCGTAGAAGGGCCGGATGCGATCGACCATGACGGAGATCGGCTCCGCGAGCTGATCGTCGGCCAGGAAGTTGGGCTTCTTGTGCCAGAGGGTGGCTGTCGTCCAGTCGATCGGGTTGAGATTGCGCACCGGCAATCCGATTTCAAGGTCCATCGCCTCGGGCGTCGTGGCGTTGATGCGGTAGATCTTCGTCGTCTCGCCGCCGTTTCGCATCTGCTTGAGCATCTCAAGCCACTCTGCGATCGCGGGGTCGCCGCCCGTGCCGCTTCCAAGCGGAGTCGGGTTTGACGCGGCGTAGAGGATGATCCGCTCGCCGGGGTCCAGCAGCGTCCCGTTGGGAAGCGTCTGTTCAAGATCCCAGGTGTGCATCCATTGATTGAACACACCGTTGCCGAAGGTCTGCAGGCCGTAGCGGATCTCGTAGGCGTCGAGGCGGATCGGCTCCGACCAGGGGTTGCCCAGTTCAAAGGCCACCAGTTCAAGGTAGAGGTCGCTGGGGTTGGCGTCGGAATCGAAGACCGGCCAGGTTGGGCGGATCTCCGTCTCCCCATCGTTCAGGTCGGAATCGTGATAGATCAGCAGCGTCGCAACCTCCCGGAAGAAGGGCTGCTGATCGACGCCGATCACGCCGGCTTCGAAGGTGTCTTCCTGCGCCTCGATCAGTTGCGACTCCGGCAGGAAGCCGTGGTCAAAGGGCGCGGCGATGACGTCGGTGATCCCGTTGCCGAGCGGATCGAGCGTGGAGTATTCGGAACTGGTCAGGTCGGGATTGTTCTGGAAGAAGACAAATCGCGTCGTCGGCGAGGGACCCCAGTCATCTTCCGGATCAGTGCCGTCGTCGGTATCGGAATCGGCAAAGTCGCGGGCGTTGACGGCCAGCATCGAGGAGAGCAGCAGCGAGTACCCGGCCGACCCCTCGCCGTAGTGGTACTCCGCGCCGGGCAGGCCGGAGCCGAGATCGCCCCACTGCGCTGTGCTGCCCAGGACGTTGACGTCCTGGCTGTCAACGGTGCGGCGATTGATTGCGGCATACGGCGCCAGCGCCCAGAAGAAGCCGCCGGCCATATCCTGCACGTTTGGAACCATCGAGGCCGGCGAGATGCCCGCAAGCGCGTTGATGTTGAAGCGGTCGAGGACTCCGTGCTCGGTCGTCTCAACCTGCCCGCTCTGCGGGTCGAGGAAGTCGGCCCGATTCCACGGGCGCACCGAGCGCGAGCCGTTGATCGTCGTCAGCTGGTGCCGCGCTTCCTCGACCAGCTCGACGGACCAGAAGTTGAAGTCCGCCTGACTGGTCAGCGTGTAATCCACTTCATTGAACCAGCGGTTGCGGAGCGGACTGAACCAGCTTGTCTGTTCATCGCGAGGATCGACATTCAGACTGTCGAAAATCTGCTCCAGGCGCGAGGTCGCCCGGTCATTGCTCACCCCGGCAAAAGTCCGCAATTCCAGTTCATCATCGATCCCGAAGGGCCGCATCTCGTAGACCGCCCGGTCTGATCCGAAGCGGCCGACACGGTTGTAGAGCTCCTGCCGCTCCTCCCGATCCAGGCGCAGATCCCAGCGGTACTGGAAGGTCTGGTAGTCAGCGACGACCTGCCCCAGCCCGAGTTCATTGAGCATCCAGCGGAAGCCGCCGGTCTGATCGCCCTCGCCGTCAATGAATCGCGCCTCCAGCTGCGGCGGCGCCAGCGCCCGACCCTGCCGCTCATACTCCTCGACAAGGAAGGAATACAGGTCCACGTCGGCCGGGTTCGCCCCGTCGCCGGCGGTATCTTCTGAGAGTGAATTGTCCGCCGTCAGCCCCAGTTCATAGTGGGCGTTGACGTTCAGCATGCCCGACAGGTCGATGATCCGTGCGGCGGCGAAGACGCGCATGCCCCCGGGCAAACCGTACACATCCGTCAACTCCGTCCAGCGCGAGTCCGGCCGTCCGTCGCCGTCGGCGTCGGCGACGTAGCGCCGATCGGCCATCGTCACGTAGCCCTGCGACAGACCGTTGATCTCATCCATCGGCACGCCGAACCTCGGCGACTCCGGTGAGTTGACCAGCAGCGGGGTATCGAGCTCCCACGGACTGGCGCCGGGAATGTTCAGATCACCGAAGAATCCCCGGTTGCTGTTGAACAGCTGTCCGAGATCGACGAAGTCGCCTTGCGGGTGAATGTTGCTGATGTGCGGCCAGGTATCGGGAACGCCGTCGTTATCGGTATCGACCGGCTCAAGTGAGGCCAGCCAGGCATCGGCCTGAACGTTGAAGAGTTCGTCGTCAGCGCCGCTGGTAATCCGCGTGTAGGGATAGTCCCACCGCTCCCCGTCCAGGAAGGGCCGCGTCACCGGGTCGTCGGGCCTCATCGGATCGGCTGCGAGCAGGTCCTGCGTGAGCACGGTTCCGATGTAATCAAACACCTTGGCGGCGACCTCTTCCTTGGTCACCTGCGTGGTGAAGGCCTGCGAGGCCACGCGATCCAGCTTTCCGACGCCGATGTACGCCGCCGCGCTGACGGCCAGCAGCACCAGCACGCCGATGACCAGGATCAGCACGGTGCCGCGGCGCGGCGCCGCGCCCTGCATCCTCTCCTGCCTCTGCATCCGGTGTGATTCCCTCTTCATAGCGCGACTCCTGCCTTCATCCGTCTCCGTTCCCTGTGCCCTGCTGACCCGTCCGTCCGCCCTACTGCTGCGTCGGGGCCGGCAGATTCATGATGAACTCAAACACCCGTCCGCCCTTGACCCGATTCGTCTGGTCATGCAGCGTCATCCGGATGCGGAGCATCTTCGGCCACGGCCAGTCCAGCGAGCGATCGTCAATCTCACCAAACGAATTCTGCAGCTGCGGCCCGACAATCTTCTGCGGCACGAAGTAGCCGAAGGTTGCGTAGTAGAGGTCATCCCGCTGCGGCTCCGCCAGCGCCCCGCTGCTGGGCAGCAGATTCGAGTAGTACTCGCTCAGCTGGTAGATCAGCGGATCGGCCGGCTCAGTGTACAGATCGATATCGAACCGGACGGCGTCGGGATCGGCGGGGTTGTTGATGTCGTACCACACGAGTTCTCCGTCCGGATACGTCACTTCGCCGGTGCTCCAGGCCACCTCGAAGTTGCTGCATCCCACCGCCAGCGTCGCATGCGTCAGCATCTGGTCATCCCGCAGCACCGACGGAGCCGACGGCTCCACCCGCACCCGCCCCGTCAGCGCGATCATCCGAAGCACCTGCCCCAGCAGCCACCGCCGACTCCACACTTCCTGCGGAAACGCATCCGGCTCCGGCACGAATCGATCGACCTTCCAGTTGACAAAGCCGTATTCGTCGCCGATCGGATCGTTCGGAACCGGCGGACGCAGGTCGTCGGTGCGGTTCTCAATCTTGCCGGTCTGCAGGTTCAGCAGCGAGCCGTACTCCGTGATCGCCTTCTTCAGGCCGATCAGATCAAGATCGATGATGTCGGCATAGCCGGTTGAGAGCCGGTTGACGAAGTAGTTCTGCGGGTCACCGGGGTTGTAGCCGGGCCAGCGGAAGTAATCGGTGTTGGAGAAGTACGCCCCGCCGGCTTCGTTGTAGTACTCAAACGGCGAGGGCACCCAGTTGAGCGTCCAGCTGCCCGGCTCCTCCGGCTTGGGCGAGAGCAGATTCGCCTTCCGCGCCAGGATCCAGTCCTTGGCAAAATAGTTCTGCTCGTCAATGCCCCGGCTGTCTGCAAAGGCCGCCCGGTACGCCGCCGCGCCGGCACCCGTCTTGATCTCGAAGTCTGCGGGCCAGGACCGGTCATCGATGTCCTGCGGAACCAGCTTCGGAACACGCAGGCCGTGGCCGTAGGTGATGATCGCCGTCTGCGAGGAGTCGTTGCGGGCGATGTTCTGCGAACCCGGACGATACTGGTTACTCGAGTAGTCACCGATCGAGACGAACGTCAGCGAATCAAGTCGACGAAGCCCCAGGTCCTCATTGCGGCTGCGCGCCTCGGTATCGACATACACCGGGCGGTCATTCGCCGACGAGCGGGCGCCGTCGCCCAGTTGCTCGTTGCGGATCACCAGCACACCGTCTCTTCGCGTCAGACCGTCAAAGTCCTTCCGAATCAGCCGCTCGATGGCCCGGCCCGCCTCAGCCAGTTGAGAGGTGGAGGAACCGATCGAGACCGTATCCTTGGCGATCGTGAAGATCCGGCTGATCCCCAGGATCAGCACCACCGTCAGCCCGATGGCGACCACCAGTTCGGCGATCGTGAAGCCCCGGCGCGTAGGGCCGGTGCGTCGATGGAGATTGGATGCTGCGTCAGGCTTCATGCGTGGCTTCTCATTCCTTCACCGTCGAAACCGTGGCGCTGATGGGCGTCAGTCTCCAGGTCACCGGCTGACCGCGACGGTCGTTGGCGCGAATCTCCAGCGGCACATACCACAGATCGACCTCTGTGCCGACCATCGGCTCGGATCGTCCCGTCTGCGCGTTGATGCGCATGGGCGGGACATCCAGTTCGTAGCGCGTCTCGTTGTCGGGATTGCCGGGATCGGGAAAGGCCCGGACGATGCGCACCGGCGAGGTGCCGAGCACCGGCAGGAGGTGTACGTTCCGATCAAGGTTCCGCCTCAGGTCCGTCCCCGCCTCGGTGCCGCGGATGTAGAACGTCCCGTCCTGACGGTCGTAGCGGACCACGGCCCGATCCAGCCGCAGGTGGCCCCGCAACTGGTCGCGGTAGTTGTTCGGAATGTCCGGGAAGAACTCCTGGCCCGTCGGCCCGTCGAAGCGGTACGTGAAGATGCAGTACTGCACCTGGCCGCTGGGCGTCTTGCGGAAGCACATGTCCCAGGCGAAGCGCGGATTGTCTGACGGATGGAGCCGGTCCCGATGCGAGACGATGCGGTCGTTGAGCCAGACGTAGTTGATATCAACCCGCTGCACCTTCTCGCCGGCTTCGAGCACCGCGTTGAAGCCGACTCGCGCCCGCTGGTAGTCAATCTGGTTCTGACCACCGGCATCGAAGCGCGACGGCAATCCCTCGACGACACGCAGACGCGTGCTGCCGGCCTCCTCGGGCTGCAGCACAAAATCCTCGGTGTTGTTCGAGAAGCCCAGGCGAATCGTCACACGGATGTTGAGACTCTCAACCGACTGGTAATCCAGAGGCCCGCGGAGATCGCCCGCATCCGTCTGCAGGTTCACCGTCTGCGGACCGAAAATGTTCGGCGCGGGATTCGGATCGAGAAATCGCCCCGGCTCCTGAAGCCGAAGATCCAGCCCCGAGGGAAGTCCCGGCAGCGTGCGCGGCATCTGCAGATAGGGCTCGCCCTGCTGCGGGTCGTAGGGATTGATTCGCAGCCAGCCCACCGTGCCGGGCAGCGGCTTGAGCGTCTGCGCAAAGCGCTCGAGGCGCGAGGCGAGCAGGCCGTCGGCATTCTCTGCAAGCATCAGGCCCATCGTCTGCTCGTTGGCCTGCTTCTGCAGGCCGATCACCGTCGGAAACACCGCACCGACGCCGACCAGCCCCAGGGCCAGCACGATCGTCGCAAGCAGCACCTCCAGCAGCGAAAACGCCCGCTGCATGCTCGAGTTGCGGCTCTTAAGGTTGGTGTTCATCTGCACGCCTCACTTCCGGTACGGCGGGCTGATGACACCCGTGTACCGATTGAAGGAAAGAAAATCAGCGTTCACGTTGATCCACCGGTTGATCTCGATCTGATCCAGCGTCCCGTCGTTGTCCGCATCGGCCGATGCCGTCCCGTTGCCCTCAAAGGGCGAACGGTCCCCCACAACATGCCACGGCTCGCGGATGCCCGTCTCGTCCGCAAGAAGCTCCAGATCGATCACGGAGATAAACGGTGAGGAGCGGAACTGCACCTCGGCGTGAATCTGATCGTTGTCCGGGCCGTAGTCGGCCGCGGGGTTCCACACCAGGTACTCATCGCCGTTGAGCGGGTCGCCGGGACTGTCCAGTTCGAGGAAGCCGTCGCCTCCGCGGGCGTTGTTGTACCAGGAGATCTTCAGGTGCTCCGAGGTCGTCACCACCGCCCCGGTCGGGTTGAAGCGCACGATGAAGGTGTCAAGGTGCTCGACGGACTCGTTGTCGATCGCATCAGTATCGGCGACAAAGGTGCGCGGATCGGTACGCGGGAAGACCCAGGGATACTCATCATCCTCGTCGTAGGTCAGCACGCCGAGATCGGCGTACCAGTTCCACTGGTTGCTGGGATTGGCATTGCCCGTCGAGGCACCATATCCGTAGCCGTACACGCCAATGCCGCGCGGCAGGTCGATCGGAGCAAGCCCGGAGATCGGCACGAAAACCGACGCTCCGATCATCCCCCCGCTTCGACCGTCGCCGTTGGGTACGTCAGCAACAAGCTCGATAAACTGCACCGACGCCGTCTGCGTCACCGGGTCAAAGAGAAACATCGCCGCCACATCCACCCCGCGCTCAAGCGCCAGCGCCCGGGCCGTGTTCAGCGCTGCCCGGACCGCATTCATTCCGCCCGCAAGCCGGCTGCTCTCGGTCATCCGCCGAAACGCCGGAACCGTCACCACCGCCAGGGCGATGAAGATTCCCATGACAATCAGCAGCTCCACCAGGGTGAAGGCGAAACGGCGGCGGTTGAAAGCGCTCCGGCGGATCATTGCTCACGCTCCGGTCGCTTGACCGACTCATACGAATACAGGTTGTCCTTCCGGTACGGATCGCCGGCCGGATCAACCCCGTTCTCGTCCAGGTAGAAGTGGTTGTCAGCGCCGGCCGAGAGGAAGTAGGGCCGGTCGTTGGCCGGCTCGCCGTAGACCTCGACCGCGCCGTCGCCGTTGCCGACCACATCATCCCGATTGGCCGGATGCACGTAGAGAATCTCCATCCCCCACGCATCGGCCACCGTCACCCGTCGGAGCTGCCGCTCGCGGTCGATGCGGGCCGCGCCAAGACTGCCAAAGAGCGGATCGTCGCCGTTCTCAGCATACAGGTCACCGCGATTGAGCAGGAACTTCTCGGGGATCCGTGCGATCATCGCCTCCGCCCCCTGCAATCCTCTCGCCTGGGCAAGGAAGACGGCAACCTCGGGACGGATCGAGCCGCCCTCATCCGCATCAGCCGGTGAATACTGCCGGGAATCCGTCGGGCCGGGTGCGTCCGGACCGCCCGTGAAGGGCGGAATGCCGCCGTACTCGGCGATGTAGTCGGTCAGAATGCCGTCGAGAATGCTGAGTACATCCCGGGTCTGGCGGACCTGTGCGTTCCGCGTCACGCTGGAGCCGACCACCAGCGTCAGGGAAACCAGCAGAGCCACCACGCTGATGACCACCAGAAGTTCGATCAGGGTAAACGCGCTGCGCCGGGTTGTTTCGATTCGGGTGCCTCTCACGAGCCGATCTCCAGAAGGTTGTCCCGATTCTCCTCAGCCGTGATCTCATCCTCATCCGCCTTGTTGTCCTGGCCGGGCGAGAAGAGGATGAAAGGAGCCGAGCGCATCGCCACCTTGAGACTCTCCCGTTCCGACTCAGCGCGAGCCCCGATGATCTCCTCGGGGAGCATCGTGTCTTCCCAGTTCGTGGGAAGATCGCTCAGGACGCCGGGCCAGTAGCGATTCCCGGGCCAGGAGCGGTAGTAGCGGATCGGGTAGCCCCAGTAATCCACCAGCACGTAGGTCGCATCGCCAAGATCAGGAATGTCGTTGACATCAGATGAAGCGCGCAGAAGCCCCTCATTGCCGTACTCCAGATAGGCCGGGTAGACCTTCCCCGAGAGCTCGCCCGAATCCGTCTCACGCTGCTGCCAGTAGGTCAGTCGATCCTCAGCATCGCGCGACCCGCCCCAGGATTGGTCGATCCCCGGATCGCGGAAGCCGACACCGGCCGCACCGTCGTCGTAAGGGTCAAACGCCTCATCCTCAGGAGTTCCTCCGCTGCGGTTGAGGTCGCCGAGGCCGATCAGGTAGGGAACGAGTGAGAAGACGCTGTTGTGGTTGATGTTCTCCAGGTCGTTGTCGTTCTGGGGAACCTCAAGGTCTTCATCCAGAAGCGGCGGGTAGTAGCCGAAGTCGCTGTAAAACTGCCCGAGCGCCTGCTTGATCGAGGTCATCAGCCCGCGCGTGCTCGCCGCCTCCGCCGAGCCACGCACCCTCCCCCCGACCACCACCACGATCGACACCAGCAGCGCCACCACGGCGATCACCACCGTCAGCTCCACCAGCGTAAAGCCGCGCGGCCGGTTGCCTCTGCATTCGGGCTGGAATTGCACTCGACTCATGAATCCTCTCCGGCGGGCGGACCGCGCCGACTTTCTTACTGGTTGAGCGACTCGATCATGGTGACCATGGGCATGAACAGCGCGACGACGATCGTTCCGACGATGCCGCCCAGCACCACCACCATCAGCGGCTCCAGCAGCGAGACCAGCGAGCTGACCGCAACGTCCACTTCCTCGTCGTAGTTGTCGGCAACCTTCAGCAGCATGGCGTCCAGGTCGCCGGTTTCCTCGCCGACGTCCACCATGTTGACGACGATGGCGTCCACCACCTTCGTCTCACGCAGCGGCGCGGCAAATGACTCGCCCTCGCGGATCGAATCGTGCACCTTCGTCAGCGCCTTCTCGAAGACGGCGTTGCCCGACGTGTCCCGCGTGATCATGATCGCCTCGAGAATCGGCACACCGGCGGCAATCAGCGTGCCCAGCGTTCTCGTAAACCGCGCCACCGTCGCTTTGCGGATCAGCGGTCCGATCAGCGGCATCATCAATTTGATCCGGTCCACCGTGACCCGTCCGGGTTCGGTCATCCGCGCCAGTTTGATGAAGAAGATCGCCACGAACGGCGACACAAGCACCCACACCCACCCCGGAACCGTCTGCCCCGGTTTACCCGCCATCCAAGCCGACGTATTCATCAGCCACAGGGTAATGGCCGGCAGGGTGATCTCGAAGTCTTCGAAGATCTCCTGGAACTTGGGAATCACCTTGACCATGATCGCCGCGACGATCAGCACCGCAACGGAGATGACCACCACGGGATAGATCATCGCACCGATGATCTTCCGCTTCAGCCGCTGCGCCTTCTCCATGAAGTCCGCAAGACGCTGCAGGATCAGGTCCAGCACGCCGCCGACCTCGCCGGCCGCCACCATCTTCACATACAGACGGTCAAACGCCGCCGGGTGCTTGGCCATCGCATCAGACAGCGTGCTGCCGCCCTCGACGTCCTCGGCCACACCGGCGATGATGTTCTTCATTTTGCCGGGCTTCTGCTGCTGCTCCAGCACCTGCAGCGAGCGAAGCAGCGACAGGCCGGCATCCTGCAGCGTTGACAGCTGACGCGTAAAGGCCGTCAGCACTTTCGTCTTCACACGCCCCGGAAGGGTGATCGTAAACTCGCCCTTCTTCTTCTTCTTGCTGCCGGCCGCCTCATCAGTCGCGCTGCGGCCCTTGGTCTTCTTCTCGCGGATCGACGAGGGGAAGAAGCCCTGGCTCTTGATCTTCTGCCGGGCCTCCTCCTGGGAAGCGGCCTCAACTTCTCCCTTGAGCGTCTTGCCCTTGCTGTCGAGCGCTTCGTATGCAAACGTGACCATGATCGTTCATCTCCCGGCAGTCTTCCTGCCGCAACACCTGCCGCCACCGACTCCTTACACCTCTTCGCTGATCGTCTCGCGAACGACCTCGTCGATGGTGGTCTGGCCCTCAAAGATCGCAAGCAGGCCGCACTCTCGAAGCGTGCGCATTCCTCGCTTCTTTGCTTCCGTGCGCAACACGTTGGAGCTGGCCAGCTTCATTACCAGTTCACGCATGTCCTCATCCATGACGAGAATCTCGAAAATCGCCAATCGCCCTCGATAGCCCGACTGGTTGCAGTTCCCGCACCCCTTGCCCCGGAAAAATGACCGGCCTCGCGTCTCCTCCGGCGTCAACTGAAGCTCCATCAGCTGCGCTTCGGTGGGCTGGTACTCCTCCTTGCACTTCGGACAGATCGTCCGCACCAGTCGCTGCGCCACGATCGCCTCCACCGTCGCCGTGACCAGGAACGGCTCAACGCCGAGATCCAGCAGTCGAATGACCGAACTGGGCGCGTCATTGGTGTGCAGCGTCGTGAAGACAAGGTGACCCGTCAGCGACGCCTGCACGGCGATGTCGGCCGTCTCCTTGTCGCGGATTTCACCGACGAGGATGATGTCGGGATCCTGACGAAGGAAGCTGCGGAGCGTCCGGGCAAACGTCAGCCCGATTTCGGCGTTCATCTGGCACTGGCACAGCCCGTCGATGTCATACTCCACCGGATCTTCAGCCGTGAGAATCTTCGTCTCCGGCGTGTTGAGTTCGCTCAGGGCCGCATAGAGCGTCGTCGTCTTTCCGGAGCCGGTCGGGCCAGTCACGACGATGATGCCGTTGGGCTTGGCGATCAGCTGCTGGAGCTTCTTCATGTCATCGGGGCGGAGTCCGACCTTGTCCAGACTCAACTGCACATTGGAACGGTCCAGCACACGCATAACCACCGACTCGCCGAACATCGTCGGAAGCACCGAGACGCGGAGGTCGACCGGACGACCGCCCACCTGGAGCTCGATGCGGCCGTCCTGCGGAAGCCGCCGCTCGGAGATGTCCAGACTGGACATGACCTTGATGCGCGAGGCGATCGGCATCGCCAGGTAGCGCGGCGGCGGAACCATCTCGTAGAGCACGCCGTCGATGCGGTACCGCATCTTGAACTCGTCTTCAAACGGCTCGAAATGGATGTCCGACGCCCGGTCCTTGATCGCCTGCAGCAACACGAGATTGATCAGCTTGATGACCTGGTTGTCCTCGGCGGCCGAAGCGATTTCAGCGAGATCGATCGAATCGCCCCGACCCTCCAACTGCTTCAGATCGGAGCGGGAGCCAAGCTCCTCATACACGGAGGACAAGCCGGTGTTCGCCCGCGCCGCGTAGTGCTTGTTGATGAACTCGGTGACCTGCTCCTCGGGAGCGAGAACGACCGTCACCTTGAAGCCCATGAGCAAACGGAGGTCGTCCACAGCCCGATAGTTATCGGGACTTTTGATGGCGACCGTAAGCTTCTTGCCCTTCGCCTCATAGGCGATCGGGGCCACCTGGTAGGCCGTCGCCGTTTCGGCCGGCAGCGCGTCGATGGCCTCCTGCGAGACTTCGACCTTGCTCAGGTCCACCAGTTCCATTCCGGCCTGATAGGCCAGGGCCTGGAGCACATCCTTCTTCTCGATGTAGCCGAGCTCGATGAGCAACTCACCGAGGGGGGCCTTGCGCTTCTTCTGAAGGGCCAGGGCCTCATACACCTGGTCACGGGTCACCTTGCCCATCTTCGTGAGCACGCGACCGATCTTCCGTCCCTTGTATTCTGAGATGTCAGGCATGAGACCCTCGTACTTTGACTCGACGATTCTCCCGGTTCTCGACCCTCCATCCCCGCCTGACTCGATCCCCCTCCTCCGCCCCAACCCTGAGCCAGCGAGAGTTTGGAAAGCGGGTGGCCCGACCACCCTGTGCTCCGGCCGGGCCACCCATCGCTGTTCTCACCCCCCAGTATCCGCACAATCGTTCGCACCGCAACCAAGTTTGATGCGAAATATCGTTATTCCACGTTGACTTCGGTGCAAAAATTGACCGTTTTGTGCCCTGATTATCGGCATGTCCGAATACACGGCGCCAGTCCGGGCGATTCAAACGCCATCATTCCTCAGCCTCGTCGAGCTCGGAACGGCCGACAACCCCGCCTGCACGGTGGACTTTCTCCGTCAGATCCTGCGGATTCTTGCCCTTGTCGATCATCTCCTCAGCCGAGATCTTGCCCTGTGAGAAGAGCGACCAGAGGTGGTCATCCAGCAGCTGCATACCGAACTTCCGGCCGGTCTGAATGGCCGAGTCGATTCGGAAGACCTTGTTCTCACGGATGAGGTTGGCGATGGCGGGTGTGACCACGAGGAACTCGTAGGCCGCCACTCGACCGGGCTTGTCAACCCGGGCCAGAAGGGCCTGGCTGAGTACGCAGATGAGCGTTACCGATAACTGGACACGGACCTGTTCCTGCTGATTGGTCGGGAAGGCGTCGATGATTCGGTTGATGGTGCCGGCCGCACCCGTCGTGTGGAGCGTGGCAAACACAAGGTGGCCCGTTTCGGCCGCGGTGATGGCGGCCTCGATCGTTTCGAGGTCTCGCATTTCGCCGACAAGGATGACGTCGGGGTCCTGTCGCAGCACTCGCCGCAGGGCCTCGGAGAATGAGGGCACGTCAACACCGACTTCGCGCTGGTTGACGATGGCCTTTTTGTGCGTGTGGTAATACTCGATCGGATCCTCCACCGTCACGATGTGGTGGTCCATATTCATGTTGATGTAGTCAATCATCGTCGCCAGCGATGTCGTCTTGCCGGAGCCGGTCGGGCCGGTCACGAGGAAGAGTCCCCGGGGCCGGCGAATGATCTCCTTGCAGATTTCGGGGAGGCCGATCTGCTCGAAGGTCAGCAGACGGTTGGGAATCTGGCGGAGCACCAGGGCAAGGTCTCCCTTCTGGCGGAAGACCGAGACGCGGAAGCGGGCCTCATCGCCGTAGGCGAAACCGAAGTCGCAGGTGCCCTCTTCCTGCAGTTCCTGCTGCGACCGCTCGGGGGAGATGGCCTTCATCAGCGCCATCGTGTCCTCAGAGGCGAGCACTTTCGTGTTCAGTTCACGAAGCCGACCGTTGAGGCGGATCGTGGGCTTGCGATTGACCGTCAGGTGAAGGTCGGACGCGCCCTGGCGGATGACGGTCTCGAGCAGGCGGTCGATCTGAATCGTTGACATCGCGTTGCATTCCTTTCAGGCCCGATCCGTCGCGGCGGCCCGGGCAGAGTCGCGGGAGAGGGTTTACTCCGAGCCATCCTCCACCAGCCCGTGGACCTGGGCCACCCGGGCGATCTCGTCGGGCGTCGTGACGCCCTTGAGCACCTTGATCTTGCCGTCCTCCAGGAGCGTGCGCATTCCTGAGGCGATCGCCGCCCGCCGCACATGCCCGACCGGCGCACGCTCGAAGGCCAGCTGACGAATCTGGTTGTTCATCACCATCATCTCGAAAATGGCCTTTCGGCCCCGGTAGCCCGTCTTGCTGCACTTCGGGCAGCCAACGGCCCGGTAGACCGGCTTATTCTCGATCTCCTGCCGCGTGATCCCGCAGAGGCGCAGAAACTTTTCTTCAGGATCGGGGTCTGCCTCCCGGCAGTGCGGGCAGAGCACGCGGATGAGCCGCTGCGCCATGCAGGCCTGGATCGAGCTGGCGACCAGGAAGGGCTTGACGCCCATGTCCACCAGTCGCGTCAGAGCCGAGGGGGCGTCATTGGTGTGGAGGGTGCTGAAGACCAGGTGGCCGGTGAGGGCGGCCTGAATGGCCACTTCCGCCACTTCGCGGTCTCGGATTTCGCCGACGAGCACGATATTGGGTGCCTGTCGCAGCATGGAGCGGAGAATCGAGGGGAAGGTGAGCCCGATCTTCTCATTGACCTGGCACTGGTTGATGCCCGTGAAGTTGTACTCCACGGGGTCTTCCGCCGTGATGATCTTGCGATCAGGACGGTTGAGCACTGCCAGGGCGGAATACAGCGTCGTGGTCTTGCCTGAGCCGGTCGGTCCGGTCACGAGGAAGATGCCGTTGGGGCGCCTGATGATACGGTGAAAGATTTCGAGGTTGTCAGACTCGAACCCCAGATTCTCCAGTCCGATGCGCACGGCATCCGGACGAAGAATACGCAGCACGATCGACTCGCCGTGATAGGCCGGGCAGGCGCTGACACGGAAGTCGATCTGGTCCTCGCCCACCTGCATCTTGATGCGGCCGTCCTGCGGCAGTCGGCGTTCGGCGATGTTCATGCCGGCCATGAGCTTCACGCGCGCAAGGCAGGCATTCTGCATGCGCTTGGGCAGGTCATCGCGGATGTGGCAGACGCCGTCAATGCGGTAGCGCAGGCGAACGCGGTCGGCCATGGGTTCCAGGTGAATATCCGACGCCCTCGAGTTCACGGCCTCGGTGATGATGCGGTTGACGAGCTTGATGACCGGCGCATCCTCGCCGGCAGCGATGTCGATCGAGGCGTCAACGGACTTGTCCATCGTCACGTCGATCGATTCGGTCACCAGCGAACCGGACTCCTCAAACATTGAGCCGCCCCCGGGCTTGCCGAGGCGGTCGTCGATGACGGCCTTAATCGCCGAGCGGGCGGCGAGCCGGGTTTCGATCTCGCAGTTGAGGCGGAAGCGCAGCATGTCGAGCAACTGGAGGTCCATCGGGTCGGAGACGATGAGCTCCAGTTTTCCGTTGCGTTTGCCCATCGGGAGGACGAAGTGTTTCTTGATCAGATCCTCGGGGATCAGGTCGAAGTTCAGGGAATCGAGCGCCTCCTGCGACGAAAGGTCGACGTACTTCAGGTCATACTGCCGTGCGAGGGCCTTGGCGAACTGCTCGTCCTTGACGAAGCCCATCTCGACCAGGGTGTCGCCAAGGCGCTTTCCCGCCCCCTTGGCGACGTTCATCGCCTGATCCAGCTGCGCCTGAGTCACCAGGCCCTGTTCGACCAGGATTTCTCCGATTTTCGCTCGACGTCGCGCCATGGACTGTCACTTCTCCCGGATCGTGCTGGGGCAGGAATCTCCAACGGCCGGACCGGGGCTCGATACCCTGCGACCGCCATTTCCAACAATAGCCGCGTGCACTGCCTCGGTGAACGGCCCCGCCAATCAGCAAACCTCGCCTCAAACAAGCCATTACGCTCAAAACAACAGCTCAGACAGAGACATACGTTCACGCCCCCGACGCCGGTTCCTGTCGCGGCCGGCCATCAGGCCCGTTCCAACGTCTGCGGCGGGTACACTCCCGGTCGTGCGTCGAATCGACTCCATCCTGACAGGACTTCTGCGCGCCTTCTCGCTGGTGCTTTTTGCCGCGGCGGTCCTTTTTCCAGCTGCCGCCCTGATCCTGCGACCACAAGACAATCTTGCAGAGCAGGCCTCCGGAATCGACCTCGCCTGGCTGATGGGCCAGCCCCTGCTGATCACGATTGCCTGGGGCATCGTGGTCGGAGTGGCCGCCGCAGCCGTCGCGATTCTGCCCGCCTTCCACCTTGCCCGGCAGCGGGATCCGATCCGGCGCGCACTTCTGCTGGCCGGCCTGGTCGGAACCGCATGCGTCCCGGCGTACCTGACTTTCTGGATCTGGGGCTACCTCGCCCAACCCGGTTCCCCTCTGGCCGACCTTCTCCGTGACAGCCCTGACCGCGCCCGTCTGTTTGAATACGGCCGGATCGCCCTCTCCATGACGCTCTGGACCTGGCCGATGTCGGCACTATGTCTCGCCCTTTCGCTCACTCCGGCCCTCCGCGCCCTCGACAGCCTGATGCGGCTCGATGGCGCGGGGCCACTGCGGCGAGTGATTCTGCCCTTGCGGACGGCCTGGCCGGGAGCGATTCTGGCCTTCCTTCTGCCGTTTGCGGTCACCATCATCAGCTACGACGTCTTTGACCTTGCCCTGATTCCAACGGTCGGTAACGAGATTCGCCGCCTCTTCTTCGAAACCCACGACCCCTCGGCTGTGCTCGTCGCCGGAAGTCCGCTGATCCTGGTCGGTCTGTGCGGCGCGGCCGCGATTGCGATCCTGCTGCAGCGAGCCCTGCCGGCCCTCTCCTCGGCGCCTGATTCGATGGTCGCACCGGCAGGCCCTGGAGTCCGCGGGCTCACCATCGTCCTCCTGGCTCTGGGTCTTGCTGTGCCGTTGGGAATCGCGGTTTCGCGGGTCAGCATCGATGCCTTCATGACCCTCGGTCGGCTCGAAGCGGAGGCGATCGGGCGAAGCCTGCTGCTTGCTGCGGCTACAGGTGCTACGCTGGCGGCGCTCGCACTGGACTACTCAGCCGATTCCGCCTCATCATGGGCCGGCTGGCGGCAGCGAGCGGTCGGGCTCGGCTGGATTGCCTGCGCGCTGGCACCTGCGGCGCTCGTCGGGTCGCTCATCATTGCCGCCTACAACACTGAGATGCTGGCCCCGATCTACCGCTCGCCGGTTCCGCTCTGGCTCGGTCACACGGCACGCTACGCCTTCCTTCCCCTGCTGTTAATCGGCGTCTGGCGTTCAATCGAGCCGCGCGAGGCCCGGTGGAGCCGGCGGCTTGACGGCGCGAATACAGTCTGCGCTCGAGTCATCGCCGGCGGTCCGGCCCTCTGGGGGGTTCTTTCTGCCGCGGCGATGGTCGGCGCCGCTTTCTCGCTGGGCGAGGTGTCCATGTCAGTTGTCCTTTCGCCGGCGGGGTTCCAGACGGTCGGAGAGCGAACGCTCAACAAGATGCACTACGCCCGTGAGGAGTCAGCCCTGGCCACCACGCTGCTGCTGATTACCGTGATCTTCAACCTCTCCGCCGGGGCCTGCCTGATCCTCGCAGCCTGCTTCCGCCAAAGATCGGCTCGCCCTGCGGTGCCGATCATTGCTCTCGCCGCTGTGTTCGGCCTCGGTTGTGACGGAAGGACCTCTGAGAGTTCATACGTTTTCGAGCCGAATCACGTCGTCGGAGCCACGGGTCGGCTCGACGGGCGCTTCGTCTATCCCCGCGCGATCACCGTGGACGAGGAGGGCGGGCGATTCTGGGTTGTGGACAAATCTGGGCGCATTCAGCAGTTCTCCCGCGACGGTGCGTTTCAGCGGAGCCTCGCCCTGCCGAAGTTTGACAAGGGGTACCCCTCGGGACTGACCTACAACCCCGCTGACGGCCTGCTCTACGTTGCCGACACGCACAACCACCGCATCGTCGCCTTCAACGAGGAAGGGCGGGTCGTCATCTCCTTCGGCTCGTGGGGGCTGGAGCCGGGCCGGATGATCTATCCGACATCGGTGGCCTTCGGCGATGACGGTCGAATCTACGTCGCAGAGTACGGGGGGAACGATCGCGTACAGATTTTCTCTGCCGACCACCAGTTCCTTGCTTCTTTCAATGGTACTGAAGGTGGAGCGGATGCCGAGACCTTCAATCGTCCGCAGCAGTTGCGATTTGACGCGAAACGCCGCGAACTCTGGATCGCCGATGCCTGCAACCATCGCCTCGTTGTGACCGATCCGCAGGGCCGGATCCTGCGAACGATGGGCAGCGTCGGCACCGAGCCTGGGTCCCTGGCGTATCCCTATGACCTCGTCGTACTCGAGGACGGGTCAGTGTTGGTGGCCGAGTACGGCAACAATCGCATCCAGCACCTCAACCCCGACGGTTCCTCCAGGCGCATCTATGGTTCAGTCGGAGACGAGCCGGGCTTCCTCCAGTATCCCTGGGGCGTCAGCACTGCGTGGGGCGAATTGCTGATCCTCGACTCCGGGAATGATCGGGTCCAGATCACCCCTCTGCGTCGCTGAGCGCACGGGGCGGACCGTGTTGTGCCGTCCACTGGTCGATTGCTGCGATCACGCGCCCCGCATCTTCATCGCTCAATGCGGCGTGAAGACTCAGACGGACGCGGCTGGTGTTCGGCGCCACCGTCGGAGGTCGAATGGCCGGCGCTGCGATTCCCTGAGCGCGAAGATGCGCTGCCAGACTCACGGCTCGCTCGGGAGTCTGCACATGCAGGGGAATGATCGGCACGCCCTCGGCTCCAAGTGCCGGCCATCCCCGTTGAGCCAGCGCCTCACGCACGTTCCCGGTCACGACTCGAAGCCGCTGCCGTCGCTGCGGCTGGCAGTCGATGAGATCAAGGGCGGCGCCGATTGCAGCGACCTGACCGGGCGGTGGGGCGGTCGCAAAGAGGAACGGGCGGGCGAAGTTCACGAGGAAGTCGATGACTGTCGTCGGACCGCAGACGATGCCGCCGAGAGACCCCAGGGCCTTGCTGGCCGTTGCGATGAGGATGTCGGCGCGTCCGGCCTCGTCCAGACCGCGCCCGCGATCGCCGAGTACTCCGGTTGCGTGGGCTTCATCGAGCACGAGGACACCGTCGCAACGGTCCCGGACCTCGGCAAGGGCGGAGAGGGGGGCTGTGTCGCCGTCCATGGAGAAGACTGAATCAGTCACGATGAAGATGGTGGCATCGGGTGTTTCCGCCCGGAAGCGGGAGGCGAGTGAGGCGAGGCGGTCGACATCGTTGTGGGGATAGGTGCGGACCAGCGCGCCGCGGCGTTGAGCCGCAAAGGCCCCGTCGAGCAGACTCGCGTGGCAGAACTTGTCGAGAAAGATCGCATCACCCGCCCTGGGCAGCGTCGAGAGCACAGAGAGATTGGCCATGTAGCCGGTCGGAAAGAGCAGCGCGGCCGGCACGCCCTTCCATGCGGCAAAGCGCGCCTCGAGGTCCGCCCAGGGCGAGGCGTCGGTGCAGAGCACACGGCTGGCCCCGGCTCCACTTCCATGGGCGGCCGCCGCAGCCGCGACGGCTTCGGCGATTGCCGGCTCCCGTCGCAGGGCGAGATAGTCATTTCCGGAAAGATCGATCTGCGGAGTGTTCGCTGATGACAACGGCAGCGCTCTGCGCAGCCCACGCTGCGATGCGCTGTCCAGTCCCGCGGCGAGACGATCCATCCATCTCCGTGCCGGTCGAGTCATCAGCAGATCACTGGCTCCGTCCGGCGGCCTGTGACTGCGACTTTGAAATCGTGCGGACGACAGCCGAGGTCTTCGGATCGACGTGAACGTTGTGGTTGCCTGTCGGCGCCATTCGGGACGGACGGCTCGCGGCGGCGCTGGTGTCAGTCACACGTGCGCGCATCAGGCGACCGGGTTTGAACTTGACGGAGCGCTTCGGCGGCACTTCGACCTTCTCGAGCGTCTTGGGATTCTGCGCCATCCGCGCTGCACGCTCCTTCACCTCCAGCACGCAGAAGTCGCGCAGCTCGATGCGATGCCCCTTGGCGAGCTCCTCAATGATGGCATCGAGGAACTTCTGGATCACATTCTTGACAACGGTTCGCCGAACTCCCTTCAGACGGGAAACTACGACGTCGATCAGATCCTTCTTTGTCACGTTCGACATGGATGCTCCCTCGACTTCAATCGGCGCGGCGAACCTGCCACCCGTACCGATGGCCCCGCCGATTCTGTCACCACGAATTGCCAACGCAGAAACTGCAGGTCAGGTCTTCCACGCAGACCCGGCCCAGCGACAGTATCCTCGGAAACTGCGTCGGCGTCAAGGGTACAAGTGCCGAAGTGCAAGGAACTCAAACAATGTTCATCAAGGCGCTTCGTTGACACTCCAGGTGCGAATCCACGTCCGACCGTAGGTCCGAACCTTCCCGTCACGCTCGTAGATGTGCTCGAAACCCTCGACCACTGCACCTCTAGGACCCTGCGCCAGAGGGATAAACCGGACGCCGACCTCGCCGTCATTGCGGCCCCATGCCCACTCACCGGGCATGACGACGCGACCCGCACCTGCGAAGGCATTCCCACCGGCATCCGGTGAAAACACCGTATGCGGCCGTGAGCCTGTCAGTGCCGCAGGTACACCGATATTGTGAACCTCGTCTGAGGCGAAATCCCCGGACGCGGTTGTCGTTCCGCAACCTGTCGCGAAGACGAACGCAGCAGCGGCCAGGGCGACGCCCGCGCTTCGCAGAGTCATCCATCTCTTCATTCTTGTCCTACCTTCCTGTCCCGGGAAGGATGCAATCATCGGGCCAGTTCGGCTGCTCCCGATCCCGCCCCCCGGGACTGGACTTTATCACCCCCACCCGCGAGGTGTTGCCGGGACGCTACACTCGGGTTTCGGCTCGGCAACACTGTTCCGATCCCCCTTTTGAACGGACGCACAACGATGAGACTGCCGGTCATTCCAACCGGAGATCGAAAGTCCCCCGAGGTCCTGGTGCGGATCGCGCTGCGGGCTGATGCGGAAATCGCCCGCACCTTCACGACCTCCACCGATCTGGACCTCGGGCGGGCCTCGATCAACCCCGACCGGCCCAACGTTTGGGACGCCAATTGCATCCTGGAGTGTCATCGTCCTCCGGGAACAGACGTCGAAGCGCTCCTCGATGAGGCAGAAGCCCACTTCGCCGCCAACGGGGTGCGCTGCCACCGATGGATCCCCTCAGACCCGCCGCTTGATTCGGAGCTGCGCCGGGCGCTGGCGGCTCGCGGCGCCGTGCCTGAGGAGACGATCCTGCTCTCCCTGCAGCGGGCGGTCGAGCCGAGCCGGGCGCGCCCCGACCTCCAGGTCTTGCCGGCCCGGGCGATTCTTCCGCAGTTTCGCGAGCTTGCGCGGCGTTGTGCCGAGGCGGACACCAGCCCCGAAGCGGCGGTTCACCTTGCGGCTTGCACCGTGGATTCCCTTGATGATCCCCGCATGGATGTACTCGTCGGACGGATTGACGGCGAGGCGGTGGCGATGGCGTCGGTCTTTGCGATGGGCGAGGTCGGGATCATCCGCGATGTCACGACCGATCCCCGGTTCCGGCGGCAAGGCGTGATGCGAACGCTGATGGGTCACGTCTTCGAACTGGCCTCGCGCAGCCAGTTTCGGCAGGTCGCGCTCGAGGTCATGCCGGACAACCTGCCGGCGCTGGCCATGTATGAACAACTCGGTTTCGCCGAAGTCGCCCGGATCGAACGGTGGACAGCGGCCGCGCCGAAGTGATTACTGCTGCAGCAGACTCGCGCGCTCAGCCGGATCGATGAGATCACCGAGGCCCTCGACCAGCGGGCGCAGGTGCTTCTCGAATCGACGGTAACGGGCGACCGACGTCTGGTAGAGGGGTTGCTGCACCTGGTCGACGCTTGCGGTCATGGTGGCGCGTCGGGTTTCGTGGAACTTCAGGCAATCGGGGTGGAACTCGAGGCCGCAGAAATCCAGGATCCGCCGTACCGACTCCTCCGGGCTTGCGACGACCTCCTCGTACTGCACATCCAGGATCGGGATGTCGAGGCGCTGCTTCCAGAACTCCATGATGCGGTGGTAGAGGCGATACATCTCCGCGAGGTGCTGGAGATTGTTCGTGTAGTCGTGGGCCGGTCCGAGCCGGGTGGCGTAACAGGAGAAGCAGGTGTCGAGCGGATGCCTCATGCTGTGGATGATGTACGCATCGGGGAGCAGCAGCGAGATCGCCCCGAGGTGCACGTAGTTCACCGGAGCCTTGTTGGTGATCCGCTTCGCATTTCCGGCCTCGGCTGAGACGGCGTCGAGGTAGGCACGGGCCAGTTCGTCGGCCTTCTCGGTCGTCAGCATCGGCAGGCAGAGCGGGTACTCCTTGTCCGGGCAACCGAGCACCTGGTGCATCGTCCCCACGACGCGGAAGAGCTCCTGGTTTTCGCCGCCGGCATAAACCTCCGGGTGGCTGGCGAGAATCTGCTCCAGCAGACTCGTCCCGGAGCGCGGCATGCCAACGATGAAGATCGGCTTGCCGGAGCGGATCGTACTGCGCGGGTAACGGGCGTAGGTCTCCGGCTCGTAGGCGTCGAACATCACCTCGACGGCCCTGGTGCGCACCTCAAGATTGAACTGTGAGGGGTACAGGTCGTTGCCCTGCTGGTAGTGCGAGAAGGCATCGTCGTACTGCTCGATCTGCTCCTTCATCGATCCCAGCGCCAGGTGGAACTGCGCGCGGTAGGACTTCGGCAGCGAGCGATCCCGCAGCACACGGTTGATCTCGGTAATCGCGGCCTCCATCTGCTCCGGCGACTTGGCCAGTCGCGCAAAGGTAAGGGCGAGATCGCGATGGCCGGGCGACTTCCGCAGCGCCTCCTGGACCAGCGCCACCGCCTCGCCCCGTCGACCCATCGTCGCCAGCAGGTTCGCCATCCCCGAGGTGGCAGCGGGATTCACGGGCTGCAGTTCAAAGGAACGCTCATACTGCGCCTTCGCCTCCTCCAGCCGACCGACGCCCATCAGCACATTGCCCAGGCGGGTGTGCAGTTCCGGAACGTTGGGCCGCATCGCGATGGCTCGCTCGTAGGCGGGGACCGCCTTGGCGTACAGCACCGAATCGGTGTACGCATCTCCGACCATGGTGTACAGGAAGGGATCCTCGCCTGCCTTCTTCAGTCCCTCTTCGGCAACGCGCGCCGCCTCGCTCGGCCGAAACAGCCGCAGCAAGACCCCTGCGAGCTGGAAATAGCCGATCGGGGAGTCGGGCCGCACGGCGATCGCCTGCTGCGCCGCCTTTCCCGCGTCCTGAATGCGGCCGACCTGCGTGAGGTAGGCGCAGAGTTCGTTGTACAGTTCAACCTGGCGGGGATTGTGCGTCACAGCCGCATGCAGCGTCAGGATCGCCTGATCCATCGCACCTTCCCGGGCCTTCATCGACGCCAGCGCAGATGCGGCTTCTCTGTGAGCCGGGTCAAGGGCGAGGATTCTTCGGAAACACGCTTCGGCTTCGACCATTTGCCCGTTGCGATGGAACTGGCGCGCGGCTGATAACTGCGAGTCGATCCCCGAGGGCTGCTTCGCCTGCGACACGGCCGGCTTCTTCTTCGGGGTCTTCCTGCGACGGGTGTTCTTGGCCACTACTGCCTCGCTCTCTGCACATCTCGGCCGATGCCGCACGACAACCGATGATCATATCGACGCAATCAGGCAGTGATCCGCTGGAAGGTCTCCTCCAGCTGCCGCTGATTGGCCTTCCAGTGAAACTCTCCCAGACTGGCCTCAAAACCGCGCCGGGCATCCTCCTCGATGCTCCGGGGCGATTCCAGGTACTCCGTCATCGCCGCGATGATCGTCTCGATCCGCCCCGGGTCGAAGAGTTTGCCGCACCTGACCCGCGGGACAATCTCACCCATGTCCCCGATGGGCGTCATCGCAACGGCCGTTGCGTTGCCGATGGAGTCGTAGAACTTGCTCGGATTGATGTGGGTGAAATTGGCATCCATCAGGTAGGGCAGCACGGAGACATGAATCTCGCGATACAGCGCGGGCATGTCCGTCGTCCGGTAGGCGCCCGAAAGGATGATGCCGTCGCGGTAGGCATCGATCGTCCGGGCGAACTCCTCCTCGTAATAGTCCGCCACCTTGCCTGCCAGCCGAAGCCGGGCACGATCGGGATACCTCCGGAACACCTCGGCAAACGCCTCCAGCAGTTCGTGCAGACCCGTGCCCTTGTACACCGTGCCGAGCCGACCGAAGAGCACGGGGCCGCCGCTGTTGGGCTCGTCAAACTTTCCTTCGGGCCAGGCGTCGATGCGTTCATCCCACAAGGGCTGATTCCCGACGATGCTGACATCCCGGCAGCCCCAGTTTTCGTACTTCCGCTTCTGCCAGTTCCCGGTGATGTGTACGGCATCGGCCATACGGCTGTATCGCCTTTCCAGGCCGTAGATGATCGGAAGCGCCATGCGACGAGGCCCGGTCCAGAAGCCGTAGATCTGCGGTTCGTGGGCGTCGAAGATCACCGGAAGGCCAAGGCGTTTCTGGATTCGCGGAATCATCGGGCTCATGTCCTGCCCGATGATCTTCACCGCGTCGAAGCGGTTGCCCGCAAGCCGCTCCAGTTGCAGATCGTGCATGCGGCGGAAATTCATGAGGTTCTTCGGCCCGCCCCAGCCCTTTGACCGCACCGGAACGCGATGCACGGGGATGCCGAAGTGGAGCTCGTCCTGCGGAAGCGTCATTTCGCGGTTGACGGCAATGACCTCGACGTGGTGGCCGAGATCGCGCAGCAGCCGCGCCTGGCCGCAGTATCGACCGTAGGTTCCCTGGAACTGCTCGAAGGTCCGGCTGATGCAGAAGGCGATTCGAAGCGGGCGTGATGTGGCGACGCCGCCCCGGCCCGGCGGCTCCGCAACCCCGACCTGCGGAATCTCCCGCGCCGCGCGATCACCCATGACTGAACAGGTCCGACTGCCTCAGCGAACGATGATGGTGTTCCGACCCGGATCCTCACCCGTACGGATGATCTCCTTGGCGTCGGGATAGAGAACGATCGCCCGCTCGACATCCACCGCAGCGCCGAACATGACGCTCACAAACTCGGCAACATCCTTCAGCTGGGCGAACTCGTTTCGAGGGACCCAGATGATGTCCGACCGCTGCAGGACGATGTCATTGGCCCACTCGCCGGAAAGCGGGTTGGCGAAGGCCTCACGCATGTCGAACTTGCCGGCCACGATCTTGTCCTGCGCCACCCGGCGAATCAGGATGACCCGGCGCGGCGCCGCGTCGGGCGTCATGCCGCCCGTTTCCGCCAGCACCTCGCTGATCCGCGAACCGGGGCGCAGCTGCACACGACCGGGACGGGACACCTCACCGAGCACGGAGACGTACTGCTGCTCCTGGCTGACCAGATTCACCGAGAGATTCGGATCGACATAGACCTCGCTCAGAGCCGATGCCAGCATCTTGCTCACATCCGTCGTCGTCAGGCCCCCGACCTTGACGCGGCCGGCGTAGAAGAACTGGAAGCCGCCGTCGCTGTCGACTCGCACGGTGTCGTTGAGCCGGTCATCTTCCAGGAGGCGGATGGCCAGCTGGTCGCCGGGCGCCAGCCCATACGGCAGCGGCTCGGCGAGCATCGGCGTTGAGCCATCCTCAGCCGGGATTGTTCCGTCGAGCCTTCCAGTCTCGGGAATGTCCGCAGTCGTGATGCACCCGGTGCCGGTCAGCCCCGTGAAAATCAGAGCCGCAGCCGCGAGGGTCTGAATCAGCGCTCGTGTCATGATGCCTTCCGCCTGTTCACGCATGAGAGGTTTCACCTTTGTCACTTCCCGGTCCGCAGCAGCGGGGCCGGCTCACAATGCTCCGTCAGGAGGGCATTATGGCAATTCCGGAGACTTCCGCAAGAGTCTACCGCGCCGATCTGCAACTCTCCAGAGACGAGTTGCATGCCTGCGAGGATTCCGGATCTGCCCGGCAGAGTCAGTCTGCGGCACGATCCTACCATGCCGCCATCAGTGCAATTCGACCAGCCCCGAGGGCATCTTGAGCACCAGGCACGTCCGATTTCCGATACTTGTCTACCACTCGATCGACGAGCACGGCACGCCGCTCTCGACGCACCCCAGGACTTTTGAACAACAGGTGCGCTTCCTCGCAGACCATGGCTGGAAGACAATCTCCCTCAGCAGGGCCGCCGACACCATCCTGAGCGGCCGGGCGCTCCCCCCGCAGACCTGCGCTCTGACTTTTGATGATGCGATGGAGTCGGTGATGAGCGTCGCGGCCCCGATTCTCCGCGACCACGGCATGTCGGGGACAACCTTCGTCATCACCGGCCTCGTGGGCAAACAGCCGGCCTGGTACCGACTTCCGGAGATTTATCGCAGAACCCCGCTTCTGCCTGTCGCCGACTTGCAAAAACTTGCTGATCTCGGCTGGGAGTTGCAGCCGCATACCGATGTCCACCCGGTTCTCCCGCACCTTCCGCTTGATCTCCAGACTGAACAGATCGCCAGAAGCAGACAGCTTATCCACAACTGGTTCGGCTCTGCAGGTGATGTGCTGGCCTATCCGTTCGGACAGTTCAATGCCGATACGCTGGAGGCGATGCGGCAAGCCGGGTGTCGAGCCGGCGTGACCCTCCACTTTTCGTGTCGGGTGCCGGTGGATCAGCCGCTTGTATGGCCGCGAATCGGCTCCGCCTGGCTGAAGTCCTCGAGTCTTCGCCAGCGGCTGGCGCTGGCCGGTCGGCTGGAGTGGTACGTCGGCCTGAAGACGCGTCTGAAAGGCGATCCGCGGGCGCGACGGTTTGACTCACCCTCACTGGAGACCACCTGCGGGCTCTTTGATCCGGCGTCATCCTGAAGCCTGGAACTTCATCGGTCCCGGAAAAAGGCCGATTCGATTCTTGTGCGGGGCTGCTTTACGCCGCCTGTTGATCTTGGTACTCTATGGCCTCGAAGTGTTTATCCGAGAGTCTCTCGTCCCGTTGCGGAATCTCCAGACATGCTCCGACAAAGTGGCTGCACGACACCAGCCCACATCCGACGGGATGTACGTTGACGCCCAGAGACCGGCCGCCGGGAACCCGGCCGGATTTCAAGTTCGCCTGTCCCCGAACCCGCTCAACAGCCTGAGGATGGATTGACCCCATGACACAGCACCAGACACCCGACGACGTTGCCCCGATGGGGGTTGACGCCGCTGGCTGGCCCCTGCCGGAAGTCCGTTCGATGATGGTGGAGAATTTCGCCCGGTCGTGGCTCCGCCACTGGCTGGCGGTCACGCTGATCTTCCTGCTTTCAGCGGGCCTGATCATCTTCTCCGTCTGGCTGGTGACCCCCCGCTGGCAGGCCGAAGCCAGCGCGATGATCAACTCGCAGAGTCTTCCGAATCTCTCAATCACGCAGGACGGCAACATCCCGGGGGGCCTGCTTGACCCCTCCACTCTCTCGACGAACCTCATAGAAACAGCCAAGAGCATCGCCTTCATCGAGAAGGTCGTCGATCAGCTGAATCTCGAGCAGTATTTCCGCGACCAGGCCGAGAAGAACGATCTTCGCACCCGCATCAAGCGGAGTATCGCGTACGTTGCAGGCCTGAAGTTTCTCCGTTCTCGTTCCGAACCGAACTACCGCCTCAAGGCCATTGAGGAACTCCGGGTCAACTGGCTCAACGTCGCTCCGCTTGAAAAGAGCTCGCTCATTCCGCTGCTGGTCTACGGTGACACACCGGAGATGGCGATCACCGTCGCCGATGAAATCCTGGAGTTGCTCCAGGTCCATATGAATGAGCTGATTCGCGATCAGATTCAGACCAACGTGAACTATCTCCAGTCCCAGGTCAGTACGTCGGAAGCACGACTGCTGGAGATTGAGCAGGAGATCACTGAGTACCGGGCTTCCATCAAGTTTGCCAATCCTGAGCAGTACATCAATTCGCTCAATGACGCCATTGCCAGCCTCGACCGCGAACTGGCAACGAGCCAACTGGAGATCGATTCGGCGGAAGCCGCCATCCAGCAGGCCGAGGCGGATCTGAGCACACAGGAAGCCTTCGTAAACCTGACTCGCGAAGGGGAAAGCGATGTGCCGACAGCGAACTCCACCGTCGATCGCCTGACCATCGAGATTTCTCAGGCGCAGAGCGAGAAGGCCTCACTGCTGACGCGGGTCTCACCGACCTCACCACAGATTGCTGCAATTAATGCCAAGATCGAATCGCTCGAGCGCGATCTGATGACGGCAACCCAGACCGAGATTCCAATTCGAAACCAGGAAACGATCGCAACCCAGCTGGATCAGCGCCACCTGACGATCTTCAACCAGTGGGTTGATGCCAAGAAGGCTCGAGCGGCGCTCCTGGCCCGTCAGGCAGGATTGCAGGGAGCCATCAATCTCATCACTGATTCCCAGCGTGCCGCTCTGCAGGCATCTGCCCAACTCGACTCGCTCAATCGCAAACTGCGGCTTGAACTGGAGCGCTTTACCGATTTCACAGGCCAGCTGCGTAACTTCGAAGCTCAGCTGGGCGATGTCCCGGTCTTCAAGTCTCTGCAGATCATCGCGCCGGCACGTGTGCTCAATGAGAATAACCCCGACTATCCCGGCATGCTGCTGGTCGTCGTCCTTGCAATCGCCGTGGGCGCCTTTACCGCCCTGGTGCTGCCTGTCGCCTACGACTACCTCAGCGAGACGTTGCTGAGCAGCCGGCAGGCGTCGGCGATTCCAGGCATCCGCGTGGTCGCCGTCGTGCCCGCCATGAAGGCTTCGAAGCAGTATCAGAATGTGACTACCTGAGAAGGTCAACGAGGACACCATGACTACCGAACCGGGCGAAATGCTTACCGGCATCGACGACACCGACTTCTCCGAGTCCAGCGGCGCGCCGGCCCAGTTGAACCAGGGCCACCACCTTGTGACGCATCTGCAGAAGATGCTCGACGCGCCCTCGACTTCGCGAGTCTCGCTCTCCATCGGCGAGCTGGCGACTTCGATGGATGCCGCAGCGAAGGGTAAGCCGTTCGCCGTCGGCATCAGCGCCGTGGACGAGGGACATCGGATGGGCTTTACGGCCCTGAGTCTCGCGGCCTTCTGGGGACGCTCCGGATTCCGAACCTGCCTGATTGAGCTGGGCACCGGCAGTCGCTCGCTTGGGGGTGCCATCCGCTCCACATCGCCGGACCTTGCGGGTGCTGCGCGTGAAGCACTGGCCGGTGGATCGCTCGATTCGATCTCCCGCCTGCACGCGAAGCTGCCCACGACCGGCGTGATCGCATCCGGGCAGTCGGATGTGCTCGGATTGCTTTCGACAGGCAAACTGACGACGCTGGTGCGAACGCTCAAGAAGAATCATGATCGAATCGTGCTGGCTGCTCCTGCACTGAGCAGTTCTTTCCCCTTCCTGTCGCTGTACTCGTGCGCAGATCGCCTCATCGTGAGCATCCTTTCAGGGGCTACCAGGGCGACCCCGCTTCGCGAGCTGGCGCAGCAGGCAATGGTTCAGGGGCTGCGACCCATCGACGCAATCTGGCACGAGTAATGCCGGCCCCGAGGCTTCAACAGACTGAACTGCAGCGATGATCTCGACCCTGACACCAGGCCAGCGGCTCCGACAAGCGATCTTCTTCGCCCCGCTGCTGCTTCCGGTGTTCGTGGCCATGTTCCTCGGCGGCGTGTTCATCGGTCGCGCCAACACCGATTCGTTTACGATCGTTCTGACCGGCGCGCTGTGTTTCGTGATCTTCTCCACGATCGTGATGGGAGTGAACTGGCGCTTCGGCCTCTACTCCATCTTCTTCTTCATCATGTTCGACCGCCTGCTCGGAATCGGCGAGACAGGCACTCTCAACGCCACGAAAGTCGCCATCGGCCTCACGTCGATCTTTCTGGCCACGGCGATTGCCAACAATCAGCTTCCACGGTGGTGGGAACGCATGGCCGACCCGCTGCCTGTTACGGCAATCGCATTCCTGCTTGTCTGCGCTTTCTCCGTCTCATTCCTGTACATGCCGGAATACGGCTGGAGCTTCGTCACCCGGCGCTTCAACATTGCTGCCCTGCTGATCATCGTCATGATCGCCGTGACCGATCGCGACGTGCTGCACAAGTGCATCCTGTGGTTTGTCATCGGCGGGATCATCATCGCGATCCTGACGACTTCTGAAGCATTTACCGGCAAGCCGATTCTTGAGTATGCCGGCAAGGTCCCCGACCCTGAGGGCGAGCGGAACACACTGCTCGAGTGGGGCGGCAAGACCCGATTGATCGGCCCCAACGGCGATCCGACCTTCTACGGGCTGGCGCAAAGCTTTCCCGGCGTGCTGGTCTTTGCGCTCTTCTTCTACTACAAGAAGTTCTGGCAGAAGGCCCTTCTGGGGATCGGCTTCGGCTTCATCGTCTTCAACATCCTCGCCTCCGGATCGCGCGGCGGAGCGCTTTCGTTTGTCGCGGGGTGTCTGACCGTCTTCCTGCTCTGCCCGATCAAGCACAAACTGACCAAGGCCACCATCGCCACGGCGTTGATTGTCGGTGGTCTCTTCCTCATGGTTCTGCTGCAGCTCAACGTTGCGGCAAACCGGATCGCATCGCCGACGACGGCCGACGTCACTATCGGCTGGCGATTTGCCATGTGGCAGATGTGCTGGGAGATGTTCGCCAATCACCCACTGACCGGCCTGGGCATCAACTCCTGGGGCCTCCATTACCATTGGTACCGCATTCCCGGCTCGCCGGGCAACCTCCAGCGCCCGCTGAACTCCTTCCTTCAGATCCTGCAGGAAACCGGGATTTTCGGCATCATCTCCTACACGCTGCTGTATGTCTTTGCCGCATTCAGCGCCTTTGCCGCCGTATTTGCCACACGCGACCGGCGCCTGAAGTTCGAGGCGACCGGAATCGCCGGCGTCGTGCTGGGATTTTTCCTCTTCGCGGGCACGTCCAACGTCCTTGAGAACGAACTCTACTTCCTCCTCTTCGGCCTCTGCGGCAGCGCGTACTTCATCGCCCGGTACGAACGACTTTACAACGTGCCACTGGGCAGTGATCGCCTCGGCGCCCCCTACTACGACCAGGAGATCGCCCGACTCCAGCGGCAGCAGGCGGCCATGTATCCGCCCGGCTCATAAGCGCCGCTCCGCCGCCGGCCGGTGACCGATCGAAGAGCCGCGCTACCCTTTTTGCAAAGATTCTCACGCTCCTGAGCCGACTTCACCTGAGATGAACCGCAGACGCGCCGGAACCTCCCCTCTCGCCCACCAGAGTCGACCAGACGCTGCCCCCATGTCTGTCTGGGTCGGGTCAGGTCACGCCGCCTTTCCTCTGCATGCCGGTCCGGCCTCCCCATCCGCACCGCCCCGCTTCACCCTCCTCCAGCGGCTCGGGCTCTGCCTTGCGGCCGTGCGATGCCATCTGTGGCTTGCGGTGATCGTCTTCTGCGCCACGGTGCTCGCCGGAGCCGGTCTCTTTATCTCCCGCCCGCCGGTGTGGACGGGCCGGGCCATGATTTCGGTCGGCTCGCCCGATGCCTCTGCGTTTGCCTCGTTTCCGGTCAGCCAGCCCGCGGAGATCGCCGCCCGTCTGACGGCGCCGTCCGTGGTTGAGCCGGTCAGGGCTGACCTCCTGTCCCGCGACCTGCCCGATGTCAAAGTCGGCGGGGCGCACGCCACCCTTCGCCGGTCGTGGAATGCAGCCGTCATCGCACTCGGCTCCTCCGTCGCGGAGGCGTGCATGCTTAACCTCGCTGCGGAGGCTGACTTTGCCGTCAGCGCCTCGGCGGATGAGTCAACGATTCACATCCAGGTCCAAGCCACGCATCCCCATCTTCCAGGCCTCCTCGCCCCTCTGCTGCTGGAGAATCTCCGCAGCGACCTCACCTCCGAATCACATCGCCTCGCACGGGGCAGACTGGACGAAACACAGTCGGCCCTGGCGCTCGCCCAGTCGCGATTGAACGAGGTCGATGCCGAATTGCTCGCCTTCAGACAGGAGGCCGGACGCTTCGACGCACGACAGTGGGCCGCCGCGCTGGAAGCCGAGATCCGTAGCGCCCAGAGCGAGTCGGTCGCCGCAGCCCGAACCTATGACCAGGTTGAGCAGCAGTACCACACGGTCCTCCGCCAGCTTGAGGAAATCGAACGCGAGCAGTTGGCCGAGGTCATCACCCGCGAGAACCCACGCATCGCTGAGCTCCGCAGTGAGATCAGCAATCTCAACGCTGAGTACAACAGCCTGACGCAACTGACCGACAAGCACCCCGACAAGATCGCCCTGCGAACTCAGATCGAAGCCAAGGAGGCTGAACTCGCTCTCGAGTCCCAGCGATCGACCCAGGAATCCAGAACCGCCCCCTCCCCTGCCTACCAGACCCTCCTGAACGACAAGCTTCGGCTCAATCGCGAACTCAACGGCCTTGCCGCCTCCGAGGCTGGGCTGACGCTCCGGCTGGAAGGCCTGCACGCGGAAATGAGTGAGGCGACTGCGCTGGCTCAACGAATGGATGAGATCGACCGCCGCCATGCTGCCGCGCTTGCCGATGTCGAGCGACTTCAGGCCCGCGAGGATGACCTTCAGCAGGTGCTCTCCAACCAACGACTCTTTGATCATCTCAGTCTGCTCCGTGTCGACCAGCCGGCCGACGCCGCCGTCCCGGACCAACCGGCGACGCTGCTCTACGCCGGCGCAACGCTCGCACTCGCACTCCTGCTCTCGACTCTGGTGCCCGCGGTCCTGGCCTGTGCGCGGGGCAGTCTCGTCTCCGAATCGCATCTGCACCGAATCGCCGAGATCGAGGGCTTCCAGATCGTCGGCGATCTGCATCCCCCTCGACGCCTCCTGCCCGCCCGTTGAATCCCATGCACGAAACAGATGTGACAGAATCGTCCACAGGCCTCGTGCACATCCAGCCCCGCTGGGTCATCCGTCGCGAGCCGCCTTCACGACCCGTCGTGGTCAGCCGGAAGGTGCGCCGATGGGTCGATGATTTTTCCGACCTCGAGCGCGATTCCGATTTCCTCGCCGCTGTTGAACAGATCGCCGCCTCCCTCTCCCGGCACGGCGACGATCCCGCCTCCGACCAGTCCTCCTGTTCCCTTGCATTGACCTCGACCGGTCCGGATGACCGACAGGCCCTCACCGCCATCGCTCTGGGCTCCGTCTGGGCGCGCTGGCGCTGCCCGACCATCATCGTCGAGCTTGGCGGCTCACGCGGTGAACTCGGCCGACTCATCCGCTCCACCCGGCCCACGCTGACCGATATCGTCGTCGCCCTCGAGATGGGCCACGACCTGCCCGCTCCACAACCCATCTCCTCGACTACCGACAACCTGGAATGCGTCGCCTCCCTCGGCCGCTACAGTCTGGCGCGGATCGCCGACACCGGTCTTCTGCCCCGGCTCCATCGGGCGCTGGCCCGGCGCTACCGCCGCATCATCTGGAACCTTCCGCCGATTGACCGCACCTGGTCCTCCTCGATGTTCGACTCCTGCGCCGACGCCTTCGTGGTCTCGCTCCGCCGGGGCCGCTCCACCGTCGCGCCTCTGCGCCGGCTGGCCGCACAACTCCGCGATGACACCATTCGTGCCGCCGCCGACAGCCGCCACGCCCCCTCTCTCCAGGTCATCTGGCACCAATGAATGCCGCACTTCCACCGGCTCCGGCCGACGCCCCCGCAACAACCGGCGCGGGCCGTGGAGTCATACCTCCGCCGAATCGCACCGGGACAGTTGTCGAACTGCTCCTGGGAAGCGAAGGCGGCGGCATCGTCACCGCCATCCGCCAATGGGCGCCGACGCTGATCCAAGCCGGCTGGGACCTGCGCTTCGTCCTTCTCGCTGAGGATAAGGCCGCGCAGATGCTTCGCGACGCCGGCTTTGAGCCGATCGTGCACGCCCTCTCAAAGTCACAGCGCTACCGCCGACTGCCCGGGATCCTGCAGCAGATGAACGCCTCGATCATCCATGTGCATAACCCATCGGCGCATCTCGTCGGCGCGCACGCTGCGCGAAAGATCAACGCCCGGCTGGTGCGCACCGTCCACGCCGACATGTTCAACGAGATGAAGGGCACGCTTCCGGCCTGGAAGATCGCCCTGTGGCGTCTCCTGATGGCGCGCGAACTCCGTCGGGCCGACGCCGTCTGCTCCGTCAGCCCGCACCTGGTGCCCCTCCTGCCGGGCATGTCAGGCAGATACGCCGATCGGGTGCGCATCATGCCCAACGGGTATGACCCCAATCCGCTCCTGGCCGATGACACCCCCCTGCCGCCCGAACTTCAGTCGTGGCTTGGCAGCGCTCCGCTGATTCTCTCGATGGGACGCCTGGTGACCGTCAAGAACTACCCCCTGCTGCTGGAGGCCTTCGCTGCAGCACGGCGAAGCGTTCCCGAAACACGGCTGCTGCTTGCCGGCTCCGGCCCGCTCGAAGAGCAACTCCGATCGCAGGCGAAACGGCTGAACCTCGGAGACTCCTTCCGCCTATTGCCGTGGGTCGATCGCATCGCGCCGCTGCTGAAGCGGGCGACGCTGGTGGCGATCTCCAGCCGCTCCGAATGCTGCCCGATGCTCGTGCTGGAAGCCATGGCCGTCTCCCGCCCGGTCGTCTCCACCCGCGTCGGCGGCGTGCCCTGGATGATCGACGAGACAATCGGCCGCCTCGTGGACCCCAACCGGCCCGAGCCCCTGGCCGAAGCGTTCGTCGAAGTGCTCAGCAACCCGCAGCTGGCCGATCGCCTTGGTGCCGCCTCACACACTCGCCTCTGGGAGCGGTACAGCCACGAAACCGCAGCACGCGACCTGGCGGGCGTATTCAACGAAGTCGCGGGCCGGCGCACCCCCTGAGAACCGCGCACGAAGTAAGCGGATATCGGGTTTCTTCCTCACCTGCGGAGCGTTCCGAGTAGCACGGGCATCTTGCCTGTGCGGCTCATTGCCAGTTGCGGCCGGGCGGTGCCGGCCGTTTCGTCTCCCTCCCCTGCTTGCGGGGGAGGGGCCGGGGAGGGGGCTTTCGGCAATCCAAAGGCCTCGATCGCGCTTCAGCCTGGTACTGCGCCCTCAGTGCCTAGTGCCTATTGCCTAATCCCTAGTGCCTTCCCTACTCAAACCCCTCCGCGACCAGGTTACTCACTGCGCACTCGCC
>CAZPFK010000012.1:0-11018 GCA_964585855.1 uncultured Vicinamibacteraceae bacterium
GATTCAGGGCGAGCAGCCGCGGATCGTGGAGTTGCTGGCGCGGTACGGGCGTTAGTTTCCCGAACGTAGTTCCCGCCGCAATCGGTCAGACTCTCACATTGTCACGCACGCCGTTGGCCCCGATATCCCGCCGATAGAACGCCCCGTCGAAATGGATGCGTCCGCAAGCGTCAAGAGCCCGGCGGCGGGCAGCCTCCAGCGTCTCTCCGAGGCCGGTCACGCACAGCACCCGTCCGCCGGCGGTGACCAGGCGGCCGTCGCGCATCGCCGTGCCGGCGTGGAAGATCACCAGGTCATCGCCTGCACCGTGCATGACATCGTCGATGCCGCCAATTTCCATGCCGGTGCGGTAGGCGCCGGGATAGCCCTCCGAGGCCATGACGACGGCACAGGCCGAGCGGGGGTCCCAGTCAATGCTGACTTCGTCAAGGCGGCCGGTCGCCGTCGCCCACATCACCTCGATCAGATCGGCCTTCATGCGGGCCATGAGCGGCTGACACTCCGGATCTCCGAAACGACAGTTGAACTCGAGCACCTTGGGCCCGCCGGGCGTGAGCATCAATCCGGCGTAAAGGACGCCGCGGAAGTCGATGTCCTCCCGTCGCAGGGCGTCAAGGGTGGGGACGAGGATTTCGCGCTCGATGACCTGCATGGTCTGGTCATCAAGGCCGCTGCGGGCGGGGCAGATGGCGCCCATTCCGCCGGTGTTGGGTCCCTCATCGTTGTCAAAGGCGCGCTTGTGATCGCGGCAGGGCTCGAGGATGTAGATGTTCCGACCGTCAACGAGTGCGAGGATGGAGACCTCACTGCCCTGGAGGCGTTCTTCGATGACGACCGTTGAGCCGGCGTCGCCGAAGCGTCGCTGCTTCATCATGGCCTCGAGCGCCTCCTCGGCTTCCTCCATGGTTTCCGGGATGACGACGCCTTTGCCCGCAGCGAGGCCCGAGGCCTTGATGACCGGCAGGTCGTCCTCGCGGCTCAGAAGATACTCACGCGCCTTCTCGTGGTTGGAGAATGCCCTGCCCTCCCCGGTGGGAATCGCCGCGCTGCGCATCAGCTGCTTGGCCCAGGCCTTGTCGGACTCGAGACGGGCTGCGTCACGGCCGACGCCGAAGATGGCCCGGCCCGGGGCGGCCAGATCGTCGGCGAGGCCGGCTGCCAGGGGGGCTTCGGGGCCGATGACGATGAGGTTGATCGCCTGGGCATTGAGCCATTTCTTGAGGCGCCACTGATCGCGCCGGTCGAGAGAAACGGGACAGGCCTTGCCGAGCGGGGCGAGGCCGGCGTTTTCGGGGTGCGTCAGCCAGAGCGCTTCGAGTCTGGGAGACTGCGCCATCTTCCATCCCAGAGCGTGCTCACGGCCTCCACCTCCGATCAACAGCGCCCGCACACCGGGCGGACACTCGGGACCGCTGCGGGGATGAGTGCGACTGCTGCGTACTTCCTTCGCCATTGTCCTTCAATTCCTGCTGACTACCGGGAAATCGTGCCGCCATGCTAACCATCCCGCGCGGTCGATCAACGCCGGTCAGGTTCCGCTGAGCCGTCGGGCGATCGTAGAACCGGCCACGATGGCCCCCAGGCCGAGGCCGTTGCTGAGGAGCAGATAGAGCGCTGCGACGGCAAAACGTCGATCTGAGATGGCGGAAACCGTCTCAAAGGCAAAGGTCGAGAAGGTGGTGAACCCGCCGAGAAGCCCGACGAGCAGCGCGATGCGGTGTTCCTCGCGAATTGCAACCGGTCCGGAAAAGAGGGCTGCGAGGACGCCCAGCGCAAGACACCCCAGCAGGTTGACGGTGAGCGTGCCGTAGGGAAAGCCGTGCGTGCTTCGATCAATCAGGGTTGTGAGCCCGAACCGCAGCAGGCCGCCGAGGCCGGCACAGATGAAGACCAGCAGAGTGGTGAGCATGGGCGGGAGTCCGGAATCTGAAGAGAGGGGAGCATGCTAGCCGGAACGCCCCGCCTCTGGACAGCCGGGCAGGGATGCGGTAGATTGGCGCTCAGATGCGCGACTTCGACCAGACCATGCAGACGCTGAAGATCGTGGGCTGGCTGTGCGCCGTCTGCCTGCTGCTGATCGGGCTGCTCTATGAGCACCCGGTCACCCACGCGGGCACATGGTCGGAGACGCCGCGCGAACACATGATCCTTGCCGGCCTCGGGCTGATGGTTGTGCTGATCTTCCTCAACCGATTGCTTGACTGAGGGGATGGAAACACGCCCCGCGGTTCACTTCTGGTCAGGAGTGTCGGCGGGAATCGAGATGCCGCGGCGTTCCAGCAGGCTGCCTTCTGCAAGATACAGGTTGGTCAGGGCGATGCGGTAGTTGACGATCGCGCTGACCTCTGCGATCTCCGCTTCGAGCAAGTCGCGCTGCGCCTGGGCGACCTGCAGCGCGGTGCTGGAGCCGACGTCGAAGCGTTCCTGTTCGGCCCGGAGGGTCTGCTCCTGCAGCTCCCGGGTCACGGCGGTGGCGCTGATAAGCTCTGCAGCACGGCGGACTTCGTTGACTGCCAGCAGAATCTCCTGGCGGATCAGTTGTCGAAGACTCTCAACGGCCTGCGCCTGCTGCTGTCGGCTGGCACGGGCGGCGACATCGAGGCCCCGGGCGGAGCGGTTGTCGATGAACTGGCTGAAGCGCACGCCGGCGGAGAGGTCGTAGGTGTCCTCATCCATCTGTTTGAAGGAGCGTGAAAAGGTGTCATCGAAACCGGTCTTCCCCAGGGCGATGAAGAGTTCGAGGCGGGGAAGGAGGCCGTTGCGGGTGACGATCGTTTCAAGGCGGTTCTGCTCGAGGCGGAGGCGGGCTTCGTTGAGATCGGGCCGCTTGCGGTCGGCGAGCGCGAGGCGATCCTGCACATCGTCGATGGTCTGCGGCTGGAGGCGTGGATCTGTCGTTGCGATCAGAGGTGATTCCAGTGAACCATCGGCAGAAGGATTAATCAGACGGAGCAATCGCAGGCGTTCGGCCTCAAGGGCGCTGCGGGCGTCGATGAGGGCCTGCTCGCGGAGGGCGACTTCGGCGCGGGCGGCGGCGGCTTCGATATCGGCAAGATCGCCGACCTCGATGCGCTGTTCGACCTCGAACTGCTGCTGCCGGGCGATTTCGAGGGAGCGCTCGAAGATGGCGATCTCCTCGCGCGCGAGGATGTAGGACCAGTAGGCAATCTCGGTGTCGGCCAGAAGGGCCTCGGTGAACCCTCGCAGTTCCCAGACGGAGGCGAGGGTGTCGAGTTCGGCCTGCCGGACGCCGGCGAGGTTGACGGCCGGCCCGAATCCGCGGAGCAGGGCCTGTGTGACGGAGAGACCGGCGCGAGCCTCCTGCTGCTCGGGAGCGCGATTGGAGGCGCTGCGGGACTGTTCGAGGGTGGCTTCAAGGGATGTGCCGCCGGGCAGCGTCTGTCGAAGTCCGAGGAGGCCGGACATGTCGCGACCGTCCACGCTGAACTGGCTGCCGGTGGCGCGGGCGGTTTCTGAGGAGGTCTCCTCGCTGTACTGAAGCTCGGCGAAGACCTCGGGATCGAAGATGCCGCGCTCGACGAGTTCAAAGGCCCCGACGATCACGGGGCTGAGCTGCGCCACGGCGAGGTCGCGATTGCCGGCCAGGGCGAAGACGGCGGCCTCTTCGAGTGAGAGCGTCAATGAGCCATCGGGGCTGAGGCGGGGTGTGAGTTCGCTCTGGGCGGATTGCGGGCGATAGCGATCTGAGTTCTCGACATCGGTTTCATCGTGACCTTCGAGGACCAGGTCGTAATCGACCTGAAAGGTCTCCCAGGTTTCGGGCGCAGTGCATCCGGAACAGGCGATGAGCAGGAGAAGAGCGCAGGCGGTGCGTCGTGGGTTCATGTCTGCGAGGGGTCGGGGCGGCTGTCGGGGTGCATGAGCACGTAGACAGCGGGGATGAGGACCAGCGTGATGAGCGTTGAAGCGGCCAGCCCCCCCACGACCGCCCGCGCCAGCGGGGCCTGCGCGTCGGCTCCTTCGCCGATGCCCAGGGCCAGCGGGAGCAGGCCGAGGATCGTCGTGAGCGTGGTCATGAGGATGGGGCGGAGACGCCGGCGGCCGGCCTCGCTGACGGCGTCGCGGACGTTGAAGCCCTCCTGCAGACGCAGGCGACCGGCCTGATCGACCAGGAGGATGGCGTTGTTGACGACGATGCCGCCGAGCATAATGCAGCCGATGTAGGTCTGCACATTGAAGGTGGTGTCGGTGAGGAAAAGGATGAGGATGACGCCGACGGCAGCCACCGGCACGGAGAACATGACGATGAGGGGATCGCGCAGCGATTCATACTGGCAGGCGAGCACCATGTAGACGAGCATCAGCGCCAGGACCATCGAGACCACCAGTTCGTTGAAGGCCTCCTGCTGCTCCTCGAAGTTCCCCGCCACGCTCAGATCGTACCCGACGGGTCGGGGAATCCCATCGAGCATCTCAGCCACATCGCGAGCGACGGAGCCGAGATCCCGCCCGGCGATGTTGGCGCTGACTTCAACGACGCGCTGCTGGTCTTTGCGGTCGATGCGTGTGGGGCCTCGCCCGCTGTCGCTGGTAACGAGGTTGCGCAACGCCACCTGCTGCCCGGCGGGGGTCGTCAGCGTCAAATCCAGAACCTCCTCGGGCGAGAGCCGTTCGGCATCGGCGAACTGCACGAAGATCGGATAACTCTGCCCGCGCACGCGGAACTCCCCGGCCTGCGAGCCGGCGATGGCGATCTGGATCGCCTCGGTGATGTCGCGGGCGCTCAGGCCGAGGTCGGCTGCCTTGAGGCGATCAATCTGGATTCGCTCCTCGGGCACGCCGTCGTCGAGACTGCTGTCCACGTCGGTGATGCCGGGAATCTCGGCCAGTCTCGTCTCGACCTGCGCCGAGAGCGCCTGGAGCACCTCCAGCTCGAAGCCGCGGATTTCGACGGAGATGCCCTCGTCGGTTCCGACGATGCGCTCCAGGAGGAATTGCCCCTGCGGGGCGCGGATTCGCACGATCATGCCGGGAATCTGACCGTCGAGGCGCTCGCGGAGGTCATCTGCGATTTCAGTGTTGGAGCGGTCGCGCTGTTTGGCGGGAACGAGCGAGAGACGAATCTCCGAATCGCCCTCGGAGACGCTGGTCACCCAGGCCACGCCCTCGGGCACGGCGGGGTAGACGACCTGCTCGATAAGGCGGGTCTGCCGATCGACGAGATCGATGCGCGTGCCGGTGTCCATCTCACCCTCGACGCGCACCTCACCCTCATCGCTGGGCGGGAGGAACTCGGTGCCGATGCGCGGCACGAGCAGAATGCACGCCCCCAGCAGCAGCCCGGCCACAAGCGGCGTGACGATCGGCACCCGCAGTACGAGCCGCAGCAGATCGCGGTAGATCGTGTCGAGTCGCTTGAGGGCATCCCCGCAGGCATCGGCGAGGCGGCCGGTGAGTGTCGGCGCGGCCTCGTGGCGGAGGTGCAGTTCCTCGGGAGACTCAACCAGGCGCGAGGCGAGCATCGGCACGAGACTGAGCGAGACAAAAAGCGAGCAGGCCAGTGCGAAGAGAATGACGTAGGCGAGGTCGGAAAACAGGACGCCGGTCACACCGCGCAGAAAGATCAGCGGAAGGAAGATCACCAGCGTCGTGATCGTGCTGGCGATGATCGCGGCGGCCACCTCGCCGGCCCCCCGCTCGGCCGCTTCAGCCCGCGATTCGTGCTGCTCATCGCGGCGGCGGAAGATGTTTTCCAGCACGACGATGGAGTTGTCCACCATCATGCCGACTCCCAGGGCGAGGCCACCGAGGGTCATGAGGTTCAGGGTCAAGCCGCCGAAGTAGATCAGCGAGAACGTGGCGATGATCGAGATCGGAATGGCCAGGGCGATGACGATGGTGCTGCGGAGGTTCCGCAGAAAGCAGAGCAGAACGAGCACGGCCAGCCCGCCGCCGTAGAGCACCGACTGCGCCACGTTGGCGATCGATCGCTCGATGAAGTTGCCCTGATTGATGACGGGGACGACCTGGACCTGCGGGAAGGCCTCGTTGACGCGATCAATCTCTTCGAGGATGCGGCTTGAAACCTCAACGGTGTTGGCGTCGGCCTGTTTGCGGATGGCGACGCGGATGCCGAGCCGATCGTTGACGCGGACGATGCGGTCGAGTTTTGAGTAGGTGTCGTAGACCTCGGCGATCTGGCCGATGGTGACCGGTGCCCCCTGTCGCACGGCCACGACGGTGTCCCGCACCTGCTGCACATCCGTGAACTCCGCCGGGGCGCGCAGCGTGACTTCATACTGGCCGCGCTCGATCTGGCCTGCGGGCAGGTCGAGGTTTGAGTTCCGGATGGCGGCGATGACGTCGTTGAGGGGAATTTCCAGGGCGCGGATGCGTTCCGGATCGAGCTCGATGCGGACTTCACGGTCGTACCCGCCCCAGAGGTCAACCTGCGCAACACCGGGCAGACGCGCGAAGCGGTAGCGGATCTGTTCTTCAACGAAGGTGGTCAGTTCCACCGGGTCGAGATTGCTGGAAATGCCCAGCAGGACGACGGGGAAGCTGGCGATGTCGAACTTTCGCACTGTCGGTCGCACGACGTCATCGGGAAGTTCGTCAATCTCGTTTTCGATGCGGGACTGAAGGTCCAGGGCGGCGGTATCCAGGTTCGTGCCCCAGGCGAAACTGACGCGGATGTCGCTGTCGCCTTCGCTGGATTCGGAGGTGATCTCCTCAACGTTGGGAACGGTGCCGACGATCTCCTCGAGAATCTGCGTGACCAGCCGCTCCATGACCTCGGGGCTGGCGCCCTCCCACGAGGTGCGAACCGTCACCGTCGGCAGCGAGACCTCGGGAAGCAGGTCGATCCGAAGACGTGTGAGCGCGAAGGCGCCGATGATCACCACCATCAGCGTGACCATCGTGGTCAGGATCGGCCGGCTCACGCTGAAACGAGGAAGACTCACGGCTGCTCGGCTCCGGTCGGCTCAGGAATACTGATCGCTGAACCGTCGTCGAGCAGCTGTTGCCCGAGTGTCACGACGCGACCGGAGATCTCCGGCGACAGCACCTGCACATGGTCGCGCTCACGGATACCAATCTCGACGGGGACAAGCGAGACGGTGCGGCCGTCATCATCGACGAGAAAGACCGATTCCCGGTCATTGCGCCGCACGATCGCTTCGGCGGGAATCAGCAGCGCGTTGTCAACCTGCGAGAGGACGACTTCCGCCCGCACGAACATGCCCGGCTTGAGGCGAAGGTCATCGTTGGCTGCGAGCACCTCGACGATCGCCTGGCGGGATTCCGGGCGGAAGACCGGCGCAATACGGGTGATCTCGGCCTCGAACGCCTCGCCCGGGTAGGCGTCGGTCATCAGCAGGACGGGCTGGCCGACCCGAAGGAGGCCGTAGTCGCGTTCGGTGACCTGGAAGGTCGCCTTGACAGGGTTGAGTTCGACGATGGTGAGGATCGGCGAGTTGGCCGAGATGGTGTCGCCCTCGTCCACATAGCGCTCAGCGACGACGCGCTGGGCGTCGCCCTCGCGCCATTCGGCCTTGACAATCGTGAACCCGAGGCGGATCTCGGCGGCTTCCAGCGAGGCCTGGGCGCTTTGCAGCTGCGCCTCGGCGGCCTGAACGGCCGCCTGACTGGAGAGGAACTCGGCCGAGGCGGTGTCATACTGGGAATCTGAAGCCACGCCCCGCTCTCTCAGGGCGGTGATTCGATCAAACTCGCGCTGGGCGATCTCAAGGGCGCTTCGGGCCTCGGCGAGGTTCGCCCTCGCAACGGCGCGCTCGGCCTCGGCCTCGGCGACGGCGGCGCGAAACTCCGCATCGTCAAGTTCGGCGACGACCTGGCCGCGCTGCACGGCGTCGGCGAGATCAACGGCAAGCCACTCAACTCGACCACTGACCTTCGGGGCCAGGGAGAACTCGGCTGTGGCCTCCAGCGTACCGCTGAATGTCCGGCGCTGCTCGATCGGGCCTCGCCCAACCTCGGCAACCTCGACGGGAGCGGGGCGGCGTTCAACGACGGCGGACTGGTCTTCCGCCTCGTTGAGGCGCGCGGCGACGGCCACAGCCAGCCCGATGACGACGGCAAGGAGAATCAGCAGAAAGACGAGAGAACCGGGCCGAATCTTCATGAAACCTGCTTTCCGCCCCTGTACGCGCGATCGTGGGCCCGGTGTTCACGAGAAAACCGGGATTGCGGGATGATACCGCCGCATTCGGACTGCACTGTTGGATCGGCTTCCGGAAGATTGCCGAGCGCCGACGGGACTACGATTGCCCGATGATGCACAGCCGACGCACCTCCATCTCGATGACGTCGTTTCCGCGTCGCGGCCTGCTGGGGATCACCAAGATCACCCTGCTGATCACCTTCATGGCGGCCGTTCTGATGCAGCACGGGTTGTGGCGGATTCAGAAGATCATCGAGTCAAACACCGACCTTGTTTCGACGGAAGTTCCCCGCGTGACCCTGCGCCTCCATCGCTGGCTCGACTGGCTGCACCTGCCGCAGGAGAGTCTCAGCGGATACCGCGGATGGTGGATCGCAGCCCCGGCCTGTGTGGCGATTGCCTTCGTTCTCGGATGGTTCGGGTCCAAATCCAGTATTCTCGCCCTCCTGCTGGCCGCCGCTCTCGTGCTGGCGGTTCTTGGAGAAACGGCCGCCCTGCTCCTGCCGATGCTGAGCAATCTGACCGGCGGCTGAGCCGGCCGGCGAATCGGACGGGGGAATCGAGCCGACAACCTCTGACAGTTCCTGCATGGAGTCTGCATGTTCGACACGACCGTTAACTTCCTGCTGCTGGTGCTGGGATTCGGCCTGATGATCTTCATCCATGAGGCCGGGCACTTTCTGGCGGCGAAATGGGCCGGCATTCGCGTGCTGCAGTTCGCCATCGGATTCGGCCCGCCGGTCTGCTCCTGGCGCAAGGGGATCGGCTTCCGGGCCGGCGGCACGGAGGCGGAGGTGGCACGGCGCGTGGCGGCCGGCGAGGAGGAGTCAACCTTCGGGGAGACGGAGTATCGCATCAACTGGCTGCCGCTGGGGGGATACGTAAAGATGCTGGGGCAGGAAGATCTCGACGTCACCGCGACGTCTGACGATCCCCGTTCCTACACCGCCAAGCCGGTCGGCAAGCGCATGGTCGTCGTCTGCGCCGGCGTGGTGATGAACCTGATTCTCGCGGCGATTCTCTTCGTCTGGTGCTTCACTTCGGGCGTTGAGATGCTCTCGCCCATCGTCGGGTCGGTCGCGCCGACGGCGCAGGCGGCCAAGGAGCTGCCCACCAACGCCGAGGAACTCGGCATCACCCGGCCGGGGCTGATGGCCGGCGATCTCGTGCTGACGGTCAACGACTGGCAGGTGAAGTCATTCCAGGATGTGGCCATGGCCGGTGCGATCGCGCGGTCCGGCCGCGAGGTCCATCTGACGGTGGAGCGCGAGGGCCGGAATCTGCACTTCGACCTGCTGCCGCGCGAGGACCGCTCGACGCAGCTGCTGGGCCTCGGCGTGGAGGCGACGCGAAGCAACGTCGTGGGCGAACTGCCCGAGGAGGCCTGGACGCAGATTCGCAAGCGCCTCGAGGCCGAAGGCGTCGGCGAATTGAACCTGACCGACGGCTCAGAACTGATTGCGATCAACGGTCAGCCCGTCGGAGCGATGTGGCAGGTCACCTCGACTGTTGTCCAGGGCGACGGCAGCCCGGTAGAACTGACCTTCCGCCATCCAGACGAGACCGAGCAGACGGTCACGATGACGCCCCGCCCACGCTCACTTTTTGCGCAGATGCACGTTGACGGCGACCCGACCGGCGTCATGCACGTCCTGGGGCTGTGCCCGCTGGTCCGGATCGTCGAGATCATCGGAGAGCGATCCCCTGCGGCTCAGGCCGGGCTCGAGCCGGGCGATGTGATCGTCCGCGTTGAAGATCGCGCGTACCCGAGGCAGGACCAGTTGATGGCGGCGATTCGCTCGCAGGCGCGAAGCGAGGTGCGGCTGACGGTGCTGCGCGAGGGCGAGCGTGTGGAGGTTGTCCTCCGCGTCGGCGGCGACGGCACGATCGGCATCGCCCTGGAGTACGACGTCTATTCCCCGGTCATCGCTTCCCCGCTGCCGACGTCGGAGGAGCCCGATTCCAGCCCGACCGACGACGAGGGCGTGCAATGGATCACATGGTCAGGCGGAGCGCTGGAGGTGCTGCCCGGAAGCCGGCTGGTCTCAGTTAACGGCACTCCAATCAGCAACTGGTATGAACTGCAGGTGGCGCTGCTGGAGGCCGTGCAGGCCGCCGGCGGGGGTGAGGCGCAGGTGGATCTGGTCGTCGCCCTGTCGACGCCGGAGAACCCGCAGGAGCGGCTGACCTGGACGATTCCTGCACGGGAGGCCGAGGAGCTTATGGCTGCCGGCTGGTCACTTGGATTGCCCGAGGCGATCTTCGAGATGCACACGACGATCGTGCGCGGGGAGACGATGCTCGATTCGATGCGTCTGGGGTTCGAGGAGACCTGGCGGACGCTGTATGTGACCTACCTGACGCTGGACCGGCTCTTCCGGGGGTCGATCAAGGTGCAGCATCTCAAGGGCCCGGTGGGCATTGCCGAAATCGGCACGAAGGTGGCGAGCCAGGGCTTCATGCAGCTGGTGCTTTTCCTGGGCATCATCAGCGTCAACCTGGCGGTCATCAACTTCCTGCCGATTCCCATCGTTGACGGCGGACTCTTCATCTTCCTGGTCATCGAGAAGATCAAGGGCAGCCCGGTCAGCGAGCGGGTGCAGGCGACGGCTTCGACGATCGGCATGGTGCTGATCCTGACGGTCTTCGTCATCACCTTCTACAACGACATTGCGAACCTGCTTAAGAATTTCGGCTGAGGGGTGGGCCCACAGTCGTGAAAAAACAACCGACGTCCTCTCGGACGCCGGTTGCATTGTTCGATTCGCTGCACAGGCAGGATGCCCGTGCTACTTGTTCTGCACAGGCAAGATGCCTGTGCTACCTGCTGACAGACAGTTGCCTGTCTGAGGTCGGATTACTTGATCTGCAC
>CAZPFK010000012.1:11118-29461 GCA_964585855.1 uncultured Vicinamibacteraceae bacterium
CAAGATGCCTGTGCTACTTGTTCTTCACAGGCAGGATGCCTGTGCCACCAGTTTCACTTCTGCGGCGATGCGATCAGCCGACCTTGGCGATCGTTTCGCCCTTTTCGAGTTTCTCCTCGATGCTCTTGAGGATGGAGACCAGCTGGCCGCCGGGGCCGGTGACGGCGCCGACGAGACTCGCTCCGGGGCTGAGGACCAGCTGCACGCACTGGCCCTGGGCCTCCTCGCGCGTCGGGAAGGTCGAGAGCCGCTCGACTCCCTTGGCGCCCTCGAAGAGTTCGCCGTCGAGGACTGCGCCCTTGAGGACCATCGCCTTGATTTTGCGGGCCCACTCCATCAGTTCACGGGCCACATCGATGACGGACTCGCCGTAGATCAGGGCGCTTGGGCCGTTGAGGACCGGACCCAGGGCGCTCAGCGGCGAATCGGCGAAGGCCTTCTGCGCCAGACTGTTGCGGATGACGGTCACCCGGATGTTCTTCTTGCCCAGCTCGGAGCGGAGCCGGTTGTTGGCAATCGCGTCCAGTTCGCGGATGTCCACCACCAGCGCGCTTTCGACGTCGCCGAAGCGCTGCTGGTACTCCTGCATGATCAGTTCTTTGACGAGCTTGCTCATAATGTCGCCCTCCCGGGGCGGTCGGTGTCTGGATTCTCAGTTGTTCGAAGCCCACGCGACGCGGACGCCCGGCGTCATCGTCCCGCTGATCGTGATCGACTTGATGTAGGCGCCCTTGGCCGCCGACGGCTTGGCCTTCTCGATCACCCCGATCATGTGGGCGACGTTTTCGGCCAGGGCGGTTTCGTTGAAGCTCATCCGGCCCACGGGGGCGTGGATGTTGCCCTGCTTGTCATTGCGGTACTCGACCTTGCCCGCGGCGTACTCACGCACGGCGCCGGCGATGTCGTTGGTCACCGTGCCCGCCTTGGGTGAGGGCATGAGCCCGCGCGGACCGAGGACGCGGCCCAGCTTGCTGACTTCGCGCATCATGTCGGGCGTGGCGATGGCGACATCAAAATCCATCCACCCGCCGTTGATCTTCTCGATGAGTTCGGCCGAGCCCGCCTCGACGGCACCGGCCTCTTTGGCCGCCGCAACGTGGTCGGAATTGCAGAAGACGACCACTCGCTTGGTCTTGCCCAGCCCGTGGGGCAGGGCAACCGAGCCGCGGACGAGCTGGTCGGCGCGGCTGGTATCGATGCCGAGGTTGAAGGCCACTTCGACGGTCTGGTCGAACTTGGGGGCCTTGAACTTCTTCAGCGCGGCAACCGCCTCATTGAGGGGCAGGGCCGACTTCGGAGCCACTTCCTGATTCTCACGATTTCTCCGGGTCATTTTCGGCATGGCTCAGCCCTCCACCACAGTAACGCCCATGGACCGGGCTGTGCCTTCGATCACCCGCATCGCCGCTTCGATCGAGGCGGCGTTGAGGTCTTCCATCTTCTCCTGCGCGATCGTACGGACCTGCTCCTTGGTGATGGAGCCGACCGTCTCCTTTCCAACCAGACCGGAGCCCTTCTCGATGCCGGCCTTTTCCTTGATCAGGACCGAAGCGGGAGACGACTTGATCTCAATCTCAAACGAGCGGTCCTCGTAGAGGGTGACCAGGCAGCCGACGACCTTGCCGTTGAGCGCCTTGGTCTGCTCGTTGAACTTCTGGATGAACTGTCCGGGATTGATGCCCTTGGCGCCCAGAACGGGACCGAGCGGCGGTGCAGGTGTTGCCTGCCCACCGGGGGCCATCAGCTTAAACTGGTCCTTGACCTTCTTGGCCATCTGTGTGCTACCTCCCACATTTGCCCCTCGCCGCCCTCATCGCTGCCATCGCGACTTGGGTGTGCGGTGCGTTCCGGGGCCGGCGGAACGCGGGAAACGTGGTTCAATCGGCCTGAATTATGAAGCCGCAAAGTGTAGCAGGCGTCAACGTGCAGGCAAACGCTCGGCCACACCGGGGTAGGGCTCGCAGGGAGGCAGGATGACCGCCTCGGGACCGAATCGGGCCGCCAGGTCGAGCCAGGCGTCGGCGAGCGGCCCGGGAGAGAGGTAGGCAGGGACGACCACCTCCCCGGCCTCCGGACGGGCATTGGCCTCGAGTGGTGTCCAGGAAATGCCTGCGGAATCCAGAGCCGCCCTGATGACCTCCTCACCCTTGCCAGCGCCTGCAAGGCGGATGGGTCCGGATGCTCGGGGCTGCAATCGCGGCAGAAGCGAGGATTCCACGGCGGCGCGGCCGGTGAAGCGATCCCACTGGGCCGGGGCGAGCGGCGTCCGGGGCTGGGCATCGAGTGAGGCGTCGAGATCGGCCAGGGCGGAGTCGAAGGCGGAGGCGACCTGTTCCCGGAGAGCAATTTCGCGATAGCGGGAAAGCATGGCGGCGAGCGCTCCGTCGAGGCAGCCCGACGGGGCATACCGCTGGATGACCCAGGCGTTGTTGCGGACCAGGAGGGAGAGAATCCGCGCGAAGTTCCGCCCCTGTTCAACCTTGCCGTGGAGCACCTGGAACCGCCGGTCATGCGTGACCCTCCACCCGGCGGCGATCGCCCGGGCGCACAGGTCATACTCCTCCCCGTAGTAGCCGAAGGCGGCGTCGTAGCCGTCCAGCAGGACGAACCGATCGGCCCGAACCAGCACGCCGCAGCCGATGAAGACCTCAGGCAATCCGCCGGCCTCATGGCGGCCGGAGGGAAGATGGATCTCGGCCCCGAGAGCAAAGAGATCGGCCGGGGCTTCTTCGAATGCGGTCAGGAAGCCGGTGTCGGTGGGGTAAGAGTCGTCATCGAGGAGGCAGAGCACATCGGGGGGCCTGCGGGAGTTCAGGGCTGCTTCAGCCGCAAGATTTCTGGCGGCTGCGCCCAGATTCCTGTCAGACCGGATCAGCCGGGTCGGCCAGCCGTTTTCAAGTCGGTCAGGGACCGAAGGCGGGACCTCCGAGGCGTTGTCCACGACCCAGACCGAAGGTGTGGGGACATCGGCCGGGGGCTGGAGCGACCCGATCGACCTGAGGGTGAGGTCGAGCCGTTCAGGGCGATTGCGTGTCGGGATGATCAGGGCGGTGCGCATGGGGGAGTGTTAAGGAGTATCGGGCAGGCGACCGCTTTGCGCTTGGAGTTTCGCGCCGAGTTCGTGGCGAGCATCGTGGGCGGGCGGTATCGTGACCGCACATGGCCAAGCCGAACTCCACGCTGCACCCGGTCGAAGCCTCGGAAATTCACGCCCGCCGTGAGCGGGTCTTTCTGATTCTCGCGGGTCTCTTCCTCGGGACGCTGGCGATGCTGAACATCCTCGGCATCACGCGCTTTGTCGTCATCGCGTCCTGGAGCGAGGAGGGCGGGTGGTCGTGGGGGCAGTGGGGTGAGATTTCGTTCGCCGTCGCCGTCGGCGTGCTGCCCTATCCGCTGACCTTCCTGTGTACCGACTTCATCAGCGAGCTCTACGGCCGCAAGCGCGCCAACTTCGTCGTCTGGGTGGGCTTCATTCTCAATCTCTGGGTGGTCTTCATTCTGTGGCTGGGCGGTGTTCTGCCGATGCAGGCGGAGTTCGTCAGTTACGGCTTCAACGAGGCGGGCGTGGAGATCTTCGGGCCGCCCGCGCCGACGGCGGTCTACAACGATCAGGGCGAGTTCGTCCGTTTCAACGAGGACTGGACCTTCTATCGCCTGCGGATGCTGGCCTTCGGGGCGGTGACGGCGTCGATGATTGCGTACCTGGCAGCGCAGTTCTGCGATGTGTATCTCTTCCACTTCTGGAAGCGATTGACCAAGGGCAAGCACCTCTGGCTGCGAAACAACGGCTCGACGCTGGTCAGCCAGCTGGTGGACACTGTCGCGGTCATTCTCATCACACACTTCTATGCCCGGGCGCTTCCGATCAACGAGAACCAGTCGCTCTGGCCACAACTTGCTGTCTTCATCGGCACCAGTTACGCCTTCAAGTTCACCGCGGCGCTGCTGGACACCATCCCCTTCTATCTCGGTGTGAAGTGGCTTTCTGCCTACCTGCAGCTGGACCCGACGAAGGAGCACGGAGCGGAGACTGAAGACCTCATTCACGTGGAGGAGGCCGGCCATGGCGGGACTTGACGAACTCTTTGAGAAGATCGCCTCGGGAGAACTGCCCAGCCACAAGGTGTACGAGGATGAACTGGTCTGCGCCTTCCTCGACATCAACCCCCTGAGCCGGGGGCACACCCTCGTAATCCCCCGCCGATGCTCGCGCACCCTCGACGGCCTGCCCGAAGAGACGGCCGCTGCGATCGGACGCGCCCTGCCGCGTCTGGCCCGGGCCGTGATGAAGGCGACCGGTGCCGGAGCGTACAACGTCCTGTGCAACAACGGCTCAGAGGCCGGGCAGGTCGTGCCGCACGTCCACTTCCACATCATCCCGAAACATGCCGACGGAAGCGGACTGCCCCACCACTGGCCGGCCGGGAAACTCACCGACGGAGAGCGGCTTGCCGAGGCGATCCGCGGAGCGATGGAGTGAAGACGGGCGGGAAATGCTGTGCCTGAGGGCGATCCCCGGCCGCGTCCGGACGTATGACTCATTGTGGGACCGCGAAGGGCCGATGGAGACAGCAGCGGATTATGGGAATCAGGCACACGACAGCACGGAAGCGATGGTCGGCAGCGATCCTCTGCCTGGCCCTCGGTGCGCCGGTCGTTACCGGGCACCCCGATCCGAGACACGCCGCGCCGGCTGAGCCAGCCGCACCGGCTCAGCCGTGGATGGAGCGGCTGGACCCGATTGCGCGACGCCTCGTCGAGGCCCCGTACCTCACCGAGCAGGAGCGGGCCGAGAAGCGGATCTTCTTCGGCGTCTGGGAGGCCGATGATCTCATCACTCCCCACCGGCAGGCCGAGGCGGCGCTGCGCACCTGGGATCTGACGGCCCCGATTCTGCTTGAGCGGGCAGAGGCCGATGAGCCGATGCGCCGTCTTCGGGCGCAGGCGGCGCTGCATCGCGGCGAGTGTGATCTCGCGCTCGAGTATGTGGAGGGGCTGGACGATGTCGCCTCCGCACGGATTCGAGCCGAGGCCTTGTGGTGGCTGGGGCGGCATGAGGAGTCGCGCGAGGTCGTCGATGCCGTGCGCGATCAGTGGATCACCGGCGCCTTTGAGTCGGCTCCCGACCTGACCGAAGCGGCTCGCTGCCTTTCTTTGCGCGCGCGATTGCGCGGGCTGGGCGCGGCCGAGTACCAGACGATCATGGGCATCCTGGCGGAAGTCGGGCAGCGCATCGACCGCACCTACTGGCCGGCGAAACTCGCCGAAGCCGAGGTGCTCGTTGAGAAAAGCAATCGCCAGGAGGCCGGCGAGGCGCTGCAGGAGGTGCTCTCGCTGAATCCCCGCTGCTCCGAGGCGTGGTATCTGCTGGGACGGCTGACGGCGGAGTCGTACAACTTCGAAGCGGCCGATTCCGTCGTCGCCAGTCTGAACGAAATCCATCCGCAACATCCGCTGGCCCGGCTGATCACGGCCCGCAGCGCCCTCGTCCAGGGATTCGCCCGACAGGCCGACGGCGAGGTGACGGCCGTCGTGCGGGCGTTTCCGCAGCAGCGTGAAGCGCTGGCGCTGCGAGCGGCAGTTCAGGCCGCGTACTTCGATGAGGACGGCCTGTGGGTGGCTCTTGACGACTTCGACCGTCTTTCCCCCGGGCTGGCCTACGCGCATTACACCGCAGGCGTCCAGCTCAGCCGCGACCGCCAGTATGGGCAGTCGGCTGATGTGCTCGGCGAGGCGATCCGCCGGGAGCCGACCTGGCCTGCGCCGCAGACGGAGCTTGGGTTGATGGAATTGCAGTCGGGTCGGGATGATGAAGCGCTGCGCGTGCTGCGGCAGGTGATTGCGATGGATCGCTTCAACGCCCGGGCGCTCTTCAGTCTCCGTCTTCTGGAGGATCTTCAGAACTACGAGACCGTCGAGTCGGAGCACTTCCTGGTGCGCTACGACCCGGAAACCTCGGACCGGGCGCTGGCCGTCGAGATGCTGCCCTACCTCGAACGGATTCACGAGGACATCACCGAAGCATTCGCACACGATCCCGGCCGGCCGACGACAATCGAACTGATGCCCAATCACGAGCGATTCGGCGTGCGCATCACGGGCATGCCGCAGATTCACACGATCGCCGCGTCAACCGGGCCGGTGATCGCCATGGAGTCGCCGCGCAACGGTCCGGGGCACTGGGGCACGTACGACTGGGAGCGGACGCTGCGGCACGAGTACGTCCACACCGTCACCCTCAGCCAGACCAACTATCGGATTCCCCACTGGTTTACTGAGGCCGCCGCCGTCTGGGCCGAGGACCGTCCCCGCGACTACACGACGGTCATGATGCTCACCGAGGCGTGGCGGGCAGGCCGGCTTTTCGATCTCGATGCGATCAACTGGGCCTTCGTACGGCCCGAACGTCCCGAGGACCGCCCGCTGGCCTATGCGCAGGGCCACTGGATGTTTGAGTTTCTCATCGAGCGCTACGGCCGCGAGGCGATGCTGGCGCTGATGGATCAGTACGCCCTGGGATTCCCCGAGGAACTGGCGATCCCCGAAGCGCTCAATGTGAGCCGGACGGAGTTCTTCGAGCAGTTTTCCGCGTGGGCGACCGAACAGGTCCGCTCCTGGGGGATGGACCCGCAGCCCTCGCTGGCCGACCTCATCCACTCCCACCGCGAGGAACTGGCGATGACCTCGCCGGAGTACGCGGAGGCGGCGCGTTCCCGCGCAGAACTGATGGGTGAAGTTGTGCGGCAGGCCATGCTGCAGCCGATGGACCGGCCGAGGCGCCTCGTCGCTGACTTCTTCAGCCGCCTCCCGCACCCGGCACTGCCCGAACCGCGAGTGACCGATGAGACGCTCCAGACCTGGAGCGAGCGGTATCCGGATCAGCCCGATGTGCTCCTTGAGCGCATCAAGGCGCTCAAAGGCGAACAGCCGATCGTCCCTGCCGAAGCGCTGCCACTTATTGAGCGGTACCTGGCGCTGCGACCCGTGGACGTCACCCCCCACCGCTGGCTGGCCGCGTACCACCTTGATGCGGGGGATGCGGCGGCGGCAATCGAGTCGCTTGCCGAACTTGACCTTCGCGAACAGTCCACGGGCATCTTTGCCATCGAGATGGCGCGACAGCACCGCAACGGCAGTCGATATGCGGAGGCCCTGGCGGACGCCGAGCGCGCCCTGCTCATCGAGCCCTTCAACGCCGCCTACCGGGAGTTCGCCGCGACCGTCGCGATCCAGGCCGGCGAGATCCGCGCGGCGCGGCGGCATCTGGAGGCGCTGGCGCTGATCGAGCCGGATCGGCCGCAGCACCAGCGACGGCTGGAGGCGCTCTCGAAACTTGAGAGCAGCGGGTAAGGCGTTACTTCGCCAGCAGGCGCTCGAGGTAGTGAATGTCGATGTCGCCGTTGATGAAGCCGGAGTACTTCATCAGCTTTTTGTGGAGTTCGATGGTCGTGGGGATGCCCTCGACGCGGAACTCCCGAAGCGCGCGCAGGCAGCGGGCGATCGCCGCCGGCCGATCGTCGGCATGAACGATGAGCTTGGCGATCATGGAGTCGTAGTTGGGCGGAATGCGGTACCCGTTCACGCAGTGGGTGTCAACGCGCACGCCGGGTCCGCCGGGCGGATCGAATCGCGTCAGCGTTCCGGGCATGGGGGCGAAGTTTCGGTCGGGGTCCTCGGCGTTGATGCGGCACTCGATGGCGTGGCCGTTGATGCGGATGTCCTTCTGTCTCATGGGGAGCGGCTCGCCGGCGGCGGCGAGGATCTGCATCTTCACGATGTCAATACCGGTGATGAACTCTGAGACAGGATGCTCGACCTGCACCCGGGTGTTGACTTCGAGCATGTAGAAGTTCTGCTGGGCGTCCATCAGGAATTCGACGGTGGCGGCACCGGAATAGCTGGCGTTCTGAATCAGTTTCGCGGCCGATTTGCAGAGACTCTCGCGCTTCGATTCGCTGACTCCCGGCGCGGGCGCTTCTTCGATGAGCTTCTGGTGGCGGCGCTGCGTGGAGCAGTCGCGGTCGTAGAGGTGGATCGCGTTGCCGTGCTTGTCGCCAAGCACCTGCACCTCGATGTGCCGCGCCCGCTCGAGGAACTTCTCGATGTAGACCGCACCGTTGCCGAAGGCCGCCTGCGCCTCCTGCCGCGCTGCCGCAATTCCCGCACGGAGGTTCATTTCGTTGTTGGCCACACGCATGCCGCGGCCACCCCCGCCCGCCGACGCCTTGATGATGACCGGATAGCCGATCTTCTCGGCCAGCGCGGCGGCTTCGTTCTCATCCTCGATCGCGCCGTCGGAGCCGGGGAAAACGGGAACCTTGCTCTGCCGGGCCAGCTTCTTGCAGTTGATCTTGTCGCCCAGCAGACTCATCGCTTCGGGCGAGGGGCCGATGAACTCGATCTGGCAGGAGCGGCAGACCTCGGCGAAGTGGGCATTCTCGGCCAGAAAGCCGTATCCGGGATGAATCGCGTCAACGTTTGCGACTTCGGCGGCGGAGATGATGCGGGGAATGTTGAGATAACTCTCGGAGGCGGGCGGCGGCCCGATGCAGATGGAGGCATCGGCCAGTTCGAGGTAGGAAGCGCCGCGGTCAGCCTCTGAATAGACACAGACGGTTCCGATGCCCATCTCGCGGGCGGCACGGATGACACGAAGGGCGATCTCGCCCCGATTGGCAATGAGAATGCGTTTGAACATGAGGCTGCCGAATAGGCCCGGACCGTGTGGGTCTCAGGCGGGGGTGACTCGGAAAAGCGGTTGACCGTACTCGACGGGGTCGCCGTCGTTGACCAGAACCTCGGCGATCACGCCGCGACACTCGGCCTTGACCTCGTTGAAGACCTTCATCGCTTCCACGAGGCAGACGACTGACGTTTCCGTCACGCGGGCGCCGGGGGTCACGAAGGGATCGGAATCCGGATCGGAGCGGGAGTAGAAGGTGCCGATCATCGGGCTGTTGATCGTCTTGCCCTCCGGCCTGGCCGCCGGGGCCGCCGCAGCCTGGGCTGCCGCCGGCGCGGGAGTCGGGGCGGCCGGGGCGGACGCGTGAGCCGCAGCGGGAGCGGAGGAGCCGGGCCGACGGAGGGTCACGCTCTGTTCACCGTCAACGACGTCGAGCTCAATGAGGTCATGCTCGATCATCAGTTTGACGAGGTCTTCGATCACCTTGCGTTCGATCATGGTGAGGGGTCACTTTCTGCAGAAGGGTCCGGACCGCCGCGGGCGCACCGTCGCCACGAAGATGCACCCGGCGGACCCGCCGGTTCGGAAATCGGAAGGGCCATACACCGTCGGCAACAATAATGCGCCGCCCCCCTGCAGGCCACTGCCTCAGACCGGAAGGATGGCCGATTCGAGATCCTTCGGAAACGAGGAGAGCACGGTCGCCCCCTTCTCCGTGACCAGCACATCATCTTCAATTCGCACACCCCCGACGCCCGGCAGGTAGATGCCCGGCTCCACCGTGACCACGTGGCCCGGCTTGAGCACGCCGGTCTTGCTGCGGTAACTCAGCCCGGGGGCCTCATGGACGTCAAAGCCGATGCCGTGCCCGAGCCCGTGCCCGAAACACTCGCCGTAACCCGCCTGGGCGATGAAGTCCCGCGCCACGGCATCCACGGCGGCCAGGCCCGCGCCGGGCCTGATGGCGGCAATGGCGGCCTGCTGCGCTTCGAGGACGACCGCGTAGATCTCGCGCACTCTCTTCGGCATGCCGCCGAAGCCGAAGGTGCGGGTCAGATCGGAGCAGTAGCCCTCGCAGCGTGCGCCCCAGTCGATCAGCAGCGGGTGGCCTTTGGCAAGTTTCGCCCGGGGAGAGGGCGTGTAATGTGGCTTTGAGCCGTTGGCCCGAACCGCGATGATGGGCGGAAACGAGGGCGATGACGCCCCGTGCATCTCCAGTTCGTACTTCAGCCGGGCGCTGATCTCCGCCTCGGTCTGTCCTGCCTTGAGCGTGGGAAGGAGGGCAGCGAGGGCATCCTGCGCGATCCGAACTGCCCGACGGATGCGCTTGACCTCGTGCGCATCCTTGATCGCCCGAAGTTCAGCGAGCACCCCCGAGGTATCGCGGAGCGTCTTGGCGCCGACATGCCCGGCCAGGTCGCGGCGGGTGGCGATGGTCATGTACTCAGACTGAATGCCAAGTCGCGCGATCTTCAGGTCGGCGCAGAGGCCGGCGATTTCTGCGTGCATGCCGTTGCGGCGGATGACGATCTCCGCACGATCGGCAAAGGCCGAGAGCGTCTCCTGGTAGCGGAAATCGCTGATCAGGAAGAGACGCTTGGGGGTCAGGAGGGCGGCACAGTCTTCGCCGGGATAATCGGAGAGATAGCGGATGTCGTGCTCGCGGGTGATCAGCAGCGCATCGACTTCGAGGCCTTTGAAGCGGGCGCGGCATTGCCGGACGCGCTGATCAAACGGAGCGGGGAGAGCGGTTGTGGGCATAGAGGGTTCTCGGCGGGTCAGTCGGAGGGATGCCGCCTGCCACGGATGCGGCCGACATGGCGCTCCGGCTGAAAGTCACACCCGATCGGCTCGTTCCCGAAGTCGGGGTCGGCAGGGCGGGATCGATGGAGGCGGATTGCTTCGGGGAAAGTGGCCAGGGGCGGACTTGAACCGCCGACACCCGCATTTTCAGTGCGGTGCTCTACCAACTGAGCTACCTGGCCTCTGCGCAAAGGGCAGTCAGTCGGGCAGTAGGTTAGTCCGGACCGGGAAGCGGTCAAGACGGCCCGGCGCGGGCGGGGCGGCGGGGGCTGCAGAATTTCTTCGCTGCCGGCTTGACATATTCATGCATGTCGGCGTATTTTTATGCAATGAGTCGCCTCCGCCGTCAATCCCAGATCGCCCGCATCCTCCGCCGGCAGGCCGTCACCAGCCAGGAGGAGCTCTGCGATCTGCTTCGCGATGAAGGCATCGCCGCCACGCAGGCCACCGTCTCGCGCGACCTGGCGGCCCTTGGCGCTCTTCGCGGACCCGACGGCTACGCCCTGCCCGGTGAAACGGTGCCGGTTGCTGCCGGTCCCTCCGATGAACTGCACTCGGCCATGAAGCGGCACGCCCTGAGCGTCAAACAGGCGGCGACGCTGGTGGTCGTCCGCACCGCTCCAGGTCATGCCGCCGTCGTCGGCGCTGCGCTGGATCGCAGGCCGCCCGTCGGCGTCGTCGGCACCGTGGCCGGAGACGACACCATCCTGATCGCCACCACGGGACAGAGCGCGGCCCGGCGCCTCGTGCGCCAGCTGGCCGAGATGCTTCACAGCCGGGAGGATGCAGCCTGATGCCTCGACACTTCCTGAGTACGCAGGACTGGCCGGTCGATGACCTGCTGGGCCTGCTGGATCATGCCCGTCGCCTGCGCGAGACGCCGCTGCAACCGCTGCTGGCGGGAAAATCCATCGCGCTGGTCTTCTTCAACCCCTCCTTGCGCACCCGCACGAGCTTCGAGATCGGCGCATGGCAGATGGGCGGCCATGCCGTTGTCCTCGAGCCGGGCAAGGGCGCCTGGGAGATGGCCTTCGGGGAGGGCGAGGTGATGGACGGCTCGGCCGAGGAGCACGTCAAGGAGGCGGCACGCGTGCTCTCGCGCTACTGCAACCTGATCGCCGTGCGCTGCTTTCCGAAGTTCCAGGACTGGAGCATCGACCGTGAGGACACCGTCATCGGGCAGTTCGCCCGGCATGCAACGGTTCCCGTGATCAACATGGAGACCATCGTTCACCCCTGCCAGGAACTTGCCCATGCGCTGGCGCTGCAGGATCGACTCGGGGACCTCAAGGGCCGCAAGTACGTCCTGACGTGGACCTATCACCCGCGCGGGCTCAACACGGCTGTGGCCAACTCTGCAGCCCTGATTGCGACCCGGCTGGGAATGAACGTCACGCTGCTCTGCCCGGACGAGCGCTACCTGCTCGACGAGCGGTACATGAGCGCGGCTGCCGCCAACGCACAGGGAGCGGGCGGCTCGTTCAGCGTCACGCACGACATTGAAGAGGCCTACACCGGCGCGCACGCCGTCTATGCCAAGAGCTGGGGGTCGCTGGCCCTTTACGGCCGCTGGGACGAAGAGAAGGTGGTGCGCGACAACTACCGCCACTTTATCGTCAACGAGGAGAAGATGGCACTGACGGCAGACGCCGTCTTCAGCCATTGCCTGCCGGCCCGGCGAAATGTGAAAGCGACCGACGCGGTGATGGATTCGCCGCGCTCGATGATCATTGACGAAGCGGAGAACAGACTGCACGTGCAGAAGGCGCTGATGGCAGCACTTGGTGCAGATTCAGGAGGTGCGCGGTGAGTGGAACCATCGTACTGGCTTTTTCCGGCGGGCTGGACACCAGCTTCTGCGTGCCGTATCTGAAAGATCAGGGCTTCGACGTCGTCACGCTCTTTGTCGATACCGGCGGCGTAACGCCGCAGAAGCGGGAGTGGATCGGCCGGCGTGCGCTTGAACTCGGAGCCGTCGATCATGTGACCGAGGATGCCGCCGATGAACTCTGGGAGACCTTCGTCACGCCCTTTGTCATGGGCGGCGTGGCCTACCAGGATCAGTACCCCCTGCTCTGCTCCGACCGGTACGTCATCGCCTCGCGGGCAGTTGCGCTTGCCGATCGCGTCGGCGCTGTCGGCATCGGCCACGGATGCACGGCCATGGGCAACGACCAGGTTCGCTTCGACCACTCTCTGCATTGCCTGACCGCGCTTCCGATTCATGCCCCGATCCGGGAGATCCAGGCGACAACCCGAACTCCGCGCGCCTACGAGATGGAGTATCTGCGGAACCTCGGCTTTGAGGTCTCCGCTGACGTCTCCCGGTACACCATGAATGAGAACCTCCTCGGAGTCACCGTCTCCGGATCGGAGATCGACGAGTTCGGCGCCCCCGGGCCGGAGTCCTATCGCATCACCGCTCCGCCCGGGCAGTGGCCCGACCAGCCCGTACGCGCCCGCATCGGCTTTCGGCGCGGCGAGGCGGTCATGCTCGACGGACGACAGATCGACGGACCTGATCTTCTGCGCACCCTGCACGAGCGCTTCGGACCTTATGGCGTCGGCCGTGGCCTCTACACCGGCGATACGGTGATCGGCCTCAAGGGGCGGATCGTCTTCGAGTCGCCGGGAATCGCCGCGCTGCTGACGGCCCACCGGGCGCTGGAGGAAGCGGTGCTCTCGCGGGAGCAGAACGCCTTCAAGCCCAAGGTGGCTCGGAAGTGGACGGACCTGGTCTACAGCGGCTACTTCTTCGAGCCGCTCCGCAGCGACCTCGAGGCCTTCATCCGCTCCACGCAGGAGCGGGTCAGCGGCGAAGTGACGCTGGAGAGCCACGGCGGGGCTGTGAACGCCATCGCCATCGAATCCCGCCACATCCTTCGCAAAGCCGGCGCGGTGTATGCCCAGAGCGCTGACTGGACTGCCGCCGACGCAGAGGGCTTCATCAGACTGTCCGGACTCTCCAGCGCGATGGCGGCCGCAGCCGGACAGCAGCGAACCGCTCCGGCGGGAAAGGAAGCAGTGTGCGCGAGCGAATCCTGAACCATCTGAAGCGCCTGGTCGCCTCGAACACAACCAACCCCCCGCGCGCCATCAACTCGGAAACCGGCGCGTGCGCCCACGCAGCGCGCACGCTGTTTCAGGCCGGCTTCGCCGTCACCATTGACGACCTCGGCGACGGCAGCGTCAACATCCTCGCCCTTCGCGGCTCGCCCTCGGTGCTGGTCAACTGCCACCTCGACACCGTGCCTCCCTGCGAGGGCTGGCAAGGCGATCCATTCACCCTCAGCGTCACCGAGGATCGGGCCGTCGGCCTCGGCGCCTGCGACGTCAAGGGCGCTGCCGCGTGCATCCTCGCAGCCGCTGAAACAACCCAGGGCGATGCGGCGATTCTCTTTACCTCCGATGAGGAGGCGGGCATCGGCCGATGCGTTCGCGCCTTCTGCGACACGCAGCCGGAGTGGGTGAAGCTGGTTCTCGTCAGCGAGCCGACGCAGTGCCGCGCCGTCCACTCCCACCGTGGATTACTCTCCTGCGAGGTCGCCTTCACCGGCACCGGCGGCCACAGCAGTCTCGCCGAGTCCCGTAGCGCCCTGCACGACCTCGTGCGCTTCGCCTCAGCCGCACTCGACGCGCTCGGAGACGACGGCCCCGCCAATCGCTTCAACATCGGCCGCGTCGAAGGCGGCATCAAGCCCAACATGATCGCCGCCTCAGCCACCATCCGCTTCGGCATGCGGCCGGCGCCCGGCGTTGCCGCCGAATCGCTGCTCGCGCGCATCCGGCAGGCGATCCCCGCCGGCGCCACCGCCTCGTGGCACGTTCGCTTTGCCGCACCGGCTCTTGCAGAATCGGCCGCAGCTCTGGAGGGCGTCCGACGCCTCGGGCTTCCCGTCGGAGCCGCCGTGGACTTCTGGACCGAAGCGGCCCTCTTTGCAGAAGCCGGGTTGCCGGCTGCAGTCTGCGGCCCCGGGCGGATCACCGAAGCGCACACGCCCGGCGAGTTCATCGCGCTCTCGCAACTGGACGAGGCGGCCCGGATGTATGGCACACTCTTTTCGGGCTCAGCCCCGGAGGAATCGGAAGGACAGGCATGGACACCAGCCACGACATCATTGTGAACCTGCTGCACAACCTCGGCTCACGCCGGGAGATCGATCAGTATCTGGCGAGCTTCACCGGCGTCGACAGCGCGCGCTTCGCCGTTATCAAGGTCGGCGGCGGCATTCTCACCCAGCAGCTTGACGAACTGGCAAGCGCTCTGGCTTTTCTGAAGCGCATCGGCCTCTGCCCCGTCGTCATCCACGGCGCCGGCCCGCAGCTGAGCACCGCGCTCGAAGCGCAGGGCGTTCAGAGCGAGTGGATCAAGGGCCAGCGCGTCACCACCCCCGTCGTCCTCAGCGCCGCCCGGAAGATCTTTCAGCAGGAAGGCGCGAAACTCGCCGACGCCCTCGACCGCAACGGCGTCCGCGCCCGGCCGATTACCTCCGGCGTCTTCCGCGCCCAGCCCTCGAGCATCAACGGCCTCGGCCTGGTCGGAGAGATCGACTCGGTCAACGTTGACCTGATCCGCGCCACGATCGAATCGGGCCACCTTCCCATCGTCTCCTCCCTCGGGGAAAGCGACACCGGCCAGATCCTCAACGTCAACGCCGACATCGCCGCCCGCGAACTTGCCCTCGCTCTTCGCCCCCGCAAGATCGTTTTTCTCACCCCCACCGGCGGGCTGCTCGACGACAAGGGTGCTGTCATCCCCGCGATCAATCTCGAGGAAGATTTCGACCGCCTCATGCGCGAGCCGTGGGTCCACGGCGGCATGGCCCTGAAGCTTGAGGAGATCAAGCGCCTGCTCGACCAGTTGCCCGACCACACCTCCGTCTCCATCACTTCGCCGGAGCATCTCGCCAAGGAACTCTTCACGCACAAGGGCATGGGAACCCTCATCCGCCGCGGCGTCTCCGTGCGCCTCTTCGACTCCATTGACGACCTCGACCGCGATCGCCTGCGGACGATGATCGAATCCTCCTTCGGCCGCACCCTGCGCGAAGACTACTTCGAAAGCCGCGATATCGATCGCGTCCTCGTTGCAGGCGACTACGTGGCCGGCGCTGTGCTCACCCGTGCCGACGGCATCGACCTGCCCTACCTCGACAAGTTCGCCGTCTCCGCACAGGCCCAGGGCGTCGGCCTCGGGGCCTCGCTGTGGGCCCGGTTGATGGAAACCGCCCCGCGCCTCTTCTGGCGCGCCCGGCAGCGCAACCCCATCAACCCCTGGTACTTCGAGCGGGCCGATGGAACCATCAGGCGCGGCGCCTGGATTATCTTCTGGCGCGGCATCGACTCCCGTCACGAGATCGAACGCTGCGTGCGCTACGCCGAGGCCCAGCCCGATTCCTTCGCGCCGGCCCCGCGGGTCATGGAGGTCGCCGGTGTCTGACACGCACACACAGACCGCCGCCGTCGGCATCATCGGCGCACGCGGCTACGTCGGCCGCGAACTCATGCGCCTCATCGCGCACCACCCCTGCCTGCGCCTCGCCTTCGCCGCCAGCCGCGCCCTGGTCGGCCGGCCGCTTCAGGAGGAGTGCGCCGACGCGCCAGCCGACCTGCGCTTCATCGATCCCTCGCCGAAGGAAGCGGCCGACCTCAACGCCGATGTCCTCATCCTCGCCCTGCCCAACGGCGCTGCCGGTGAGTACGTCGCCGCGCTGGATGCCTCGCCGCAGCCGCCGCGACTGCTCATCGACGTCAGCGCTGACTACCGCTTCGACAACACCTGGGCCTACGGACTCCCGGAGCACTTCGAATCGCAACTCCGCACGGCCTCCCGCATCAGCAACCCCGGCTGCTATGCCACCGCCATGCAGCTGGCCCTCCGCCCCGTCATCGACCGCCTCGCCGCGCCCCCCTGCTGCTTCGGCGTCTCCGGCTACAGCGGTGCCGGCGCCACGCCCAGCGACCGCAACAACCCCGAGATCCTCCGCGACAACCTCCTGCCCTACTCCCTCTGCAACCACCTGCACGAACGCGAAGTCTCCCGCCACCTCGGCTTCCCCGTCCGCTTCTCACCCGCCGTCGCCGAGTTCTTCCGCGGCATCGTGATGACCGTCCGCATGGAGTTTGATACCCCTGCCGACCTCGACGCACTCTGCGCCCTCTACGAACACGCCTGTGCCGACTGCCCGCTCATCGACTTCCTCGGCCCGCAAAGCGTCGATCTGCGCGAAGTCCGCAACACCAATCGAGCACGAATCGGTTCGGTGACGATCCACCCCGATGATCCGCGCCAGGTCGCCGTCGTCTGCGCGATCGACAATCTCCTCAAGGGCGCTGCCTCGCAGGCGATTCAGAACATCAACCTCGCCCTCGGGCTCCCCGCCGAGGAGGGGCTGCTGTGACCGCCGCCCCCCTCTGGAGCAAGGGTCGCGACTCCATCGACGCCGAACTCATGGCCTTCATGGCCGGGGAAGATGTCGCCCTCGACCGCCACCTCTTCCTCCACGACATCCGCGCCACCCGCGCCCACGCCGCAGGCCTCGCCCGCATCGGCGCGCTCGCTCCCGATGAGGCCGAACGACTCGACGCCGAACTCCAGGCTCTCGCCGAGGACTTCGCCGCAGGCCGCTTCACCCTCGACCAGCGCTACGAAGACGGCCACAGCGCCATCGAGGCCCGACTCACCGAACGCCTCGGCGAGACCGGCCGGCGCGTCCACCTCGGCCGCAGCCGCAACGACCAGGTGCTCACCGCCCTGCGCCTGTGGATGATCGACTCGCTCCGGCAGATCGCCGCCTCGGCCGTCAACGCCGGTCAGGCCTGCCTCGCTGTTGCGCGCACACACGAGCACACGCCGATGCCCGGCTACACCCACCTGCAACGCGCCGTCGTCTCCAGCGTCGGCCTATGGATGGCCTCCTTCGCCGAGGGATTCGCCGACAGCGCTGAACTCGCACGAAGCACCGCCGAGTGGATGAATGCCTCGCCGCTGGGAACGGCTGCCGGCTACGGCGTCAACCTCGCGCTGGACCGTGAGGGTGTGGCCCGCGACCTCGGTTTCGCACGCCTCCAGATTAACCCCATGCACGCCCAGGCCAGCCGCGGCGCGTATGAAGTCGCTGCGCTCTCGGCCGCGTGGCAATCCGCGCAGATCGTCCGACGACTGGGGTGGGACCTCACCCTCTTCTCCGCCTCCGAGTTCGCCTTCATCCACCTCGATGACGGCTGCTCCACCGGCTCCTCCATCATGCCCAACAAGCGCAACCCCGACGTCGCCGAACTCCTGCGCGGCAGCGCTGCAATCGTCAGCGGCGCGATGATGGAAGTGATCAACGCCGTGAGTCTCCCCAGCGGCTACCACCGCGACCTGCAGGTCACCAAGGGCCCGCTCATCCGGGGCCTGCTGAGCGTTGAGCAGTCGCTGCGCATCGCAGCACGGGCCGTCTCCGGCGCAACGCTCAACGTGGAGCGCATGCGCGAGGCGCTGGATGCCGGCATGTTCGCGACTGATCGGGCGGTGGAGCTTGCGGCCGGCGGCATGCCCTTCCGCGACGCCTACCGCGAGGTCGGTGCCAACCTCGACGCTCTGGAGGCGATCAGCCCCGAGGAGAGCATCGCAGCGCGGGTCAGCCCGGGGGCGTGTGCAGACCTGCGGCTGGATGAGATCGGAGAGCGTTTAGGGGCGATTGGCGGATACCGATAACGAGGAACTGCCGTTAGGGCACAATAACAGTCCTCATCTGACACGATTGGTGCTGCCACTCCTTCACTTTGGGAGTGTCGTCGCCAATTGGGAGAACCTCCCGCTTACTGGGAGAACCTCCCGCTTACTGGGAGAACCTCCCGCTTACTGGGAGA
>CAZPFK010000012.1:29561-31616 GCA_964585855.1 uncultured Vicinamibacteraceae bacterium
GGAGCGGGGACGACGTCCAGGGAGATGTCCGCCGCCCCGCTTCGCTGTAGGAATGCCATACGTCAGCCCCGCCGGCATCGAGCAATGCCCGCCCGGGGCTGACCCCTTCTCTCCCCCTCACCGGCGCATTTCAGCCCCGAAGTCCGCAAACTCCCCAACTTTCCCCTTGCAGTTCGCCTCCTGTCCGGTAAACTGGCCACAGAAGGAGACCCTCCCATGTGTGGCCCCGAGGATGGCTCCCCCTCCCCTGCGCCGGACGACGACGGCGATATCGACCTCCTCATGAACGCGACCTGCGATGAGCTCCGCCGCATCGCCCAGGCCCTCATCCACCGCGAACGCCCCGATCACACCCTTCAGGCCACCGCGCTTGTCAACGAGGCCTACCTGAAACTCAAGGGCCGAAACGGCTTTGCCAACCTGCCGCGCGAGGTCTTCCTCCAGGTCGCCGCCCGGGCCATGCGGCGCATCCTCATCGACCACGCCCGCCGCCACCGAACCGAGAAGCGCGGCGGAAAGGTGCGGACTGTGACCCTCGACAGCGCCATTCTGATCAGAAGCGACCATCTCGACCTCGAAGCCCTGGACGAAGCCCTTCACCGGCTGGCCGAACTCGACCCCCGCCAGGCGCGCGTCGTCGAACTGCGGTTCTTCGGCGGCCTGACGATGGAGGAGATCGCCGCCGTGCTTGGCGTCTCCAAGCGCACCGTCGAGGGCGACTGGACCTTCGCCCGGGCCTGGCTGCGACGGGAGCTCGGTCTGGCGGAGTGATCGCGGAGGGCCGTTGCGGAGAGCGGTATGACCGAGTCGGAGCGATTCCGCACAATACGCGACCTCTTTGATCGGGCCGCAGCCCTTCCCCCGGCGCAGCGGGCTGACCTGCTCAGCGACGCCTGCGGAGACGATGAGGCGCTGCGTGCAGAGGTCGAGCGGCTGCTGGCAAGCCACGACGCCGGGGATGACTTCCTCGAATCGCCCGCTTTTGTCGTCGATGGAGATGATGATGCAGAGGAGTCACCCGATGCGCTTCTCGGGCGGCGGATCGGCACGTACGAACTGAAGCGCGTCATCGCCCGGGGCGGCATGGGCGTTGTCTACGAAGCCCTGCAGGAGCAGCCGAGGCGGTCGGTTGCCGTGAAGATCATCCGCAGCGGCATCGCCTCCCGCTCAGCGATGCGGCGATTCCAGTACGAGGCGGAGATCCTCGGCCGCCTGCGCCATCCCAACATCGCGCAGGTCTACGAGGCCGGGGCGCACTACGAGGAGTCGGCCCGTGAGGGCGGGGAGCCGACGCCCTATTTTGCGATGGAGTTCATCCCCGAGGCGAAGTGGATCACTGAGTACTGCCGCGATGCCGGGCTCTCCATTGAGCAGCGGCTTCGGCTCTTTGCCAAGGTCTGCGATGCGGTTCACCACGGCCACCTCAAGGGTGTTGTCCATCGCGATCTGAAGCCCGGCAACATCCTCGTCGATGCTGCCGGCGAGCCGAAGGTGATCGACTTCGGCGTGGCCCGGGCGACCGACTCCGATCTGGCGGTGACGACGCAGCAGACGCAGGTGGGGCAGTTGCTGGGGACTGTGCAGTACATGAGTCCGGAGCAGTGCGACGGCGCAGCGCCCGACCTCGACGGCCGAAGCGATGTCTACTCGCTGGGTGCGGTTCTCTATGAACTGCTCGCCGACCGCCCCGCCTTTGACCTCAGCAGCGCCACGCTCTTCCAGGCCACGCAGATCATCCGGGAGCAGACGCCGACGGCCCTCTCCGCAATCGACCGGCGCTTCCGGGGCGACCTCGAGACCATCGTCGGCAAGGCGATGGAGAAGGATCGCAACCGCCGTTACCAGTCGGCCGAAGCCCTCAAGCGAGATCTCGAGCGACACCTCGAAGGAGAGCCGATCGAAGCGCGGCCGGCGTCACGGTGGGTGAAGGTCTCGCGGTGGATGGGTCGGCACCCGGCGCTTGCCGGCGGCGCATTGGCGACGGTGGTGGCGGTGTGCGTGCTGACGATCACGCTGGGGATTATCTGGTACGGGAATACGCAGCCGTTTTACTTC
>CAZPFK010000012.1:31716-52620 GCA_964585855.1 uncultured Vicinamibacteraceae bacterium
CGCGGCGAGTACCCCGCCCAGGAGCCGCGACTCGTCGACTGGCCCCCTTCCGAGCCCGTCAATCCCTGACCGCCGCGCAGCAGAAAGGCCCACGAACGTCCGTCCGTGGGCCTTGAAGATTGCCGATCAATCTCTCCCGCAGATCACGGGAAGGTGTAGGTCACGAGGTTGCTCTTGATGCAGTCGGTCACATTCACCGCCTGGATCAGCACCGTCCGGCCCGACGCCGCATTGGGCACGTTCGCCGCAAGCGAGGCGTTGCCGGCCGAGTTCGCCGGCGATGAGCCGAGAATCTGCGGAGCGCCGAGATCGACACTCAGCCCCGGGCACCCGGGAACGGCCCGCGAGCCGGCCGTCAGCGAGTAGACGAAGTACACCTCATCGCCCGGATCGGAGCCCGCCGTCGCCAGCGTGTTGAGCGTCCCGGCCAGACCCGGATCGGGATCGCGAAGTGTGAGCGTTTCGTCAAAGGTCACCAGCACCACGGCGTCGTTGCCGTCAACAGCGCACTCGAAGATCAGGTAGCGGCCGTTGTCGGAGATCGCAAATCCGTCCTGCACACCGGCTGCCAGCGAAGTCACCGTCCGTCCGTCGATCTGCGTCACGCCCTCCTGCACGATGGGCGTGTCGTTGCGGAAGATCGCCGTGTCGCGCGTGGTGTCGGAGTCATCCCAGTCGCCGAACCAGAAGACGTTGCTCTGGTTGTCGATGAGGATCGGCCCCGAGCCGAAGGAGGTCAGCAGGAATGAGCCGCCGATTCCCGGAGGCGCATCGCCCTCCTGGGCCAGCTTCTCGCCGTTCTTGACGATGATGAGGTTGCTGGCGGTATCGCCGTCGAGCGAGCCGCTGAAGACGTAGTCGCCGAAGTCGTTGAGGCTGAGTTCCGGCGAGGAGAGACTGGACCAGGCGCGGGGCGCCAGCGGGGCAAACTCATCGCCCTCCTGCGCCAACAGCGTGTCGTTGATGTAGATGGCCCCGTCGACGGCCGTGTCGCCGTTGAGGTCGGCGAAATACATCACGTCGCCGGCGTTGTTGTAGTCGAAGTTGTGCGGTCCCGTGCCGAAGTCGGCGACTGTTTCCGTCTGACCCGGCAGGACATCGCCCTCCTTGTAGAGGACCGTTTCGGTGAACGTGCCGGTGTTGGCGTCGATATCGAAGACGACCAGGGCCCGGTCCACGGAACTTTCGATGGCGATGTCGTCGACCGAGGCCATCACCAGCCCGCTGATCGTGTCGCCGACCTGGTCGGCCATCTTCGTCTCGAAGAAGCCGATGTAGGGCGTGTCGGGCGAGAAGCCGGTGGCTGTCGAGATCGTGCCCTCCTGCAGGACGAGCGTGTCGTTGAGGTAGAGGCCCGAGTCGTCGCCCGTGCCCGTCGTGCCGTCGAGGAAGAGATTCCAGAACGAGTCGCTGCCGTTGTTGAGCAGGATCGCGTCAAAGGAATCGATCGTCGCCGGGGACGGCTCGATCGGCCCGCCCTCCTGCAGGAGCAGGACGCCGTTGAACAACAGTGCGCCGTCGATGTCGGCGTTGGCGTTATCGGTATCGACTTCGACGATCCAGTTGCCGCCGATGTTGACCGCGAGGTTGTCAAACCGCGTGATCAGGCCGACCCCGTCAACGGACTGTCCCTCGCTGACCAGGAGGGTAAAAACGTCGCCGGCCTGCGCGACCGGCGCCAGGCCGACCACCGCCCCGAGGGCGGCCAGACGGACCGGGACCTTGAAGAATCGATGATGAGACATGCTGAGACTCCTTCTGCTCCGGATATGGAACCACGAGCGGAGCGTCGCCACGACGCTCCTGCACTGCGTCAGCGTACAGGGGAGAGGCAACTTCCGCAAGGTGTTATGGGCCGGGAACAGGAAGATCGCCCTGCAGGGCCGCACAGGACCGAGAAAAAGCAGCCGATGCGCGCTGAGCTGAGGAGAAGCGCGCATCGGCTCGTTGTGGCCTTGAGGAAACTCGAACTGTCGTGTGGGAGCCCCGAGGCGCCGCAGGAAGCGGCATCCAAACATTCGCTGTCACACCACTAGACGCTCCATCAACTCGATGCGCTCCGGTTTTTTTCCCATTCGAATCATTTTTCTGCTCTTTCATACAACATCCGCATCGGCTTCCATTCATTTGCGGTCTTCCGGGACACGTCAGCCGGCTCAATGGCGCTCCGCAACACCGGAACACATCCGCCAGTAAGAAAAACAAATGACCCCGGCGCGTTGGCGTCGCCGGGGTCGGGCGTCGTCCGGAAGCAGTCCCCTCCTCGAAACCACTTCGACGACGCAGGATGGCTCAATCGCTCAGGGGTTGATCTGTGTCACCACCGTGTTGCTGGTCCGCCCGGTCTCCTGGGCTGCCTGCATCCACACCACCAGGGCCCGGGGCACGCGCGGCGCCCGCACCGTCCATTCCACAAAGCCCGTTGAATCCGACGTCGCGATCACCGTCGCCGCCTTCGCATTGATCAGGTCCACGCTCACTCCCAGCTCGGGAATGAACGTCGAGCCCTCGCCGCGCAGACTGTAGAAGACCGCCGTGTCGGCATTCGGGTCGGCATTGGTCACCGTGATCGTCGCATTCTGCTGCGCCTGAATCGGCGCCGGGTCGATCGTCAGACTCATCACGTCAATCAGCGAAAGCGAGTTGGCGAGATTGATCCGGCCCGCGCCGAAAATCGCATCATCGCCGGCCGCACCGAGATCGTCGCAGCCGGAGAGCAGGAAGGACTCCGCCTGTTCGGGGGTCAGCCCCGGCGCTGCGGAGTGGATCATCGCCAGCACGCCGGCCGTCATCGGACACGAAAAGCTCGTGCCGTTGACAGACTCGTATCCGCCGAAGCGGTTGGTCGTCTGAATCCCCACGCCCGGGGCCACGCAGTCGATCATCGAGCCGGTGTTGGAAAACGACGCCTTCGTATCGCCGGAGGTCGTCGCGCCGACGACGATCACGTCGGCATGGTCGCCGCCGATCGTCCGGTTCTCGTTACCGGCCGCCCAGACGAGGTGGCCGCCTTGATCGCGAATGTAGGCCCCGGTTGACTGCACCGAGGAGGACTCCACGCCGGAGTAACTCACCGATGAGACTTTCGCGCCGTTGTCGATGCCCCACCGCGCCCCGCGCGTGAGGTCGGAGATCGACGCCCCGCCCCCGGAGGAGTTGGAGACGCGGATGGTCATGTGCCGCAGGTCCCACCCCACGCCCGCCACGCCGACGCCGTTGTTGCCGATCGCCGCAGCCGTCCCCGCCGTCGCCGAGCCGTGACCGTTGATGTCGGCCACCTGTCCGCCCTGCGACTCGGCCTGGTTCGAGGGTGAGTTGTACCCGGAGACGCGGTTGCCGGCCAGATCGGGATGGTCGAGATCGCAGCCGGTATCGCAGATGGCGATGATCACGCTCGGCGAGCCGGTGGTGATATCCCAGCCGCGCTCCGACTCGATCGTCTCGTGGTGCCATTGATTGCCGAAGCGCGGGTCGTTGGGCGTCCGCACCGGGTAGACGTACCAGTCGGGCTCGACGTAGGCGTAATCGCCCGTTGCCAGCAGTGTTGCGGCATACTCCGTCTCGCTCGTCCCCGCCGGCACGTTGAAGACGATCTCGCCGGTGGCGGCGATCGTCTCCACGGCCAGCGGCGTCAGCCGGGCCTGCGCCTCCGAGGTGCGCAGCCGGGCGGCGCGCAGCCCCAGCCCCTCCCGGTCGGCGATCTCCTGCGGCGAATACAGCCGCGCAATCAGCCGGCCGGTGAACTCCATCTCACCTGGTCTCTCAATAAACAGCGGGCCGCCGGCATCGAAGCCCGACGCAAAGGCGCCGGCCGGAACCAGCAGGGCCGCGACAAGCAGCGACAACGATGTAGCCCGGATCATTCGGGACATGAACGACTCCTCTTGCGACAGCGTGCGCACGCGCACGCCATCCGATGTTTGTCTGTCAGCGATCCCGACCCCCTGTGCTGCGCCCGGAGCGGAACGCCGCCCTTCCATTCGCACAGAAGCCCCTGCAGGTTGCATCTGCAGGCAGGTACGATCCTGACATACCTTCAGCATGACCCGAAAACAACGTCCCGCAACTGCTTCGCCGGTCTCCAGTCGCCGCACAGGTCGGGATGAAGCGCGCAGGTAAGAGGGGCAAGCGGCATCCCCCACTCCGACCGGCCGACGTCCGATTATCTGCAATCCCCGCGATCCTGCCGCACTATGATTCCATGATGAGCACGCTCTCCACTTCGCCGATCACCCTCGCACCGGAGATCCGCGCCGTCGTCGGCTCCGATTCTCCCGTCGTCGACTTCCTCTCCAACGAACTCGCCCTCGTGCAGCGCCTCTTCGAGGAGCAGCTCGCAAGCGACCTCCCCGCCGTCAACCGCCTCTGCGCCCACATCGAGCGCTATCGCGGCAAGATGCTCCGCCCCACCCTCACCCTCCTGGCCGGAGCGGCCGCCCACGCCGGCTCGCTGCGCGTCGAAGAGGCGCACCGCGTCGTCGCCGCCGTGGCCGAGATGATTCACATGGCGACGCTCGTGCATGATGACGTGCTCGACGAGGCCGAACTTCGCCGCAAGGGCGCAACGGTCAACTACCTGCACGGCAACGAGGCGGCCGTCCTGCTGGGCGACTACCTGATCTCCAACGCCTTCCACCTCTGTTCGACGCTGGGCCGGCCCGAGATCAATCGGCGCATCGGCGAGGTGACCAATCGCCTCTGCGCCGGCGAACTGCTGCAGCTGCACCACCGCGAGCACTGGTCCATCGACGAGCCGACCTACTTCGAGATCATCGAGCGGAAGACGGCAACCCTCATCGGCCTCTGCTGCGAACTTGGCGCACAACTCAGCGGCGCAGAGAGTGCCCTCTCGGCCTCGATGGAGCGGGCGGGGCGGGAACTGGGCATCGCCTTCCAGATTCAGGATGACCTGCTTGATCTTGTGGGTGAGGAGCCGGTCGTCGGCAAGAGTCTGGGGCGTGACATCGCCAAGGACAAACTGACGCTGCCGGTCATCTACTATCTCGCCCGCGCCGACCAGCGGCAGCGCGAGGAGATGCTGCGGCTGCTGGGCGGGAGTGATCAACCGCAGCGGGCGGCGCAGGTTCGGGAGCGTCTGCTCCGCAGCGGGGCGATCGAGTCCGCGCGCGATGAGGCCCGTCGGCGCGTCCTGGGCGCACAGGAGTTGCTTGAGGGCCTGGCTCCCTCGGAGGCGCGCAGCGCGCTTACGGCGATGGCGCGTGCGATCGTGGAGCGCGCGCGGTAGGGTAGCGAGGGAGGCGCCTTACCTCATGCGCCATACCAGGCTGAAGCGCAAGCGAAGCCGTGGCGTGAACGAGGGCCCAACGGCTTCGCTTGCGCTTCAGCCTGGTTTCGCTCATCGTCCAACCGGGACTACTGACGAACCATCACATAGTCAATCGCAGCGGCAACGCTTGCTTCATCGTTGAGCCATCGTGTCGATCCGTGCTGTGTCCACCACTTGACGACCCGACCGCATTGGCCGTTGAGGCGGCGTGATGACCATGATTTCAGCTGCGCCATAACAGTTTCAGGCCGCGCACGAGTTGTGGAAACAACAACGTGTACATGGTTACTTCGAGCGTTCACCGCATGGAGTGCCCATGTTCGGGTCTCACAATGCTCTCGAATCGTGCCCTCGACAAGGAGCCTCTGAGCACGCGTAAGAATTACCGGCTGCCGCATACGATGCTGCATACGGTGGAGATGCAATGCTGGATCATGCGGCTGAATTCCCTGAACGCCACGTTCAACGAACCCCCTGGGATCGCCGTGCAACCAGGTTCCGCGCGTCGTCCACGTGATGAAAAATGCAAGCGGATCACTCATTGAGTCATGATACTCAACGGGACAACCCACACCAGGCTGAAGCGCAAGCGAAGCCGTTGGACGCACGCAAACGCACCGGCCACACCAGGCTGAAGCGCAAGCGAAGCCGTTGGACGCACGCAAACGCAACGGCCACACCACGCTGAAGCGCAAGCGAAGCCGTTGGATTCCCGCATACGCAACGGCCCGAGCAATGAAAAACACCGCCTTGATGGCGGTGTTTTCGAAAGTCGTTCGATTCGATTGAAGAGTGTTACATCACCGCAGCAGTTGCGGAAAGACCAGCATGTACTGAGTGCCGAAGACCACGTCAGGGTCGCACTCCTGCAGCTTCGCATGGCCGTCGAGGAAGACGAATGCGTTCACATCCTTCGTCCCGTGATGAGTGACTTCCGGTGAACGCCGCGTCCAGAACATCCAGTCCGCCGGATCATCGAAGAAGGCGACGAACTGGCTCGGCATTTCATGCTTGGCCTTGATGAAGTAGCGCTGGCCCTGTTCAAACCCGGCCTTACTCGTTGCATCCAGTGGTTCAAAGATGTCGCCATACACACCCTTGAAATCCGACCAGGTCAGATTCCAGGTGTAGCTCGTTCCGATGTAGTAGTATGCGGACATTGACGTGTCCAGCCGCTCACCTTGGTTTCCGTAGCGCTGCCAGTTGTATGAACTGTCTTCTGGACATTCGAAGATCGGAAACTCGTATTGCCCTTTCTGTCGAGTCTCTTCTCGCACAGAGAAGTCTCCACGTGGGAGTTCCGGGTGGGCATAGGGGTTCAATGGCCGGTCGTAGCAATATGGCGCACTGCTCGGTGGAGCGCCACCTTCGGCAAGCGGTGAACGACCGCCATGCGTATAGCTGCTCGCCCCTCGCGAAGGGAGCCGGATCGGCATTTCATCGTTGAAATCCGTCTGATACTGCTCGTTGGCAATGGCGATCTGCCGCAGGTTGCTCAGGCATCCCGCCTGCCTCGCCGCGCCACGCGCCTTGCTCAGCGCCGGCAGCAGCAGCCCGATCAGCAACGCGATGATCGAGATCACCACAAGCAACTCGATCAAGGTGAAGCCCGGTGTGCGGTTTCGGCCTGTTCCCTGGAACATCAAAAGTCTCCTCAGCGTCTGCTGTCGTCGTATGTCGCTCTCCACGCCCCTGTGCCGGACGGGAGAAACTCTCTGGTTTCCTGTTACCCGATCGCCCCGCCGCGCCGCCGCGGCTCCCTGGGCATCGCTTCTGCTGCGCTTCCTGCTCCCCGTCCCGGGCCCGGCCCCTCCATGAGCCGAACCGTGCCCCTGCACCGACAGACGCCGGCAGATGCGTCAGGCACCGATCCGGCAGCGGAAACAGAGGCAGTCGTGCATGCAAGCATACCAACTGACCATCATCGTGCAAGACCTCCCGGCGGCTTTGCTGAGAACTTCCACCACTTTCGGCGTAGCCCTTTATCGGACGATCATACGCTCGGAAACGAGACCGCAAAGGCCAGCTGCTCCAGCTGCACCGCCAGGTCCACGCTCACCACCGCCACACGCTCCGGAACCGCCAGACGCCGGGGCGCAAAATTCAGAATCCCCTCCACCCCCGCCTCCACCAGCGCATCGCTCACCCCCTGAGCCCCCTCCGCCGGCACCGCGATGATCCCCAGACGAACCTCCTGCTTCGAGACCACCGAGGCCAGCCGGCTCATCGCCAGAATCTTCCGGTCGTGTACATCCTGCCCCACAAGATCGGGGTTGGCGTCGAAAACGGCCACGATCGAAAAGCCCTTCCGGGTAAACCCCTCGTGCGCCAGCAGGGCACGGCCGAGGTTGCCCGCCCCCACCAGGCACGCCTTCCAGCCCCGGTCGGTGCCGAGCACCCGGCGCAGTTCCGTCGTCAACTGCCGCACGTCGTAGCCGATGCCCGGCTGGCCGAACTGCCCGAAGTAGGCCAGGTCCTTTCGGACCTGCGCATCGGTAACACCCAGGGCCGAGCCGAGCTGCTTGGAGGAGACCGTCGCGGCCCCGGCATCGTGGAGACTCTCGATCTCCCGCAGGTACAGGCAGAGGCGCTTGACCGCCGGGGCGGGGATCGCGGGGCGAATATCGGGCGGGGGAGTATGACCGTCCGGATTCATGACCCACAAAGATACGCCTGCTGCACGGGGCCGGACCGGCCTGGAATGATTTCCATCGCGCAACAGGCGTGTTGCCGGAAGGCAACATCAGCGCCTGATCGGACGCCCTGAACCCTGCCTCCGGCGTCTCGGAAGGGTTCGGCACGGCGGTTGTAGGAAGTCCTGATGAAAATGGATCGCGAGATTTCCGCCCATCCGCGGGCGAATCGTGGTACATTGGACGTGTGAAGCACAACCTGAAGAGAGGGAATCGCCATGCTGTCAACCGCGCTTGCGGCCGTTCTGTCCGCCCATGCACCCGTTGCGGTCCACGGGACCGTCAACCAGCCCGAGTATCGCCACCCGACGCGTTCCGTGCTCGCCGATCTGCAGCCCCGCTGGGCCGGCCACGCCCGGATCATGACCCGCAACCACCCCATCGCCCCTGATTTCCAGCTCGCAGGGCCGCCGTACACGACGACGCCGCTCTACGGCACGCCGGTCTATCCCGGGCCGGCCTCCTTCGGGGCCGATGCGTGGGACTACCCGATCGCCTTTGCCCGGATCGGCGAGACGGTGCACGCCTTCAACCCCTTTGAGCGCCTGCCGGAGCGGACTGCCGCTGAGTACCACCTGGCCCGCAAACTCTGGCTGCTGGAGCACGGCTACGTCGAGCAGGCGCGGATTCTCGCCCGCCCGGGTCAGGCCGAGGAGGCCCACGCCGAGGCGGAGGCGACGGCCCCGAAGCCGCGGGCGGTCATCAAGGTGATCCCCAAGCGCGAGCCGATGCCGCTGCAGGTCCATCGCGTCAGCCCGGAGAAGATCGTCATCAGCAACGTCGGTCAGACGCGGCTGGCCTCGGCGGAGTGATCCGGGAGCCGAGAACGCAGAGCCATGCAACGCCCGCGGAGCGACCCGCGGGCGTTGTCGCGTTGGGATTCCTTGCGGAAATCAGAAATCAAAACCGCCGACCGGAGAAACTCCGAATCGGCGGCGGGTGGATGGCTGTAAATCAGTTCGATGCGTCGAATCTGCAGGCCCGTGCCTACTCCTCTATACTATGGCATAAACCGCATCTTTTTGCAATGCACAAACCCGGATTTTTGCAAAGAAATTGTTGATTCAGCGTCACTTGCAGCTATGCCCGATGCTCACGCCCTGCCCCTCAAGCCCGGACTCTTCCGATCAGCCGATTTCCCGAGGGCGGGTCGCTCACCCATAGATACGAACATGCCGGAAAACGGTTCTTCGGACTCTCCCAAAGTCGCCCTTGAGCGGAGGGCGGCCGTCGCCCTGCGCGGCCGGCTCCGGGCGGAGTTGCCGGACCTCCTGCTGGCCTCGTGGTTCCTGCCCCGGCGGCAGCGGGATGACCTCCACACCCTCGCCGCCCTCGCCCTCGCCCTGGCGGAGATCACCGGGCTGTCGGCCACGGCGAGCACCCCGGCAGACAGGGCCTGCGCCTGCGGGGAGGACTCCGCCGCCGGGCGGGCGCAGACGGCACACAATGTCATCGACTACCTCTACCAAGATGAGCAGGCCGGCCGGAGCGGTCGACCGGAATTTGATGCGGCCGTCGGCGTGGTCGCGAGACTGGCGCTGCCGGAGCGGCTGTGGCATTCCCTGATCGATGCAATGGCGCACCTGGCGGAGCAGCGGCGGATCGCGACGCCCGAGGCGCAGGTCGAGTCGTTGCAGGAGGTTGCAGCACCCCTGACCGGGCTGGCCGCTGCGAGTCTGGGCCTTGACGACGCGCAGGGGCGGGCTCGACTGCAGGAGTTCATCTCCGCGCTGGCGCTGCTGCGGCAGATGCTGCTGACGCGGGTTACCTGGAGACGGAGTCAACGCCTGACCATCCCGCTTGCCGATCTGCACGACCTCGGCTGGCGGGACCGGGAGATCACTGCCTGGCTGGACGACCCGATTGCCAGCCCACTCGATGCCGGTCGTCTGGCCCTGCTGCGGGCGCGAATGACAACCCGGGCCGAGGAAGCGCTCGGACGGGCGCGCGGCGTGCTTGATGTCGCCTCGCCTGCAACGGCCCGGGCGTGCTGTGCGGCGGCGGGGGCGGTGACGGCGGCGTGGAATCGATTGGAATCGGAGCCGGCACTTTTCGTGGCTGACGCCGGCCTGCTCTTCAGAGGCGGTCGGGTGAGAACCGTGCTGGGTTCGCTGCGGATCGACCGTCAACTCTTCGCTCTCAACAGCAAAGGAAGGCCACGATCATGACCTGTCATCTCATTCTGATCGGCCCGCGCGGCGCGGGGAAGACGAGTGTCGGCCGACTGGCGGCGGAGCGGCTGGGCTGCGACTTTGTCGACCTCGACGAGGCGGTGCTGCAGCGGCTGGAGTCGCCGACGGTCTCGGATGCATGGAAGACCTACGGCCAGGCGGCGTGGCGTGAGGCGGAGCTGCGCCTGCTGCGGCAGATCCTGGAGCGGAAGGACCCGGTCGTGCTCGCCACCGGGGGCGGTGTGTCGGCCTCGGAGGAGGGCAAGAGCCGGATCAACGGTCCGCGCCGGACGGGTCACGCGGTGGCGGTGTATCTGAAGGCCTCGCCGGAGACGCTTCGGGCGCGGCTCGACGGGAACGTGGGGGACCGGCCTCCGCTGATGGGGAGCGATCCGCTGGAGGAGATTGAGCAGGTGCTGCAGCTTCGCGAGCCCTTCTATGCCAGCGAAGTGGATGCGATCGTGAACACCGATGACCTGAAGGATGCGGAGGAGACGCTTGAGCGGATCCTCGCGGACTGGTGGATTGCGCAGCGGGTCGGCCTGGGGGGGTGAGGCCGCATTTTTTGCAGAACGGCCTTGAACCGCATCAGAGTCGGCGGCATAGTTAGGACAACGAGGCCGTCATGCCGAAACGAACGCAGTACACAGTCAGCGACGGGAAACTGGTTCTGAATCTTGAGCCGGCGGTTGAGGGGGGTTACATCGTGACCTCTCCCATGGAACCGGGGCTGACGACTCAGGCGGAGACACTTGCGGAGGCGTTCGAGGCGGCCCGTGACGCGATCGAGGCCCTGCGGGAGGCCCGCACCCAACCGAATCGACGCCGGCAGGGCCGGGCCAGCGCGTAGGTCAGAGGCCCGGCGGCAGGGGGATCTCCAACCGCTTACAGATGCTTCGAACGACGCCCGACTTGATTTCGCGATGGCGGGGGACGGTCGTGTCGTGTCCGTTGGCGGGGTTCACCCACACATCGTGTTTCGCGCCGTGACGTACGAGCTGGCAGCCGTGTTCGCGAAGGTGTTGCTCGAGTGCGCGGCGTTTCACACATCCGCTCCTGACATCTGACTCCGTGATCAGAACTCCGCCTGGCGGGGGGCGCGCGGGAAGGGGATGACATCACGGATGTTGGTCATTCCCGTCGCGAGCATCACCATCCGCTCCAGCCCGAGGCCGAAGCCGGCATGGGGCACGGTTCCGTAGCGGCGGAGGTCGCGGTACCACCAGTACGACTCCTTCTCCAAGCCCATCTCCTCGATGCGGCGGTCGAGAACGTCGAGGCGCTCCTCACGCTGCGAGCCGCCGACGATCTCGCCGATCCCCGGCACGAGCAGGTCCATGGCGGCGACGGTTTTCCCGTCGTCGTTGAGGCGCATGTAGAAGGCCTTGAACTCCTTGGGGTAGTCCGTCACGGTGATCGGCTGCCGGAAAACCTCTTCGGTGAGATAGCGCTCGTGCTCGGCCTGGAGGGCGGCCCCCCACTTCACCGGGTACTCGAAGGTCTTGCCCGACTTCTCCAGTTCGCGGACGGCATCGGTGTAGGTCAGACGGACGAAGGGCTTCTCGATGATGTGCTCAAGCGTCGCGATGACGGTGGAGTCGATGCGGTCGTTGAAGAACTTAAGGTCGTCGGGTCGCTCTTCCATGACCGCGCGGCAGAGGTGCTTGACGTACGCCTCGGCAAGGTCTGCATCGGCGGCGAGATCGGCGAAGGCAATCTCGGGCTCGATCATCCAGAACTCACTGAGGTGGCGGGCGGTGTTGGAGTTCTCGGCACGGAAGGTGGGGCCGAAGGTATAGACATTGGAGAGGGCGCAACAGTAGGTTTCGACGTTCAGCTGACCCGAAACGGTCAGGAAGGCCTGCTTGGCGAAGAAGTCGGCATCAAAGTCGATGCCGCCCTCGGGGGTGCGAGGGAGGTTGAGGAGATCGAGGGTGCTGACGCGGAAGAGCTCGCCGGCCCCCTCGGCATCCGAGGTCGTGATGATGGGAGTGTGGACATAGAGGAAGCGGCGGCGATGGAAGAAGTCGTGCGTGGCGAAACAGATGGTGTCGCGCACCCGGGCGACAGCGCCGAAGGTGTTGGTGCGGGCGCGCAGATGGGCCACGGTGCGGAGGTACTCGAAGGTGTGGCGTTTGGCGCTGACGGGGTAGGTGTCAGGATCGTCAACGGCCCCGACGAGTTCGATCCGCCGGGCGTTGATTTCCAGCCCCTGGCCCTTGCCCTGGCTGACGACGAGTTCGCCATCGACGGTCACGCTGCATCCGGTGGTCAGGTGCAGGATGACCTCGCGGTACTCGGGCAGGTCGGCGGAGGCGACAACCTGGATGCCGTTGAAGCTGCTGCCGTCGTTGACGTCAAGAAAGCTCAGCCCGGCCTTGCTGTCGCGCCGGGTGCGCACCCAGCCCTGGATGCGGACCGGCGCTCCGGGGTCGCCCTTGAGGGCTTCTGCGATCAGCGTCCGCTGCATCTCCGTCGCCTCCTCTGAAATCACCTCGGAACCGGCCCGGGAATCGGGCGGCTGCGGCGATGACGATAGGCGAGGCCGATCAGGGCTGCCGCCGCTGATTACGCACTCTTGCGGACAACGACGCCCTGCGCTTCCTGGAGACTGGCGACGTATTCGAAGATCCGGGCCAGCAGGAAGTCGCGGTGTCGGCGATTGTGGCCGAACTCGAAGGCGAGACCGGCATAGGTCCGCTGGGCGGAGTCGATGTGGGAGTGGACCATGCGGGCCGTGACTGACAGCGGGGCGGGAATCGTCGGCGGCAGAGAGAATCGCAGCCAGAAGAGTCGGTGTCGCTCAACGCCACGGGCATTCTTCGGATCGATCACGAGGCCCATGCCGCCGCCGCCGAGGTTGGCGATCATCGCCTCAAAGGGCGGACCGACCTCCGGCAGCATCATGTGCTGCTCGGCAGGGTTGCCCGGGGCAATCATCAGGCGGCCGCCGGCCATCGCCTCCTCGACCATCAGTTCGTTGGCGCGTTCGGCGACGACGGCCGAATCGAGGTCCAGGAGCGGCCAGACGGTGCAATGCGGCAGGTGGAGTTCGTAGGTGCTGATGCGGTTGGATTGCCGCCGGTGACAGCGCTCAACGGAGACGGGGGCTTCAAGGATCAGACTCGGCGGTGCGCCGGCCGGTCCGGCGGGATCGCTGCGGACCTCGTGGACGCGCGTCTCGAACATCCAGCGGTTCTGCCCGATGACGATTGCGGCGACGATCTGCGCTCCCGGGCCGAAGGGGATGGCCGCTCCCATCGCAGCCGGGGCCTCCACCACGAGGTTCTGCTCGCCGACGTCGAGAAGCCGGACGCGCCAGATGAGATCGGGGGCCTGCGGGCCGGAGCCGGCGGCCTGCCGCATGATGGCGGCGCGCGAGAGGGAAATCTCGATCGCCCCGCGCTTGTCGTAAATCTGCTGCAGACTTCGACGCCAGTTCTCGCTTCGCTGTCGCGTGGCAGGCACGGCGACCTCCCCTCGTATCACAACCATGACTCCGGGCGTCACGGCCCGGCTCCCCCCACAGATCGGCCATCGGCCCCGTGGACGTGAGCGGTGATACCGGCACGGCGGGGCCGCAACCGGTGCGATCGGCCCGTCCGGCACACTCAGACCAGATCCTCACCGAGGCCGATCGGCGTGTCGTCGACGCTGACGCCGGCGAGGGGATCGACGCCGTCGAGGGCCATGCGGAACTCCCGGAGCCGATTGCGGAGCCAGAGGGCGAAACGGATCGAGAAAGGCGGAACGGAGAGGGTGTAGTGGCCGCAGGGAAGGCGGGTCCAGGAATGGGGGACGTTCAGGGACCGATAGCGCACCTGGAAGCGTCGGCAGTTCTCCTGCGGGAAGGTGTAGTCGAAACGGGCCGTCGCCATGGCCCGAAGCAATCGGGGATGCCCGCTGAGACGGTGGGCCATGCGGGCAAAGTGCATCGGCATCCACGCCTTGCGCAACGTGTTGAGGTTGATGTGGCGCTCCAGTTCGCGGCGGATGTAGACCGTCGAGATACCGCGCCAGGTGCAGTCGGCGAAACTGTCGGCGCACAGCACACAGATCACACCGGCGGGCCGGGCATCGTGCATGTCTACCAGTGCGGCAAGACCCGAGCCGATGCTGAACCCGGCCAGGAGAATGTCGCGATGGCCCATCTGCTGCAGGACGGAGATGGCGTCCATGGCGTCGAGCACCCCCTGCTGCATGCTGCGGATGGTCATGCCGATGTCGGCGCTGCACAGGCCGTGGGCGTACGACCAGCCCTCCGGGCGACGTTCATCCTGATAGGGAAGCGAGAGCGCAGCGGAGCCCATGCCGCACATGCGGGCGATCGGCATGAGGCGTCGAAGGCTCCAGCGGGCCGTGTTCCACGGGGGAAGCGCCAGCACCATCGGACAGCCGGGCTGTATCGGGCGATAGGTCACCAGCGCGGTGCGGTTGGAGTCCTCGCGGGTCACACCGCGGCTTGCAAACTCCAGCAGCGCCGGCGGTCGCCGTCGAAACTCAACCGGGCCGTCGGCCCGTCGATAGAAGGCGGCGGATTCGGCAACGATCTGCGCAGAGGCCTGCATCAGGCCGCCGAGATCATCCGGCCCCCGGACCTCGGGAAACTCATCCATGAGCCACTCGCCGCCGACGCGATAAGGAACAGACTCCCTGCGGTCACCGGAATCGGTGGCCAGCTGCAGCTCCCAGTTTCGCATGACTGAATAGATCATGGGGACACACAGACCATCGGCACGGATTGCGGCAACGAGGACAGCGAGCGCACCGTCGTCGGCCGGACGGAGTCGAGACGCGACATCGCCGTGGCAATCGACACTCTCTCCTTCGGACGCACGGGCCGCCGCCTCCGTTGCAGGCGGAGCATTCTTTCATCGCATTTGTGTGCGGGCGATCCTGGCCCGGTGGGATTTGTCAGGCAATCAGCAGCAGGACGTTGCCCATAATGCTGACCAGCAGAAGGACCAGAATCAGCAGGAACGCCGGGTGGGAGAAGAGACTGGGCCGTTCGGTCAGCTGGTTGGCCACGAGACGCTGGTACTGCATCTCGAGGGGCTCCTCGATGATTTCGCCCTGGGTCAGTCCGGTGAGGTCGACGTGCTCCTTGTGGGCGATGGCGGGGGGTTTCCCGCTCTGTACGAGGCGCAGATCGGTGATGACGTCGCGGCAGGTCTGATAGCGCTTGCGCGGGTCCTTCTCCATCATCATCTCGATGACTTCGGAGATGCCGGCAGAGAGCCGCGGATTGACGTGGTCGGGGAGGACGAGGTCGGCCTTGAGGTGGCGGTGCATGACCTCGGTCGGATTCTTGCCGTCGAAGGGAACCTGCCCGGTGACCATGTGGTAGAGGGTGGCGCCCAGGGAGTAGATGTCGGCCTGCGGGCCGATGTTGACGGCGCCGCGAATCTGCTCCGGGCTGATGTAGTAGGGCGTGCCGAAGGCGCGACCTTTTTCCTGCTCGGCGGCTTCCTTGTCCGAGAGGGCGCGGGCGAGGCCCATGTCGGCCAGTTTTGCCACACCCTCCTCAGTGATCATGATGTTCTTGGGCTTGACGTCGCGGTGGAGGAAGCCGCGATCATGGGCGTGCTGCAGGGCGTCTGCCATCTGCAGGACGATCTCGATGGCCTCGCTCTCGGTGTAGCGCTTGTGCTTGATGATGTCGTCGTAGACGGTGCGGCCCTTGACGAACTCCATCACGAAGTAGTGGTACTCGCCGGCCCGGCCGACGTCGTAGGCCTGAACGATGTTGGGGTGGTTGAGCTGCGCGGCGGCGCGGCCCTCCTGGTAGAAGCGCTCGATGAATGAGGCGTTGGAGGAGAACTTCTTGGGGAGCACCTTGATGGCGACCAGGCGGTCGAGACTCATCTGCCGGGCGAGGTAGACGCTGGCCATGGCGCCGGCGCCGAGTTTCTTCTTGATGACGTAGCCGGGAATCTGCTGCGTCGATCGCTGCGCCTCGACTTCGCGGAGGGTGCGCTCGGCCTGACGGTTGGTGATGAACTGGTTGCGGACCAGCAGCGAGGCCAGAGAGTCTTCGTTCTGATCGTGGGCCTTCTGCCGCTGCATCTCGAGGCACGCCTGCACCTCCTCCGGAGTTGCGAGCCCCTGCTCAACGACGATGCGCCCGACGAGCGAGTCGAGGTTCGTCGAACTGTTGGAGAGTTTGTCAGCCTGGTCGGTCTGTGCCTGGCTCATACCCGTCTCTCTGCAGAATCCGGCGTCCCGATTGCCGACTGTACAGGGCCGGCAACGCGGACGGCCGCTCCATGTGTCCTCAGCGTCCGGGCCCTCTGCGCAGGCGACGGACTCATTTCCAGATATCGGCAGCACCAGTCCTATACGCAAGGAAAACCCCGGGGGGTTCCAATCCTTGCCGCGATCATGATAAGTTGGAACCGGACTCTCGGAGCACCCGGCCCCGCTCTTTTTTCAGCAATGCCAGCCGGTTACGAATCCCGGGAACCTTCTCTCCCTCCGAGCCGCCCAGCCGCTCCCCGCAACCGACCAGGAGGCGGACCAGGCCGTGGAAATCCCCAACATCGATCTCCTCGGGGGCGGGACGGGCCGTGCGTTTGCCGGCCAGCACCGCCTCCAGAGCACCCTGGTTGTGGTAATTGCCAAGCGGGAGACACAGGCAGGTGGCCTCGTAGCCATACTCCACGAAGACGCTCGCCTCGCAGGCCCCGCCGGGCATCAGCTTCCGCTGCCAGCGGAAGCTCGCGTCCGCCGTGGCCAGATCCTCGGCAATCCGGCAGATCGCATACGTCAGGCGATGGGCGAAGATGCTGATTCGGTCCCCGACGCGGACGATCGGCCCGCCCCCGATGGGCGACTCCGCAAACGAGCGGGAGTTCTCCAGCGTGATCACCTTCGCCCGGCGGGGAACAAAGCCCTCCTCGCAGCAGAGAATGCAGCCGAGGAAACCGACCTCCTCGGCCCGGGTGAGCAGCACGCGGACATCGCCGTCAAACCCCTTGCGCGTCCGCAGGACGTCAAGCGCCGCCAGGGCCGCCGCGACGCCGGCGAGATCATCGCAGGCCGGTGCGTGCAGGCGGCCGTCGGTGACTTTCGGCTCGGGCAGATCCCAGACTGCGACATCACCCCGGCGCACACCCTCGGTTCCGCCGGAGAGTCGAGCGACGACTTCGACGAAGGGCGAGGCCTTCTCGAAGCGGATGATGGTGCCGCTGCGACTGGTTCCATCGGCGAGGTGGAGGCGAATTCGGGCCTTGTTGAAGTATCGCGCATCGACGCCGCCGCGAAACTCCAGCCGGACGTTGTTCCCTGACTCGACCTTCCGCACGACAAAGGCGGGATGGTCGGTGTGGGAGGTGATGACAACGGGCCGGGCGGAGCGGCGGCCTCGAATCGAGATCATCATGTTGCCGTGCCGGTCGGAGCGGGCCTGCAGATCGGGGCGGTCGGCGAGCCAGCGGTTGATCCACTCGTAAACGCGGTGCTCCCGGCCTGCGGCGGTCGGGAGGCCGGTCAGTTCCAGCAGCCAGCGCTGGTGGGTTCGACGTTGGGCGGCGGTGAGGGTCGGGGGCATCAGCGGGACTCCCGGAGCGGGCCGCCGATCCAGCGGCTGCCGGCGACGCGTGGGGAGAGACTCAGGGCAAACGAGGCCTCATCGCGGATCTGGTTGTAAGAGACGCCGAAGCGGAGTTCGAGCTGCTGCAGGGTACGGGTGAGGTCCATCGAGAAGGAACGGGCCTCATCCTCATCAAGGTCGTAGACGGTCGTGCCCTGCACGGCATAGAGGGGGGTGATGCGGTAGCCGAGGCCGAGGGTCAGGAGGGTGGCGCTGCTGAGGTCGAAGTAGCGGGCCTCGGTGAAGGAGTAGAGGTCGTCGGTGTGGTCGAGCCGGTAGCCGACGCCGCCGCGGGCCATATGGCCCTCGTTGAGGTCGTAGATGATGTCGCCTGCGGTGATGAAGGTGTCGCTGACCTGCCAGGCGCCGTTTGCAGAGACATGATCGCCGACGCGGGAGTACTCCGGGCGATAGTCGTAGAAGTGCGGAATGGAGAACTGCTCCTGGTTCTCGCCGCTGCCGAAGACAAGGTCGGTATCAAGGCGGAATACGTCCACGCTGCGCCATCGCCCCTCGCCGCCGCGCTGCGTCTGCCAGGTGTTGCGCAATCCAAGCCGGACGGCGCTGCCCCGCGTGACTCCTTCAACATCCATGTCGTAGATCGGGTAATCATCGCCGGCCGCGTTGGACTCGCCGTGCCAGAGCGTGAGGTTCGGCTCGATGATGTGCCGCATGCGGTGGAGGTCGAAGAGACGGCTCTCAACGGAGTTGTCCACCCGCGAGAAGTTGGCGAACACCCGAAGCCCCGCCGCGCCCATCCACCACGCCTCCTCGGTCTCGGCACCGGTGGCGGCCTGAAACTCGCTGAAGTCATCGTCGTAGCCGGCGAATCGGCCCATCAGGAAGGGTGTGACCTTGAAGATGCCGACCTGCATCGGCGCGGCCACTTCGTGCCGGGTGTAGATGCGGGAGACCCAGTCCTCACGAAGGCCGGTCGCCAGCAGCGCATCGGTAAACGAGGTGGTCGGAACGATGTTGAAGGCACGCCGCGACTGGCCGATGTCGGCCGGGCTGATTCGCGGGAAACTGAGGCGCATGCGGCTGAGGCGGTATTCACTGGACCAGGTGACACGGCCGTCAAAGAGGGCGTCGGCGTAGCGGTAGTAACCTGCTTCCGGCGCCTTCTCGACGAGGTACTGCTGGGACTGGAGGAGGTCTTCGTTGGGCACGAAGTCATTGAGGTCGTAGTTGGCAAAAATCTCGAAGGCGGCGTTGTCGCGCTGGTGCAGGAGGTAGGCGCGGGTCTGGAACTCGCGGCGGGTTTCAGCCAGCGAGTCAAAGTAGTTATCCAGGAAGGTCTCATCGGAGAGGTACGAGGCCTCAAGGATCAGTTTCCAGTCATCGCCGAGGTCCTCGATGTGCGTGAAGAGCGCCATGCCGCGGGTCTCATCCTCGATCTGCTTCTCACGCCCTGAACTGAGCGTGTCGGTCCCGTCATCCTGAATCAGGTAGCCGAAGAAGTTCCCGCGCCCCGAGTCGGTGCGGTAGTCGAGATCAAGCCCCACGGCCGGCCCGCGCTCGGAGAAGTAGTCGAGAATCAGCCCGGCATCGGCGTCGATGTTCTCGGGACTGCGGCCGATGAGGGCAAAAAGGTCCCACTCGGTCTCGACGCTGGTTCCGAGGCGGCCGCTGCTGCCGAAGGTCAGTTCACGGATCAGCGGCCGTTCGGCTTCACCCCGGTAGCGGGGCCAGAAGAAGAAGGGAACGTTGCCGGCGCGGGCCGTGGCGCCGCGCACGTCCACGTAGTTGCGCGTCTGCCCGTTGATCTCGCGCTCTTCGAGACGGATCGAGGTCGCCCCGAGACTGACCACCGGCGTGAAGAACTCGCTGGTGGCAATGCGGACTTCATCGGCCTCCCACTCCCGCCGTGTGACCTGGCGGATCTCGTCGGCACGCAGGTAAAGCGGAACCTGCGCGCTTTCGATGTAGGTCGAGAGAACGGCCTCGAGGACGACAGCGCGGTTGGTCGAGAGTTCGTAGTACATGCGCGGACCGCGCAGCGTGAACTCGCCGTCGGTCGCCGCGACATCTCCCTCAAGGTAGACGCCGCGAACCTGCTCGGCCTTGAGCTGCTGCTGGAGCACATCATCCATCGTCAGCGGATCGGTGAAGACGACGGCGCGGTCGGCAGAAATCGTCAGCCGGCGGGGCTGATCCTCTCCCGGACGCCGTTGCGCCTCGACGTACTCGACGACGATGCCGCCCCCGAGCACCGCGTATCCCTCCGATTCATCCTCGGCAAACTGGTACTCAACCTCGCCTGCCTGGAAATAGACCACCGCATCGGGCCGACCCACCGCAGCGACCTGCGGCGAGAGAGTGTCCGGCGGGATCGGATCGCCGGGAGGGGCGTTGGGGTCGGGCATGTTCAAACGCGCGTAGTCGATCGGATCGCGCTTCTGAATCTCGGCTCGATCCAGTCGCACGCCCTGCGCCTCGGGCCTGGGCCGGGCCAGCGAAGCCATCGCCCGCGCTTCGCCGCGAAGCGAGAGCGCTTCGTTCTCGGGAACGCCGGGCAGGAAGGCATCGGCCGAGAGCGCGATCGCACCGACGAGCGTTGCGGTCACGAGCAGGTCATCACCGGCGGACGAGATGCCCGTCGGCCGATCCACATCCCCCAGTGCCTCAAGGTAGAGGACGATCTCGTTGACGGCCTGCCCCTCGGCGGCGGCGCCGGGGCGACGGTGCACCCAGGCGGTGAAGCGCTCAGCGCGGAAGTCGTAGGGGCCGATGCTGACGCGCGTCCATCCCTCGGCCTCGATGCGCTGGACATCGCCTTCGATCCAGTTCCAGACGCGCATGCCGGCCAGGGAGGTGTCGCCCTGAAGCGGAGCCAGCGGCAGCCCCTCCTCCATCAGCCAGCCCGAGACGCTGCCGCGCACGACCTGCGCCTCGGCCCTCGGAGCGAGCATCATCGGCAGCAGAAAGGCGAGGGCAATGAGTGGGCGCAGTAGAGCGCAGACGCGACGTCGCAACGGGGTGGGGGTGCCGGAATGGCGCTGGGGCATCACCGCTCTCCATCCAACCGATTCGCCGATGATACCGAAATCCACCCTCCAGTGCCAGTCAGCCGCCCTCGGCGGCGAGACTTCGACGTTTGGGGAAGATGGCGGTGGAAATCGGAGCGCTGCGCTGGGGCTTGACGCGGACAGCGCCCTGCTG
>CAZPFK010000013.1:0-50162 GCA_964585855.1 uncultured Vicinamibacteraceae bacterium
AACCCGGTCCGCATGGCGGCCCCTACGAAAGCGCACGAAGGTGGCCCGTCACGCCTTCGCGCAGGGCATCGAGGTCGTAGCCGCCTTCCAGCACCGAGAGCACCCGACCCGAGCAGCACTCATCAGCCAGCGACGTCACAGCGGAAGTGATTTCTGCATAGGTCTGCGGGGTCCAGTTCAGCCCTGCCAGCGGGTCGCGCCGGTCGGCGTCGAAGCCAGCCGAGATCAGAATCGCTTCGGGTTGGTACTCGCGGAGTCTGGGGAGGGCTTTGTCGTTGATGGCGGCCAGGGCCTCCTCGTGTCCCGAGCCGGGGGGCAGGGGGAGATTGAGGGTGAAGCCGGCGCCGGGGGAGCCGCGCGTGCCGGTTTCCCAGGCGTAGCCGGTGCCGGGGTAGAGGGTGGCGGGGTCCTGGTGGGTGGAGATGAAGAGGATGTCAGCGCGGTTTTCGAAGAGGTGTTGCGTGCCGTTGCCGTGGTGGACGTCGAAGTCGAGGATGGCGAGGCGGCTGAGGCGGTGGGCATCGATGAGGTATTGTGCGGTAAGGGCGATGGTGTTGAAGAGGCAGAATCCCATGGAGCGGTCGCGCTCGGCGTGGTGGCCGGGGGGTCGCATCGCGACGAACGCGCGATGGTGAGTCTTGCTCATGATGAAGTCGGCGGCGGCAAGGCCGCAGGCAACGGCAGCGCGGGCGGCGTCGAGACTGCGGGGGCAGATGGCCGAGTCGCGGCAGTCGATGAAGGGGCGGCCGGCAGCACAGGCGTCGTGGAGGCGGGCGATGTAGTGCGGGCTGTGGAGGGCGGCGATCGCGTCGGTGACGGTGTCGGAGTCTGGTGCAGGGCCTGAATCCTGCGGGTTGTGGGTGGACAGGCCGAGGGCGGTGATGGCGTGGAGGACGGCTTCGAGGCGGGCGATGCGTTCGGGGTGGCCGGGGCCTGTATCGTGGAGGAGTCCTGCGGGGTGGTGGAAGGTTTGGAGCGAGGGCATGGGGGTGCAGCATACCTGAGGGGGGCGGGCGTGGCGAGTGCGGGTGGTGGAGAGGGAGTGCGTCAGGTTATTGCATGACGGGAGGCGATCGGGTATGCTCTGTCCCGTTGTGCCCGAGCATCTGCCCTGCCGTGGCGTGGAATGTTGGTTGATTGTGGGTCTGCGAGCGGCTTGTGGTCAGCGCCCGGGCGTGTGTCGTGTGATGGCATCTCCAGTCACTACCCGAGAGCAAGCATGTCCCAACCTTTCAACCTCAACGATTTCATCAACGGTCTCAACGGCATCCTCTTTCACCAGCATGTGGTGTACGCCCTGCTCTTCACCGGCGTGCTTTTCACGCTCTGGAGCGCCTTCTCGCAGTATCGCGCGATCACGCACGGCGTGGCGGTGATTCGCGGAAAGTATGACGAGAGCGGCGACCCGGGGGCCATCAACCACTTCCAGGCGCTCTCGGCGGCCCTCTCGGCGACGGTGGGGCTCGGCAACATTGCCGGGGTGGCGCTGGCGGTGGCGCTGGGAGGCCCGGGGGCGATCCTGTGGATGTGGGTCATCGGGGTCGTGGGGATGGCGCTTAAGACAACGGAAGTCACGCAGTCGATGCTCTATCGCGACACGACTGATCCTGAGAATCCCCACGGCGGGCCGATGTTTGTGCTGCAAAAGGGCCTGGGCGAGGCGTCGCGCAGCAATCCGATGTTGTGCATTGTGGCGGGGCTGGCCTTTGCGGCCGTCTGCGTCTGGGCGGGTTTGGTGAGCGGGAGCCAGACCGGGCTGATCGTCGGCAGCGTGATCGGCCTTGGGCTTGCGGTGCTTGGGTTTGCCAACGGCGCGATGCTGGGCTCGCTTCTGGGCGGCATCTTCGTCATCACGCTGCTGATCTCGGCGGTCACTGGCGGCAACATGTTCCAGGCCTGGAACGTGGCCGACATCACCTACACGTACTTCAAGGTTCCGCAGGTCGCCACGGGGATTCTGCTGACGGTGGCCGTCGGGGCGGTGATCATCGGCGGGATCAAGCGGATCGGCAGTTTTGCGGGACGGCTCGTGCCCTTCATGTGCGTGATGTACCTCGTGGCTGGCCTCTTCGTGCTGGTGCAGAACATCGATCAGATTCCGGCGATGCTGGCGCTGATCGTTCGCTCCGGCCTGCCGGACTGGCTGGGCGGCGCCAACGCCGATCCTTCCGGAGCGTTCCTGGGCGGAACTTTCGGCTATGCAGCGATGTGGGGCGTGAAGCGGGCGCTCTTCTCCTCTGAAGCCGGGCAGGGCTCAGCGCCGATTGCTCACTCCGCGGCGAAGACTGATGAGCCGGTCCGCGAAGGGGTGGTGGCGGGCCTTGAACCGATGGTGGACACGCTGATTGTCTGCACGATTACGGCGCTTGTGATTCTCTCCAGCGGCGCGTACAACCGCCCGGCGGAGGCCGTCTACACGCAGGCCCCGCAGGTCATTGCCGTCGAGGAGTTCGTCTACAACAACGACAAGAACGAAGAAGTCAGGATCCAGGGCCGCGTCTTCAGCGAGAGCGCTGGAACGCTTGAGGTCATGCGGACGGGAACCAGCGGCAGCGATCTGGTGACTATCGCTCCTGCCTCGCTGGTCTCACGAAGCATTGTCCCGAACCTCTGGACGATCGAGTCCTACGGCCTGCCGCCGCGGACTGATGATTCCAAGCGGATTCTCCGGCGAACCACCGGCTCGGGTTGGGTCCAGGGTGACACCGTTTTCATGATCGTGCATGCCGATGAGAGCACCGACACCGGGCGCGATTTGCGCCGGATCACCGGACGGGTCTTCGGCGATGAAGACACCGGCTTCAGGGTGGCGTGGAACACGCTCCAGTCGGTCAAGGAGCCCTTCTTCATTGATGTGGCCGAGGGTGAGACCGATCTGGGCATCTACGGCGATTACGCAGGCGCCTCGCTCACAGCGCACGCCTTCGACCGCGTCACCCCCGGGCTGGGGCAGTGGCTGGTGAGTATTACCGTCTGGCTCTTTGCGCTCTCGACGATGATCTCCTGGTCCTACTACGGCGAGCAGGGTGTGTACTACCTGTGCGCGAAGTTCAACCAGGGCACGACGACGCTGATGGTCACGCTCTACAAGGTCGTCTACTGCGGCCTGATTTTCCTGACGACCGTCTTTGCGATGCCCTACTTCGGCCCCAACCAGACACCGCTGATCGGAACCGACCAGGAACTCGACATGTGGACGACGATGGGGCTGGGCGTCATGCTCGTGGCCAACATTCCCATCATGATCGTCTTCGGCCCCAAGGCGATGAGCGCATTCCACGACTACTTCCGCCGGATGAAGTCCGGCCAGATGGAGGCCCCGCACGCAGCGCCGAAGTTCGCCGACGTTGTTGAGGGTAAGGACGTCGAATAAGCACGCATCCGGCCGGCCCCGCTATCATCGCGCTGATGGGCCGTGATCCTGCTGCTGCAAAGTGGTCCTGCGCCGACCTGGCGGACATTCTCTGCGCCGGCTTCACCGCCGCCGCACACGACGTCGAACTCGAGCAGGCCGTCCGGGGGCTGGATTCGATGGCCGAACTGGCCCTGCACCGTGTCGTGCAGGAGTCGTTCCGTTCTGCCGGACTCGGCGTCCACCCCGAGCAACGCTACCCCCGGGACCGGCAGCGTACCCGCCTGCGCTCCCACGGCGAGCGATGCGACCTCGTGCTGACTCCTGAGGCGGACATCGAACTGCTCGATCCCGACGCCGAACAGACGCTCTTTGCCTCACCCCGGGCCGTCTCGCTCACCGAGGCCTTCTGGCTCGAGGTCAAACTCGTCGTGCAGTTCACCGAGGAAGGCCCCAACCCCCGGTACGCGGCCGAACTGGGCGGCCCGATTCAGCGCGACGTCCTGAAGCTCTCCCGCGACGGCGACATCCGTCATGCCGCCATGCTCATTGTGATCTTCTGCGCCTCCGAGGAGGTGGCCCGGCACGACCTGGCCGTCTGGGAGGAGCGTGCCCGACGCAAGGGCGCTGCGATCTCCGCCCCCTACTTTCGGTTCATCCCGATCGGCGATCGCATCGGCAACACCGTCTGCGCCCTGGCCCTCTTTCCCGTCAGCGCGAGGCCGGACCCGCTCTGACGGTTCGGCGGCACATCCGCAGGATGGCATCGGCCGCCTCAACGGCCGGATCCATCGCCCCGAACTTCTCGACGGTCTTTGCCAGCCGGCGAATCTGCGCGTGTCGCTGCGACGGGTCGGCAATCAGCGATCGCATCGCTTCGTAGATGGGTGTCTCATCGCCAAAGTGCGGCACGAACTCGGGGACGATCCGCTCCCGGGCCACGAGATTGGGCAGCGAGAAGAAGGGCGGTCGCACCAGCCAGCGCCCGATCAGGTAGTACGGCAGCGCGGCCGTCTTGTACATCACCACCATCGGCTTGCGGAAGCGCGCCAGATGCAGCGTCGCCGTACCCGAGCCGGAGAGGACCACATCGGCCGCTGAGACGATCTCATGGAATCGCCCGCTGATGACATGGATCGCCGGTCGCGCCTCAGGAAACGCCTCGACCACCGCGTTCAACGGTCCTTCGAATTCCGGACTGGCCGCAGAGATCAGCCCCGTCAGATCAGGAAACTCCCGGCGCAACCGGGCGAAGATCCGCACCATCGGCTCTGCATGCCGGCGCAGCTCCGCAGGCCGCGACCCCGGCAACATTGCCATCGTCAGTCCCGTCTCGGAGACTCGCGGCAGCGTCCCGGCGCGCTCATGCAGCGCCTCGAGATTGAACCGCTCCGCAATCGCCGGATGGCCGACGAAGCGGGCCGGGATGTTGCGGATCTGGAAGTAGACCTCTTCGAAGGGAAGCAGGCAGAGCACCTGGTCGGTCAGCCGTCGCAACTTCCGCACCCGCCACGGACCCCAGGCCCACAACTGCGGGGCAACCAGATGCACGACGCGCCATCCGTGCCGCCGCGAGATCTTGCAGATCGGAAAATTCGCAGACGGCGAGTCCACAGGGACATGCACGCCCACCGGCCGCCCCTTCAGCCATTCGTCAATCCGCCGGTTGATCGCCAGGTGCTCGAGAATCTTCCCGATCGGCGGCCCACCCACAACCGCATCCGACCCAGTTTCCTCGACGATCTCCGCCCCCGCCTCGCGCATTCTCGGCCCGCCCCAGGCGTAGACCTGCAGATCGGGCCGGCGTCGCTTGAGTTCCTCGATCACCGGCGCGGCGTGAAGATCGCCGCTTGGCTCAAAGGCCGTGAAGAGCACGACCGAGGCCCCCTCGCGAGCGGGCAGAGTCGCGCTTCTCGGAACAGGACCGGATGCCGCCAGCGTCATCCCTCCCGGCCTCCCTCTGCGGCCTCCTGCGCCTCCTCCAGCAGTTCCTCGGCCATCTCCCGGTCGCGGCCCGGATCGAGCCGCTCTCTGGCCCCCTCAAGATGCGGAATGGCTTCGGTCGGTCGACCGAGATAGCGAACCAGCGTCAACCCCAGCATCAGCCGCACCTGGCCGTTGTCGGCCGACGTTCCGTACCGGTCCAGGAACCGCCGATACATCTCGGCTGCGAGTTCATATCGCTGCTGCGAGAAGAAGTAGTTCGCAAGGGCCACTTGCACCGCCGAGCCGAGCACCGTCTGAGGATGCGCACGCCGCAGCCGCTCAAACTCCTCAGCCGCGGCCTTCAACTGGCCCTGATCGACAAGCTGCGACACCCGTTGCCGCGATTCGGCCTGCTCCTGCTGCGCGACATCGTTGTCAGCACCTGCCTGTTCCGAAGCGCCCGAGGAGGAGCCCGTCGGGGCCGGGCGCATCGCCGGGATCGGCGTCTTGGGCCTTGTGCCTTCCCAGGGGTTGTATCCGCGTTCCGTGATGGCGCGGAAGCGTCGGCGGCGATTGGCCTGGCTGATCATGGAGACAAGGTCATAGGGCTCGCGCGGAAGCCAGCGGATCATCAGCAGGAGACTCACCGAGGCGACCCCGAAGAGCGTCCCGGAGATGTGCGCCATGTAGGCGATGTCCCCGGCCCCGCTCAGGTGACCGAAGAGATCGCGCAGGAAGCTCAGCCCGACAAACCACAGACTCGGAATCTCAAAGACGGTGATGATCGCCAGCAGCCACAGCACCTTGACCCGCGTGCCGGGAAAGAGAATCAGAAACGCCCCGGTCACCGACGCGACCGCCCCGCTGGCCCCGATGGCAGGGGCCTGGTCCAGCAGCGCGTGGCCAAGCCCGGAAGCAACCCCGCCGCCGAGGTAGAAAGCCAGGAAACCCACCCGCCCCAGCCGATCCTCAACGCTGCCCCCGAAGACCCACAGAAAGAGCATGTTCCCGGCGATGTGCCAGATTCCGTCGGCGTGCAGGAAGAGAAACGACAGGAACTGGTGCAGCCGCAACTGCCGGGGATCCAGCGCCCCCCACTCCATCGCCTGCTCCCGCCATTGCGGCAGGGCCGTCAGCAGCACCGCCACGACGACGTTGACAACCACCAGCGCCGTCGTCACCGCCGGCGGGTTGCGAAGTGGTCGATCAACGGCGAAAGGAATCATGCGGCTTTCGTTTCCGGGCGGCTGCCCCGCGAAAGGCCAATCCTAGCCGATTCGTCAACGATTCACCGCCCTCTTCCGCCCCGCACAGTGGCAGCGCCTCGGCGGTTCTTCTAAGATGCCCGACCGGGTCCATACGCCGGTCCCGGCCGCGCCCCGCGAACGAACAGACGGATTCATGTCCCCGCCCAGGAGTCTTGCATGACCACGGCCACCTTTGCCAAAGGACTCGAAGGAGTCATCGCCGCCGAGACCGAAATGTCATTCGTTGACGGTGTCAACGGAGTGCTTGAGTACATTGGCGTGCCGATCGGCGAGCTGGCCCGCAACTCCACCTTCGAGGAAACCGTATTCCTGCTCTGGAACCGCCGATTCCCCCGACAAAGCGAACTCGACACCCTCAAGTCTGAGATCCGCTCCGAATACGGCCTGCCTGCCGAGGTCATCCGGCTGGTTGAGTCGATGCCCGCCTCCTCCCACCCCATGGCCGTTCTGCGCACCGCCGTCAGTCTCCTCTCCGCCTCAGACGACCGTCCCCGGGAGATCAGCCCCGACGCCCTGCGCCGAAAGGGCGTCCGGCTGCTGGCCAAAATGCCGACGATTCTTGCCCTCTTTGCCCGGCAGCGGGCAGGCAAGGCCCCGGTGGCCCCCAACAGCGACCTGGACCTCGCCGCGAATTTCCTTCTCATGCTCAACGGCGAGAAGCCGACCGACACCATGGCCCGCGCCCTGGACGTCTGCCTGATCCTCCATGCCGACCACGGCCTCAACGCCTCGACCTTCACGGCCCGCGTCATCGCCTCCACCCTCTCGGACCTCTATTCCGCCGTCACCGGAGCCATCGGTGCCCTCAAGGGCCCCCTCCACGGCGGCGCCAACGAGGCCGTCATGGAGATGCTCGAAGAGATCGGCTCCCTCGACAAGGTTGACGCGTATGTGAACGGCCGGCTCGAGCGCAAGGAGAAGATGATGGGCTTCGGACACCGGGTCTACAAGACCAAGGATCCGCGGGCCGTCTTCCTCAAGGAGTTCGCACGAGACCTGGCCGAGCAGACCGGCCACATGAACCTCTACGAGATGAGCACGCGTATCGCCGACATCATGGAGGAGAAGGTCGGCTCGCGCGGCATCTACCCCAACGTCGACTTCTACTCCGCCACCACCTACACCTCCATCGGCCTCGAGCGCGACCTGTTTACGCCGATGTTCGCCCTGAGCCGCATCTCCGGCTGGGTCGGCCACGTCATCGAGCAACTGGCCGACAACCGCATCTTCCGGCCCAAGGCATCCTACATCGGCCCCCACAATCAGCCCTATGTCCCGATGGATCAACGCTGAGACCCCTGCGTCCGTATGATCCGGAAACCCCCGGGCGCCCGTAGCTCAGCTGGATAGAGCAGCGGTTTCCTAAATCGCAGGTCGCAGGTTCGAATCCTGCCGGGCGCGCTTCTCTCCCCTCATCCGGAGTGTTGAGACTTCAGATCGCGGCAAGAAGTGTCGCGGTTTGTGACGTTTTTCTCTCGCCCGCCCCGCCGGCTGCCGCCCATGCGGAACTTTCACACCCATCGGACGCAAAATCGCCACCACACGGAGCCGTAACCCGGTATATTGGAGCAGATTCGTCACCCCTTGGAAGGAGAACCATGCCATGACACATCGTTTCGCCTCGATCCTTCTCCTGGCCGCACTCCCCTTTGCGGCCTGCGAGAACAACAACGACACACAGACCCTTCGCGTCGACCCGCAGCGCGACCTCTTTGCCGCCGCAGCCGCCTCTGCCGGTCCCTCCGAGCGTCCCGGCAATGCATTCCTGCGTGAGGCCCTGACGGGGCTGGATTTCAGCACCGGTCGCGTGGTCGTCACCGCGGAGACCGACCTCTCCCCCCAGCAGGCAGAAGCAGCGTCGGCCGCCAAAGCCGCCGAGGCCGAGTCCCTGTTGACGGAACAGAACCAGTTGGTGCCCGCGATCGGCGCCGCCTCGCAGGCGCTCATGCTCGATCCGGATAACCCGGCGCGGCATACGGGCCTTGGTCACCTCCTCATGCTCAAGGGCAAGAACGCCGAGGCCGAGGCCTGCCTCCGCACGGCGCTGGACCTCCAGCCCGATGCCCTCGACGCGCAGATGCACCTTGCCAACCTGCTCTACGGCACCGGCCGCTACGACGAGGCGATCGCGCTGTGGAAGGAGACGCTGGCAATCGACCCGGATCACGGCCAGGCCCACTTCGAGCTGGCCCTCGCCCTCTACTACGCCGGGGACTACCAGGGCTCGCAGCTGCACGCCGATCGCGCTGCCGCACTTGGCCAACCGATGCCGCCCCAGTTCGCCCCCCTGCTGCAGGCCGCCCTGGGCGGTTGAGAGCCGGTCGACCACACCACTGAACTCCATCGCCCTGCAACGGGCGTGATCGAAACTGCAAGGAGCAGACCATGACAGCCATCCGATCCCTCGGGATTCTCACACTCGCATTCGGCACCGCCGCCTTGGCGCAGCCCACCGTCGGCCCGCAGATCCGGGTTGACAACAACGGAACCACGTTTGCGGCCAACGAAACCTCAGCCGCCGCGATTGACAACAACGGTGTTGTCGAGCTCGTCGCGACCTGGAACGACTGGCGACTCAGCCAGGGTTTTACTGAAGTTATCAACATGGGCGTCTCCGTCAGCATTGACGGCGGTCAGAACTGGAACGACTTCCTCGTCCGCCCACCGGCCGCCAACCAGTCCGGCGTCGAGGGCGACCCCATGACCGCCTACGACCAGCGCACCGGAACCCTCTGGGTTGGCGCCATCTCCTTTGCCGGTAACGGCGGCCTCTATACCGCACGAAAGGACCCCGGGCAGGCGACCTTCAACCCCTCCGTCCAGGTCGGCCAGCAGTTCTTTGCCGACAAGTGCTGGATGGCGGCCGGCCCGCTGCCGGGCAATCCCAACTCGACGGCGGTCTACATCGCCTACAACGAGGGCCTCTGGCGCTCGATCAACATGGGCGACTCGTGGCAGTTCCTCGGCTCGCTTCCCTCGGGGATCGGCTTCCTCCCGCGCGTCGGTCCGGACGGTGAGCTCTACATCACCTACTGGGACTTCAGTTTCGGCCACTGGCTCGTCCGCTCCTTCGACGGCGGCGTGACGCGCAGCAGCCCCATCCGCATGGCGACGCGCCTGGACACCTGGAGTACGCAGGACGGTTCACGCTTCCCGGGCAACTTCCGCGTTCCGCCGCTGGGTACGCTCGCTGTGGACCCCCGAGACGGCGATCTCTTCCACATCTACTGCGACACGACCAACATCGTCAACGGTCAGCGCAACACCGACCTCTACATGCAGCGATCGACTGACCAGGGCTCAACCTGGTCCACGCCCGTCGTCATCAACGGCGACAACAACCCTCCCGGCGACCAGTTCTTCCCCTGGCTGGAGATCGACAACAACGGCTCCATGCACCTGGTCTTCCATGACAGCCGCCACACCGTGCAGAACGACGGCGTCCTCGACGGCTTCTTCGATGCCTACTACGCCTACAGCGACGACAAGGGCGCCAACTGGACGGAGTTCCGCCTCACGCCCAACTCCTTCAACTGCGCCAACGACGGCCTCAACCGCTCCCAGCAGTTCCTCGGGGATTACAACGGCCTCGCCATCGCCGGGGGCAAGGCGTGGCCCTGCTACCTCTCCACCCAGAACGGCGACCCTGACGTCTTCGTCAACGAGATCAGCGTCCCCTCAATTCAGCTGGGCAACCCCGTGCCGGGACTGGCCGGTCAGAACAACTCGCTCTCAGTCACCGACGCCAACCCCGGCGAACTCGTCGTCTTCGCCTACGGATTCATCGCCGGCTCCACCAACGTTCCGGGCTGCCCCGGACTGACCATTCCCATCGCCGGCCCGCAGATCATCGGCTCGGCCCTCGCCGACGCCAACGGCGATGCGACCGTGACATCTTTCGTTCCGGCCGCCGCCTCAGGTCGGCAGGTGCGAATCATTGCCGGCCAGCAGGCCTCCTGCCAGGCCAGTAACCTGGTGCTCTTCACCTTCCCGTAAGTCGAAGAAGCACAGCGAGACTCTGAATCGCAGCGCGGCCGGCCCCCACGCCGGCCGCGCCTCATTTTTCGCTCTGCCGAGAGATGTCAGGGGTTGGGAGTGATGCCTCGAAGGTTCAGAATCCCGAAGAGCAGGCGATCATCCTTCTGGTTGATGATGCCGTCGCCGTTGAGGTCAGCGGCCGGATTGAACTGCGGATGCCCCTCGGTCAGCCCGAGCATGGAACGCAGCAGCGTGCGGTCAAGCGTCGTCACCGCCCCGTCGCTGTTGACGTCTCCGCGCTTCTCGTACCCGATCAGGGCGAGGTCCTCCACACCGATGTAGCCGTCGTAATTCAAGTCGTAGAGGACGAAGTTCTCTGAGAAATTCTCCAGCATGACCCGGCCGTTGACCACTCCGTCGGCATCGAAGGCCGTCCCGTCAGCCTGGCCGATCGCCTGCTGTACGAACTGCACATCGGTCGCGTTGACGAACCCGTCGTAGTTGCAGTCGCCGGCCTTGAAGTCGGGGCCGACATCCGTCCACACGTAGAGGGCGTCCGGCTGCTCCGTGTCGTATGCGGTTCCGAAGAGGGCCAGAACATCCCACTGCTCCGCACGGAGAAACTCGTCAAGTTCGGCGTGATTGCCGTCCTTCCACTCACTCAGCAGTGCATAGGGCGAACAGGAATCGCCGTTGTTGTTCTGCGCAGCCCAGCGGATCTCCGCCAGCGCCTCGAGCATGCTCGTCTGATTGCCGGCATTGAAATCGTTGCCCTGAGTCGACGAGTCGCCGCGCAACTTGCGCGAGCCGGAGTTCTCCAGCGCCCAGACCAGCGAAATCGTCGTCTGGTCGCTCTGCAGATCATGAGACCAGAGCAGGTTAACGACCGGGTCGTACATGCCCGGTTCCGAGCCCCCGAAGGCGACGCTGAAATCCTGGAAGGCGTGCGTGCGACGGAAGAGCCGGCCCGTAATCAGCCAGGTGTCGCCGGCGTCGAAGGAGTTCGGCGTCGGGTCGCCCATGGTAGAGATGGTGAAGGGAATGCACATGCACAGACTGAGGTGAAATTCCTCACCCGAACGCTCCACCGATGGGCCGCTGCACAGATCATCATCGAGGTCATAGCCCGAGACGGCCGCACGCGCGCCGACCGATCCGGCGAACGTTCCGCCGAAACGCGCCGCATTGCCCAGCGGACGATTGCGCACGTTGTCGATCTCGCCGCCCGTGTCCTTATCCTCGTCGATGTCAAGTTCGAGGTACCCGTAGACGGGCGTATCGCCGTAGCGGAAGGGGTCGTAGCCGTCGCCGAGGAGGTTAATCGGGCCCGGGGGGTTCACGACGCCATCGAAGACGACGTCGATGCGGAAGAGGTCGGTATCCCGCGCATCAATCCACGAGCCGGCGTAGGGATTCGTCGTCGGCGTCGGCGTCGTCCAGCCGCCCAGCCGGATCAGGACGAGATCGGGAAGGCCCGTCGTCGGGCTCAGAGGCCCGTCATTGCCGAGATCGGTGCGGCGGATGACGGCATCGCCGATCCCGTCGATATGCACCTGCGGTTCATCGCTGCCGATGACAGGAGACGTCAGGGCCGCAAGCGCGACAGTCAGAAGGAAGTGTCGGTGCCGCTTCATCGCGAGGCCAGCTCCTGCACAAGGGATTCAAGGTCATAGCGTTCGATGCGATAGCGGAAGGAACTGCGGTTCATCCCGATCAGTTTCGCGGCCTTGCTGACGTTGCCGCGGCAGTGGCGCAGCGCTTCGACGATCAGGTGCTTCTCGACGGCATCGGCTGAGAACGCTCCGCGCGCAAAGTCGAAGGCCAGCTCCTCAACCGACGAAGCCTTACCCTCCTTCCGCTGCGCCTTGAGCGCTCCGTCACTCTTCGTGCCGACCGTCGCACCCAGACCGAGGTCCTGCGGGGTAACAAGGTCCGCAGGCGCCAGGTAGGCGGCGCGATGGACCGAATTGAGCAGCTCGCGCACGTTTCCGGGCCAGGCGTGTTCCGCGATCGCCTTCCGCGCCTCATCTGAGAGGCGAAGCTCGGGCCGCTTCATCTTCCGGCCGACCTGCGCGAGGGCGTGCTCGGCAATCAGGATCGCATCGTCACCGCGCTCACGCAGCGGCGGAATGGGAATGGTCAGGGCGTTGAGCCGGTAAAAGAGATCGCGGCGGAAGCGCCCTTCCTCAACGGCCGTCGCGAGATCGTGATTCGTTGCCGCGATGATCCTGGCGTTAACGCGGGACTCCTTCGTCGCGCCGATGCGCCGAAAGACGCCCTGCTCCACGACGATCAGCAGCTTCGACTGCAGCGCCAGCGGCAGGTCGCCGATCTCATCCAGAAAGATCGTTCCGCCGTCAGCCAGTTCAAAGAGACCCTGTCGCGTCTCACGCGCATCCGTAAAGGCCCCCTTCTGGTGCCCGAAGAGTTCGCTCTCAATCAGCGTCGCGGGAAGCGCTGAGCAGTTCACCTGCACGAAGGGCTCATCCGGCCCTGCGGCCTGATCGTGAATGAAGCGCGCCAGCACCCCCTTGCCGACCCCCGTCTCCCCGGTCAGCAGCACCGCGCTCAGCTGCTGCCCCGAGCCGACCGGCAGACCGGCCACTCGCTCGGCCAGTACACGGGTGCGCTTCCACGCCTCGCTTTCGCCCAGCACCGTGCGGTCCTCATCCCGCGTCTGCTCGAGCCGCTGGTACAGCCGCAGGCGATTCCGCTCCTGCCGCTGCTTCAGGCTTCGATCCACCACCACCGAGAGCTCATCCAGCGAGAGCGGCTTCTGCAGGTACTCATCCGCCCCGGCCTTCATCGCCTCCACCGCGCTGTCCACACTCCCGTAGGCCGTCATCACCAGAATGGGCCGGTCAAATCCCCCGGCCCGCACGTCCCGGATGAACTCGATGCCCGTCTTGCCCTTCCCCAGGTTAACGTCGGTGAGAATCAGGTCGGGCTCTTCACGCTCCAGCAACTGCAGCGCCGCCTCGGCCGTCTCGCACTCCGTGACGACAGATCCGGAGCGCTCCAGACTCTTGCGAGCCGTATAGCGAAGATTCGCTTCATCCTCGATGATGAGAATTTTGGCCACCTTGGCCTCCAGACGCCGGGGAAGTTCGCCCGATTTCGATGATAAAGGCCGCTCCCCCCAGTTCTGAGGGCTCCAGGCGGACCGACCCGCCATGAGCGACTGCGACATTGCGGACTACTGCAAGGCCGATGCCAGTCCCATCCCGCTTGGTCGTGAAGTATGGCACGAAAACACGGTCCGCAAGGGCAGGATCCACGCCCGGCCCCGAATCGTCCACCCGGACCCGCAATCCCTGCCCCGCCATCGCCTCCGCCGAGACGAGCACCCGCCCCCCCTCTGGTGTTGCCTCAATGGCGTTGCCGACCAGGGCGCTGACGGCGTGGCCGAGGTGGACGGAGTCGAAGGTCGCCCGGGCGCCGGCATCGCAGGCAAGCTCGAGGCGAATTCTCCGGGTCGATGCCACCGCCTCATGCGCCTCCAGCACCCGGGCCAGCGCCGGGGCGATCTCCTGCGACTCAGGAGAGATATCCGGATGCTGCGTGGAGCGCACCACCTCGCGCAGCCACTGCTCGAAGCGATCCACCGTCGTCAGGATTCGGCTCTGATACTCCCGCTCCTCAGCGTCGTTGGGGAGACTTGAATGCGTCAGTTCCGCGAGACTCCGGATGCCGGCCAGCGGGTTTCGCAGGTTATGGACCACCCGCCGCATCATCTCGCCGATGGCGGCGAGCCGCTCGCGCTCCACCAGTTGATTCTGAATCCTCACGATCGTCGAGGCCATCTGGTTGACCTCGTCGGAGAGGCGGGCCAGTTCATCCGAGCCCTGCACGGGAATCCGGTAGGCGAAGTTTCCGGCCGCGAGCTCATCGGTGGCATGCCTGAGTTCACGAATGCTGCGAATCACCCAGCGATTGAAGAGCAGCACCGCCAGGACGCCGCCCAGGGCGGCCAAGGCGAAACTGGAGAAGTTCACCCTGCGGATGAGCCGGCGAATCTCGATTCCGTGAGCGAGGGCGAGATCGACGTCCAGGAGCAGACGCTTCTCCACCCGTTCAATCAGAGAGTGCAGCCCTTCGAACTCAGACTTCGCCTCGAGGAAGCGATCGCGAAAGTGCGGCGATCCCTCCGCCTGCAGCACGACCGCTTCGGTCAGCAGATCCCCGGTGTGGCGGACCCGGGAGATGATCGTCTGCGAGGTGGTCACGCCTGCCTGGGCCTTGACCAGCGCACTGGTCTGCAGGCGGGTCGTCCAACTCTCCAGGTCAGTCCGCAACGTCTCCGCATTGAGGATGATGCCCTCGGCCCCTGAGTGCGTCGGGTCAGCGAGGTCGGGGTCAAGGGACTGAACCCTTACCTCAAACCACTGCTTGAGTTCATCAAGGTCTTCGAGCACTGAGGTCAGCGACCGGACGGTCTCAGTCAGTTCGCGCTCAAATACCCGCGTCGTCCACTCCGCGACGCCGATGGACAGACCGACGGCGGTGACGAAAACCAGAACCAGCAGGGTGAACTTGGTGCGGAGCGTCACGGACCACTCTAGCCGGGGTGAGAACCCTCAGGGGGCGTACTCCCACCGCCACGAGCGTTCGTTGATCGGGTCGTCGCTGGCAAGCACCTCGCCGCTGACGAATGCCACGTTCATCCGCCCGTCATGCCGAAGCGAGGGAAACCAGTAGGTGCCGTCGGCATACGGAGCCTCGGGATCGCCGGGGGGGGCGGAGTAGTGCGGTGTGACGAAGCGATTGGCCGCTGCTGCGCCGTCGATATCCCACAGAAGCGGAACGCCCTGTCCGACACTCAGCACGCGGTCAGAAAGCGGCCGGCGCTGCACGCCCCAGCTTCCGCTCCCCTTGATCTTCACCTCCGGATGATCAAGCCGCAGGTTGAAGGCAAACGAGACGGCCTGCGGGGGCTGCACGGCCCCGCTGCGGCAGGGCGTGCTGTTACGCAGCGTGATCTCGCCATCGACTGCCGCACATGCCATCACCCCAAGCGACTCGACGGGCCCCTGGTAGGAGGAGCCGGAGCGGTCCCAGAACTCATCGATGCGATACTGCGACTCCTGGAAGGTTTCAAGCCAGAACTGACGGCCGCTGAGCCGATCGTCCATGGCATCATCGCCGCGAGGGCCATGCAGGTTGGGATCGGCAAACATCTCGAAGTCGAAGGCGACGCCGCGCAGATTGGACTGGCACGCAAACGCGCGGGAGCGTTCCCGCACGGAGCGAAGACTCGGAATCAGCAGAGCCAGCAGCAGCGAGATGATCGAGAGCGTGACCAGCACCTCAATGAGGGTGAAGGCCGACGGCCGTCGATCTCCTGCTGCCTGTGTGCCATTCATCATGGAACGACGCCTCTCTCCGACTCCAAGGGTTGCGCAGGGCCTGTGAACAGGACTACATCCTAACCGATCAGAGGCCGGCGCACACGGCGAAAAACCGGAAAAGTACTGCGAATAACGCAACCGGGCGCAGATGGCGGAAATTTCCTCACTTCCGGCCATGCTCCGCAGTGGCGGAAATCCGCCAGTCCATCGGACGCCCTGTGGCCGATTCCGTGAGATTCCGAAAGCCGTAGGTCTGCCGGGGCCCGCCGTCGCGAATGCGAGTAAATAACTGTCAAACAAGCAGTTACAGAATTTCTTTGCCCTCGGAATTCGTTCTGGCACGACTCTTGCAATACCCCTCTCGACCCCCGATCGGGTTCGGGCTCGACGGAGCCCAATCGTGTCTCTGAAACCGCTTTCCCTTGTAACCGACCGCTTCGTCACGAAAGGACTTTGAAATGCAACGTCAACTCACCCTCATCATGGGACTCATCATCGCCCTGGCCTCCATCCTGACCTTCACACCCGCCTTTGCCAACGAAGGCGACCTCATCTGGGACGCCTTCAACTCCCAGAACGGCATCGACATGAAGGCCAAGTACAAGGAATCCCCTGAAAACGGCATGCTCGAGCAGACCCTCGAAGTCGAAGTTCAGGACATCCCCGCAAACACCACCGTCTCAATCAGCATCAACGGCCGCAAGGTCGGCGAGATGACCTCCGACGCCACCGGCCTCGCCACCTTCCGCCTCTTCAAGCTCGTCGCCCCCGGCCCCGACGGCCGTCCGACCGGCGCCCGCGTGGAAACCGGCGACATCATCCGGGTCTATCGCGGTGGGCAGGGCATCGAGGCGCCCTTTGTGCCCCGTCCGTAACCTGCGATCCTGACGCTCGATTCCCTTCCAGCCGAAGGCCCCGCACACCGGGGCCTTCGGTATTTTTGTTCACTCACCCCTCTGTTTGCCCCCTGGTCCCTTGCGGAAAGGGAGGAGATGCGGGAGAATGCACCGCTGACACCCCCAGTTTCCGTCCCTCCCCGACCGGAGATTCACCGCCATGACCTTCACCCGCCGCCAATTCCTCAAGACCTCCGCAGCCCTCTCCGCCGCCGGAATGCTTCCGGCCGCATCATTCGCCCGTCTCTCCGGCGCCAACGATCGCATCCGCTTCGGCGTGATCGGAACCGGGGGCATGGGCTCCCACCACGTCAATGCCCTGGTCAATCGCGCCTCCGCTGACAATGTGGAAGTCATCCACGTCTGCGATCTCTATCGACGCCGACTCAATGCCAACATCGGCCGCATCGGCGGCAGCGAGAGTGCCGGGACGATGGAGTACCGGGAGGTGCTGGACAACCCCGACGTGGATGTCGTGCTTATCGCCACCCCTGACCACTGGCACACCAAGATCGCCGTCGAAGCGATGGACGCCGGCAAGGATGTCTACTGCGAAAAGCCCCTCTCCCTGACCATCGAGCAGGCCCTCGAATGCCGTGACGCCGTCAAGCGCACCGGCCGAGTGCTTCAGGTCGGCCCGCAAAATACCAGTCTTGATACTTTCCACACGGCGCGCGACCTTGTTTCGCAGAACGCCATCGGCAAGGTCGTCTGGAGCCAGGCCGCCTATTGCCGCAATTCCCGGGGCGGCCAGTTCAACTGGCACATCGACACCGACGCCGGCCCCAATCAACCGAAGACATCGGACGGGTACGTCTGGTGGGACCGCTGGCTGGGCCATGAGTGGGGACTTGCGGAGCAGATCCCCTGGAATGCCGACCACTTCTTCCGCTTCCGGAAGTACTTTGCCTACAACGGCGGAGTCGCCACCGACCTCATCTACCACAAACTCGCCCCCCTGCTGCTGGCCATCGAAGGGCCCAATGGTGCGTATCCGAAGCGCGTTGTCGCCTCCGGCGGCAAGTACCTCGAGAAGGATGAGCGCGACATCCCCGACACCTTCATGATGATGGTCGATTACCCGAGCGAACACACGATCTCGCTCTACTCGGTGATGACCAACGATGTCGGCGTGCCGTGCATCATCCGCGGGCAGTACGGAACCATGCAGTTCGAGGACGGCTCGGAGTGGGGCAATCAGGGCCGGATCGTTCTTGAGGAGCAGTCCACCTGGTGGCCCGAGTTCCGCAAGTACAACGAGGGTCGCGTGCAGCACTCCATGACGACCGACAGCAACGGCAAGGAGCAGCCCGATCCCCCGGCAGGGGGTGCCTCGTGGTCGTATGACGTCAAGCCCGCCCGCGATCATGTCGGCAACTTCATCGATGCCGTGCGTGGCTCCGCCGAGCCCAACTGCAACGTTGAACTCGGGGCCACGACGATGGTCGCCATCAAGATGGCTGTCGAGGCCTATCGCCGCGACAAGGTCGCCACCTGGGACCCTGCAACGGAGACGGCCAAATACGGCTGAGCCCCCTCAGAACCCCCGGCGCAACTGATTGGGAACGAGGTTGTCCCGGCCAAGGATGAGGAAGTCGGCAATCTCAATCGCTTCCATGAAGGATTCCTGCGCCTGCTCGATGTCCCAGGCGGTCGGAAGCACCTTGCCCTGCTCCAGATGCTCCACCGTCGGAACCGCATCGCCGGCAATCAGAATCGTGCTGCGCGGTTCCGAGAGCAGCAGCCCGGTGAGGCCCGGCGTAACTCCCGGAAGCGGAAAGAGATCAACCCCCGGCGCGATCCGGTCAGGAGCGGCCTCCGTCATTTCCACAGCCGCCAACTCCGCATCGAGCATGGCCTGATCGCCGCGTGTGTCCTGTTCATCATCGGGCTCCAGGTCCCGCAGTTCCGCCTTCCCGGCCCGCAGAGCGGCAATGGCCGCCTCCCGCTCGCGCTCGCTGACCATCACCCGTGCCCCGGTAAAGAGCGTCAGACCTCGCCGAAGCTCAGGGTGAAACGAGGTGAGGAAGACGTGCGTGACGTCCCCAGGCCGGAGGTTCGCCCGCTCCTGCAGGCGGGCCTGGAGGATCACCGGCGGCAGCGAGGGATCGACGACAAGCCGGATCGGCTTTCCCGACTCGCCCTCGGCCTCGACCAGCGTCGTGGTGGCATGGCCGCTGCGCTGCGGCGAGCGTTCGTTCCAGAGCGGATGGGCTGCAAGACAACCGATGCTGATGATGCGATACTTCATGCCCCGGATCGTAGGATCGGGGCCCTCGCCGTTGCTGAACGACTCGCGGAGACTCGCCGTGCGGATCATTCTTGGGTTTGAGCATGTCCGCCGGCTCGTCGGTTCCCACTCCCAGATCGTCACCGAACTGGGGCTCGGCCTCACCGGTCTGGGCCATGACGTCACCATAGTCTGCGACACTGTGCTCGATCCGATGCTCTGGCCCGACCTCCACTTCGTGGCCCGTCGCACCTTCCGGATCGGAGAATCACGCCGCCCCGGTCTCCTCCGCACATGGGCATCGAGCGTCATCCCGGAGCTCGGAGCCGACATCTCGCTCTCCTTCACCACGGCCATTCCGGGCGACCTGCTTTGCCCGATCCTCGGCAGCACGGAACGCCGCATCGCCGGTCATGGACGGTTCATGGAGCGCCTGCGCGGCCGGATCAGCCCGCGCAAACGGGCCCTGACCCGCACCGATGCACAGACCCGTAGCGATCGCCGGGTGCGCGGCGTCATCGCGCTGAGCGAGACGATGGCCGAGGAGATCCGGGAGGCGATGCCGTGGTTTGCCAACCGCATCATTCACATTCCCGGCGCTTCCCCGATCCACGTTCCCTCCGAGTCAGAGAGAGCCGCGCTGCGCCTTCAGGGCCGGAGGATGCTGCGCATCGCCCCGGAGGAGGTTTTCTTCCTGTGGTGCTCCAAGCAGCCCGGGGCGCACGGGTTGATCCGGCTCCTTGAGGCCCTCGCCGATCTTCGCCGCGAGGACCCCGCCGCCGCCCGCGCTGTCCTCGTTCTGGCCGGCGAGGGCCAGTGGGAAGCCGCCTCCGCCGCTGCGCGGCTCGGAATCGACGACGCCGTTCGCATCATCGGACGAACTGCCGCTCTGGACCTGCTGCTCTCGGCCGCAGACGTCGCCGTCTCACCGGCCCTCTACTCCACGCTCGGCCGAGCGACGTGGGAGGCCCTCGCCTTCGGCGTGCCGCTGCTGATTTCTGATCGCTCCGGCGGTTCTGATCGGGTTCGCGAGTCCGGCGCCGGCGTCATTGTTCCGGCCCGGGACGTCGGCGCGTTGGCACGCGGCCTTGGTGATCTCATCGACGACCGCCGCCGTGCCGCGTTCACCATCGCAGCCGCCACGATCGCCCCCGACCTCCGCTTTGAACGCCTGACCGCCGATATCGAACGGGCGTTACGGCACTACACTGCATCCCCCACCACCCACACTGCCCAGAACGGCGCAGAAAGGCACTCATGGACGAACGCCTGACCTGGACCCTCCTCATCGCCGGGGCCTATCTGGCCGGCTCGATCCCATTTTCCTACGTCATCGGCAGGATGCACGGGAAAGACCTTCGGTACGAAGGATCGCGAAACCTCGGCGCCACCAATGTCGGCCGGGTCATCGGCCGCAACTGGGGCATGATCTGTTTCGTCCTCGACTTCCTCAAGGGAGCCGTCCCCGTATTCATCGCCGGGCTGACCATGGGTCTGCTGGGTGGTGACACTCCGCAGCCACCGGGAGTCGCCGACTCGTTCCTCTGGTCCGGTGTGCTGGTGGCGGCCATAACCGGCCACATGGCCTCCATTTTCATGGCCTTCAAGGGCGGCAAAGGGGTGGCGACGGGCTTCGGAGCTGCAGTGGCGCTTTATCCGTGGTTCACCTTCCCGATACTTGGGTGCCTGGTGCTCTGGCTGCTGATCATTCGGCTGACCAAACTGGTCAGTCTCGCCAGCATCCTCGCCGCACTGGCCCTGCCCCTTGGGATCTTTCTTGCCGCCATCCCGCGCGACCTCGGTGCCAACCCCGATGTCTCGTTCTCGGACGCCTTCCACGTCTGGCCGTTCCTGGCCGTCTCGACCCTGATGGCCCTGATCATCGCGTGGAAGCATCGGACCAACATCACCCGCCTCCTGGCCGGGACCGAGCCGCGCCTCGGCGATCCCGTTGTCGACCTCGGCGCGCTTCCACCGGAGGCCTCCGGCGGACCCCCTGCCCCCGATTCGGTATGATTCCCTGACGCCTGCACCATCTGTGCCACGGGAGAATTACGTCGTGCATCGTGCGGTTTTTCTCGATCGCGACAACACCATCATCCACAATGACGGCGACCTGGGTGACCCCGCGCAGGTTCGCCTCATCCGCGGCTCAGCGCACGCCATCGCTTCGCTGCGCGATTTAGGATATCGCATTATCGTCGTCAGCAATCAGGGCGGCGTCGCACGGGGCCTCTACACCGAGGAAGATGTGGAGGCCGTTCACGACCGCATCTCGCAACTGGTCAATGAGAGTGACCGGGCCCTGATCGATCGCTTCTACTTCTGCCCCTACCACCCGGCCGGCACCGTCTCCGCCTACGCGCGCGAGCACCACTGGCGAAAGCCCAGTCCGGGCATGATCGAACAGGCCGCCAGGGATTTCGACCTCCGCCTCGACGAGTGCTGGATGATCGGCGATCAGTCACGCGACGCAGAAGCGGGCCGCCGCGCCGGCTGCCGGACCATCCTCATTGATCGAACCGGCTCCGCCGGGCCCTGCGAACACGCCGACTTCCGCGTCTCGACCATCGCCGAAGCCGCGCAGATCGTGGCGCAGTTCCGCACCCGAAACCAGATCCGCCCGCAGGCGATCATCGTCGAACCGCGCCCGAGCCCCGTCCAGCCGACGGCTGAACGCACCGTAGCGCAACCCGTCCCGGCAGTCGCCCGTGCGGCAACCGTCGAAGCGCCGCAGAGCACCGAGAACGCCGAGGGTGACGACTCGCTCTTTCCCCGTGACTCCGCCGCGCCGCCTGTTGAAGACCGGCACACCGGGACACCGGCCGCAACTGACTCAGGACGCGCCGAAGAATCGACGAGTGCCGATGAGGCCGATCACCGGCCGGAGATCCACATCGCTCCGATCTCGCCGCGCCGTGCGCCCGATCGCGACCGTGTACTGACCGATCTCGTCAACGAGGTCCGGGCCTTGCGCGAAGCCCGATCAACCTTCGGACCCGATGCGCTGCTTTCAATCATCGTGCTGACAGTCGTACTGCTTGCCGGACTCGCAGCCGCCCTCTACGCAGCCCCGGAACGGGCTGCCTGGTGGGTCGCCCTGGCTGCCCTGGTGCAGTCGACCGTCGTCGGCTTCGTTGTCCTGGGCAAACGCTGACGATTACTCTCCGGCCCGCTTCCGCCGCGGAATCGGCAGGAACCCGCGCACGGCATGTCGATAGCCGAGGTACTCCTGACCGAAGTGGGCGACCAGATCGCGCTCTTCAAACCAGACGCCCATGAAAATGTAGCCGGTCGTCATCACGGCAAAGAAGAGGTGGCCGACGGTCATCATCGGTGTCGCCCAGAAGGCGATCAGGAAGCCGACCATCAGCGGATGGCGGACGTAGCGATAGACGCCTTTAACACGAAACGGAATGTGCGTGTACGGCTTTCCCTGCCAGTGCAGGTACACCTGTCGCAGGCCGAAGAGGTCGAAGTGATTGATCACAAACGAGGAGAGCAGCACCATTGCCCACCCGGCCAGCGAGAGAGCCGTCAGCGGCCACTTCGCCCAGGTATCGCTGATGTCATAGAGGACGGTCGGTGCCGGCTGCCAGAGTGCGAAGACCAGGATCAGCGAAAGACTTGCCAACAATACGAACGTACTCCGCTCCGCAGCCGGGGGAATGATCTTCTTGAACCACGCCTTGAATCCCGGCCGCGCCATCACGGTGTGCTGCACGACAAAGACGCTCAGCAGCAGCGCGTTGATCAGCAGCGAGGTCGCGACGGGGCCTGCCGTCCCGGAGTTGATGGTCTTCGGCACGACCCAGCCGCCGACGAAGCCGATGGCGTAGAGGATCGTTCCGAAGAAGGCGAGATACGCAATGACGCCGTAGATGAGAATCGCAAGTCGACCGATCACGCAGCACCTGCCTTTCTGGAGCAACGGGAAGGGGTTCACAGATCATGGTGCACGCCGAGGGTCGGTTGCCCGCCCGGGGCCAAACTCTAGCCCCCGCCGACGGCGATTCCGCTCACGTAGAATCCTCGCGATGACCCGCCCGACCGACTCGCCGCCTGCCTATCCAGCGACCGTAACGGTCCGCGCGTACGAGGGAACGCCCTTCCGTCATGAGATGCTCGCGAACATGGTCGCGGCCACCGCCCGCGCGCTTGCTGAGAAGCACAGGGCGGAATCCCTCGACGTCAGCGTCACGCCCGACTCCGTCACCATCGCCCTCCCCCAGGCCGACTCCTCTCTCCTGCCGGAACTGTTGCAGGACCTCCGTCGGATGACCACTTCCTGGTACCGCCATCGATTCGGTGTATCGATTCTCTGGGCAGAGGCCGATGGCTGACTCCCCGCGCGACTTTCTCGCCGGAATCTCCCGGCTGGTCGTGATTCTGCCCTCATGGTTGGGCGATACCGTCATGGCCACCCCCCTGCTTCGCGCCCTGCGCCGCTGGGCGGACGATGTCGACGCCCGCCTCCTCGGCTACGGTCGCCCCGGTCTCGATGAGATCCTCGACGGCTGCGGCCTCATCGACGAAGTCATCACCGGCCGCCCGGCGGGCCTCCTCGGACCGGTCAGAGAGGCGCGTCGGCTCCGGGCATTGCAGGCAGATGCCGTCATCCTTCTACCCAACAGTTTCCGGCTGGCGCTGACGGCCGCGATGGCCCGCACTCCGCGCCGACTCGGCTATGCCCGCGACGGGCGCTCCCGGCTGCTGACCCATCGAATTCCGACAGGCGACTCCGCCGCACGACGACAACCGCTTTCGGCCGTGGATTACTACCTTCGCCTCGGGGCCGCCATCGGCCTGACCCCCGATGAGGATGGCATCCGCCTTTCTGCCACTCCGCAGCAGGAAGCCGAGGCCGATCGCCTCCTCGCGCCGCTGAGGGGTCGTCCCTTTGCGCTCCTCAACCCGGGGGCGAACCGGCTCGACAAGCGCTGGCCGGCCGAACGCTTCGCGGCGCTTGCTTACACGCTGGACGATGAGTTTGATCTCGAGATCGTCGTCAACGGCTCCCCTTCCGAGGCCGATCTCGTCCGCAAAGTCGTTGCCTCTTCGACCTCACGGTCGCTGGACCTTTGCGCTGCAGGGATTCGGCTTGGATCGCTCAAGGCCGTTTGCCGCCGGGCCGCGCTGGTCGTGACCAACGACACCGGAACCCGCCATGTGGCTGCCGCCTCCGGAGCCGGCGGAGTCGTCACCCTTTACGGACCCACCGACCCGGCCTGGGCGGCGATCAACTGTTCACGGGAAATCGAACTGACCGCCCCCGACGGGCGCATCCAGTCCATCGACGTCAACACGGTGGTCGATGCCTGTTACCGGCTTCTCAGGACCAACTCAGCGAACGCACACAACCCCAAAGCGTCCCAACTGACATGATCCACCGCCTCCCCCTGATTCTCGCTCTGACCGCCGCTGTCGCAGGCGCAGCGCCGATTCACGATGCCGCCGAGTGCGCCGACGTGGTCGCCATCGCTCGCTGCCTCGCCGACGGGGCCGATCCGTCAGCGGCTCCCTTCGACGGCGGCCTGACCCCCCTCATGCTCTCCGCAGCGGTACCGGATGCCGATCCGGCCGCCCTTCAACTGCTGCTCGACGCCGGAGCCGATCCGCACGTCGAGGATGTTCAGGGACGCACCGCCCTCACCTGGGCGGCCAGCCACGGCAGCCGCGCCTCTGTCGCGCTGCTGCTTGAGTACGGAGCCGATCCGGGCCACATCGATGGATTGGGCCAGAGTCCTCTGCTCTACGCAGCCGGGCGCAGCGCCTTCGCCGTTGTCGGTGACCTCCTTCGCGCCGGGGCCGATCCAAACTCCGCCGACTCCCTCGGCTGGACGCCCCTGCATTTCGCCGCCCGCACCGGCTCGGCCGAAACCGTCGAACTCCTCCTCTCGTGCGGCGGTGATGCCGACGCGCGAACTATCTTCAGCGAGACTCCGCTGATGCTCTCGGCCATCGGGCGGAACGCCGAATGCGCCGGCCACCTGCTCGCAGCCGGGGCCGATGTCACTGCGGTCAACGACGACGGCTGGACGGCCGTGCATTATGCCGCGGAGTGGTCCAACGCTGAGGTCGTTGCAGTTATGCTCGCCTCGGGCGCGCCGGTCGACGCGACAGACCCCATCGGTGATGCACCGCTGCACATTGCGCTTCGACGCAGCGCCTCCGAGGTCGCCGCAGCCCTGGCCCGCCACGGCGCTGATCTTGAATCCCGCGACCCATACAGCGGTTGGACCCCTCTGCTCGCCGCCGCGGCTGCGGGCGAGGCCGACCTCATTTCGCTTCTGCTGGAGTTGGGGGCTGATCCGCAGGCCGCGACCGCCGATCGCCATAACGCCATGCACCTGGCCGCGCAATCCGGCAGCATCCGGTCGCTGGAATCGCTCCTGGCGACCGGCCTTTCGCCGGACAGTCGAACCGCCGACGGTGCTGTGCCCCTCATGTTTGCCGTCTCCGGATCGCCCGAGGCCGTCTCCTGGCTCCTTGCCCATTGCCGCTACCCCGACCAGCGCGACAGTCAGGGTCGAAACGCCCTCATCTACGCCGCCCGCGCGGATCGACCTGGCGCCATCGAGGTTCTGCTGCGGGCCAACTTCGACGTGGATGCGCCGGACAATGCCGGCATGACTGCGCTCATGCACGCCGCCGAGGCCGCCTCGCCCGACGCGGTTGAGTACCTGCTGGCAGCCGGCGCCGACCCCACCCGGCGAGATGCGCTGGGGCGGACCGCCCTGCAGATCGCTCAGCGGGAAGCCCCAGAGTACGACTGGCCCATGTCGCCGATCACCCGCGACCGACGAGATCAGGCCTTCGAGGCCGACGCCTGGCGGAACGCCCGAGATGAGGTGCTGACTCTGCTCAACGAAGCCCTGACCCGCTCCGGGGGATAACTGGTTCCTACGCTGCGGCGCGCCGGGTCAGATCGGCCTGGCTGACGCAGACGCGATTGCGCCCCGCTTCCTTGGCCCGGTAGAGCGCATCGTCGGCGTGCTTGAGTATGTCTGATACCCGCACACCCGCCGGACGACCCCGCACCACCACTACTCCGAGGCTCATCGTCACCGGGATGCGATCGTCGTTGTAGCGCATCGCATTGGCCTCCATCGCCGAACGCACACGCTCAGCCACTTTTGCGGCGTCTCCCGGCTCCTGAATCGTCCCGAGCACGAAGAGGAACTCCTCCCCGCCGGTCCGACCCACCGAGTCGATGGAGCGCACCGCCCCGATCAGCCGCCGGCCCGTCTGCTCCAGCACTGCATCACCGGCCGCGTGTCCCTGTGTGTCGTTGATTGTCTTGAAGTGATCAAGGTCGCCGATCATCACCGCCCAGTGGTCCCCCGATCGACCGGCATCGGCGATCTGCTTGATCAGCACATCCATGATGCCGTCGCGATTCCACAGTCGCGTCAGTGTGTCGATCAGCGTACGGCGCTTCTCGGCCGAGAGCTGCTCGATCAGTTCCTTCTCCACCGTGCGCTTCGTGGCCGTGGCCAGTTCCGTCTCGGCCAGTTCCGCGAGGTCGCGGAGCATCTGCGCCTGCTCCGGCGTGAACTCCCTCGGCTCGTGATCGACGACGCAGAGCGCGCCGATCGGAAGCCCGTCGAGACTGTGCAGCGTGTGGCCCGCGTAGAAGACCACTCTCGGGTCGCCGGTCACCAGCGGGTTGTCATGAAAGCGCGGGTCGATCCGGGCGTCGCGGACGACCATCACGCCGTTCTGGTGGATGACGTGGCCGCAGAAGGAGACCTCGCGCGGAGTATGCTCGCGGCTGGAGCCCTGGATGGACTTGAACCATTGCCGATCCGCATCGATCAGGGAGATGGCGGCAATGGGCATGTTGAGCATGTGCGAGGCGAGCCGCGTGATCCGCTCGAATCGCTCGTCAATGGGCGTGTCCAGAACGTTCATGGACCGCACGGCCTGCAGGCGCAGCGGCTCATCCGGATGCAACGGGGGCTCGATCATGGGCGATCTCCGATCAACCTTGAGGGCGGCAAGGTGAGTGTTATCGGCAGGATCGCGGCGATGAATCAGCGCTGACCCGTCACTTCATCGAAGGCAGGCGTCGGAATCAGGAGCCCTTGGCATCCCCCCGGGCAAAGATGCTCGCCACGTAATTGAGGACGTCGGTGGCCGACTGCTCGTTGTAGCCGAACTGCTTGATCATCCGCTGCTTGACGATGTCGATCTTGGCCTGCGTCTCATCGTCGACCACGCTGGAGACGATGTTCTTGAGCTTGATCGTGTCCCGCTGATCCTCGAAGAGCTTCAGCTCCAGCGCCTTGTACAGCCGGGCGTTGGTGTTGTACTCGAACTTCCGGCCCTCCAGCGAGAGCGCGCCGATGTAGTTCATGATCTCCTGGCGGAAGTCGTCCTTGCGGCTCTCGGGGATCTCGATCTTCTCCTCGATGGAGCGCATCAGGCGGTCATCGGGCTCCTCGTCCTTGCCGGTATAACGGTTCTTGACCTTCTCCTTCTGGACGTAGGCCCGGACGTTTTCCAGGTAGTTGGCGCAGAGACGGCGGATGGCCTCCTCATCGGCCGAGATCGCACGCTGCACCTCGCTCTTGATGATGTCCTCGTACTCATCCTTGACCATGGCGAGCAGCTCGCGGTACTGCTTCTTGGTCTCCTCATCGCTGATCAGCGAGTGGTGGTCGAGCCCCTCCTCAAGGGCGTTGAGGACCATGAAGGGGTTGATCGTCTTGTCTTTGAGCGATTGCTGGCTGACCAGGGTCTTGGAGATCTTGTCCTGCACGTAGCGCGGGCTGATGCCCTGCATCCCTTCCCGCGGGGCTTCCTCGAACAACTCCCGCACCGAGTCCTCCGTGAAGCCCGTGATCGCCTTGCCGTTGTACAGCTTCATCTTCTGCATCCGCGTCAGGCCCGCCTTCTTCGGCTCCTCAAGCCGGCTCAGCACGGCCCACATCGCCGCCACCTCCAGCGTGTGCGGCGCGATGTGGATGTGCTTGACGCGCTGCGGCCCGAAGTCCTTCTGGTAGATGCGGATCTCATCGTCGAGGCGGATGTTGTAGGGAATGTCGATCTTGATGGTGCGGTCGCGGAAGGCCTCCATCAGTTCGTTGTTCTGCAGCTTCTTGTACTCGGGCTCGTTGGTGTGCCCGATGATCACCTCGTCGATGTGCGTCTGGGCGAACTTCTTGGGCTTGACCATGTGCTCCTGCGTCGCGCCGAGCAGGTCGTAGAGGAAGGCCACGTCGAGCTTGAGTACCTCGATGAACTCGATGATGCCTCGGTTGGCGACGTTGAACTCCCCGTCGAAATTGAACGCACGCGGATCGGAATCCGAGCCGTACTGGGCGATCTTGCGGTAGTTGATGTCGCCGGTCAGCTCCGTCGAGTCCTGATTCTTCTCATCCTTTGGCTGGAAGGTGCCGATGCCCGTGCGGTCCTTCTCGGAGATGATCATCCGCCGTACCTCGACGTGCTCGATCATCCGCTTCCAGTCGCCGTCGTAGTGCCGCATCAACTCCTGCGAGACCTTGCGGCAGAACGGGCACAGCGAGCCATTCAGCTCGATGCTCCCGACCCCGCCCTCGGCCCGGTATTTCTGGTTCAGCGTCGCCACCAGGTCCGTCCGCGCCTCCACCGGCACCAGGTAGAGCGGCTCATCGTTCATCGGGCAGGGGTAGACGTGGTCGCGGCTGTGCGCGCCGGCGTTCTCATCCAGTTTCCAGACATAGGAGTACAGCGCACCCTCGTCCGTCCGCGAGTAGCGCTCCAGGCCCTTCTTGATCAGTCGGGCGATCGTGGACTTGCTCGACCCCACCGGCCCGTGCAGCAGCAGGATGCGTCGATCCGTGCCGTATCCCTCCGCCGCGGAGCGCAACACGTCCACCAGCGTCATCAGCTGATGGTCAAGCCCGAAGATCGCATCCGCCCCGCTCTCGATCGGATCGGAGAAGAAGGTGTACCGCAGCACATCCTCCTTGAAGAGGCGGTAGGTCGTCGTGCCGTAGGAGCGGATCATGTCGTAGACACGCTGGTAGGCGCTTCGCGCCACCGCCGGCCGCTCCCGCACCACCCCGAGGTAGTCGGCAAAGGTCCCCGTCCAGTGCTGCTGCTGGAACCGGTTCGTATCCAGTCGCTTCTCAATCAGGTCAATCAACTCATCGTGGGTACTCATCCGTGGTCCTCCGTCGCCCGGCGGCGATCCTTCGCCTCAGACGCTCCCGGCCTCAGTCCCGAGCGGGAACATCGCGTTTTCTTATCATCGGCCTTGCCAGCGGTACACTCTTGCGGTATAGGTGAGCAAGTCCCCAATATTGGACGATTCTTCTGACCCCTCATTCCACCCCGGATCCTGACGGAATGCCCGATCCCGACCCATCCTCGAACCCCGCTCCAACCCCGGGAATCGCCGAACGCATCAACAGGCGACGCATGGGCGTCGCCGCACGGGCCGCCCTCGTCACCGACCGGCCGCTGGCCGGCCTTCGCCTGACCCGCCGTCAGCGCGACCTCCTCCGTGAGGGGCTTTTTTACATCCGGCCCCAGTTCGAGGATGACGCCCTGTGGCAGGCCGCGATCGAAGAGGCGGCCGACCTCGAGGCGCGATTCGGCCTGGTCGGCTTCACCACGGAGGTGCAACTGTGGCTGACGAACATGGCCGCGCTTGCCTGCGGCGCCTGGTGGCTGCTCATGCCCGGCTGCGGCTCGCCGCTGCTGCAGACCGAAGTCTGCGCGCGGCTTTCCGATCCCTTCGAGTCCGCCTGTCCGCAGTTTGCCTCCGTCGCCGATCACCTGTCATCGTCCCCCCACAGCGCTCTCTCGCGCCTGCTTGACGCCGCTGAGCGCGTGCGGTGTATGCTCTACCCGCATGTACGAGAGTCCTAGCGCCATGGTTCCGGATCATTCCGCTCACGGCCTCACCGCCGCGGAGCTGCCGTCCTTTGCCGACCAGCCCCTCATCGACCCGCGCCAGTGGTTTCACCCCTCGCGCTGCGCCCTGCCGCTGGAGATTGAAATCGGCTCGGGCAAGGGCACATTTCTCGTGCAGGAAGCGCCGCGACACCCCGGAACCAACTTCCTCGGCATCGAGTACGCCGGCGAGTTCTACCGCTACGCCGCCGATCGCATCGCCCGTCACCACCTCGACAACGTGCGGATGCTCCACGCCGACGCCGTGGAGTTCCTCCGCTACCGCGTGCCCGATGCGATCTGCACCGTCCTGCACATCTACTTCCCCGATCCCTGGCCCAAGTCGCGCCACCACAAACGCCGCACCCTCCAGGAAAGCAACCTCCGCGCCTTCCGACGCATCCTGACCCCCCGCGGCGAAATCCGCATCGTCACCGACCACGAGGGCTACTGGGAGTGGATCGAGGAGCACGCCGGCCGCTGCGCCGATCTCTACGACCGCGAACCCTTCACCCAGCCCGCCTCAGCCGCCGACGGCGAACTCGTCGGCACCAACTTTGAACGCAAATACCGCCGGGAGGGACGTCCTTTCCACGCCCTGGTCCTCCGCGCCCGAGAGCCCGGCTAGAGCGACCCCTCCCACTCCTCGATCCGGCTGGGCCACTCATCCCGCAACAACCGCGCCAGCGAGCGATCAGAGAGCACCCGCCCCTGCGTCTGACACGAAGCGCAGTAGTTGATCTCATTCTCGGCCAGAGCGATCCGCTGCACGGGATGGCGGCAAACCGGGCACGGTTTCCCGAATCGCCCATGAACGGCGAAATCAGGTCGAAACGCGGTGATCTCCCGCGTTCCCGGAAAGCGCTCCCCATGCTCAAAATCTTCCCGCAGTCGGGCGATCCACTGCGTCAGCGTCTCCACCGTCGCCCGGTGCAGCTGCTCCGACTCCTGCTCCGACAGATCGCCGGTCCGCTTGTAGGGCGAAAGCCGGGCTGCGTGCAGGATCTCATCGGAGTAGGCGTTGCCGATACCCGAGAAGGAAGCCGGATCGGTCAGGGCGCGTTTGACCGTCCGGTTCACCGACGTCAATGCGGCCGCGAACTCCGCCGCTGAACAGGTCAGTGGATCGATGCCGCCCGGGTCATGTGCGGCAAGTGCGGCTCGCCCGGCTACGACGTGCAGACTGGCCCGCTTCTTCGTCCCCGCCTCGGTCAGCACCAGCGTTCCCTCGTCGAAGGCGAAGGCCGCCTGGTCGATCCGGCCCGTCGCCTTCGTCCCCGGGGCCTTCCACAGCAGCCGGCCCGCAATCATCAGGTGCAGGACGAAGAACAACTCACCCTCGAACTCGATGACGATCCTCTTGCCAAGCCGCGAAAGGCCCGTGACCCCACGACCGACCGCCTCATCGGGGGCAGGCTCAAAAGTCCGCAGCAGAAACGGCCCACGGATCGAGACCCCGCGCAGCACCCGCCCGGAAAGACGCCGCTGCAGCGCGTCGAGATAGACCTGAATGTCGGGGAGTTCAGGCATCGAGAGAGTGTACCGATCAGCGGCCCCTCCTACTATTGGCCAAACGCCGACCGAAGTCGGGCAAAGGGGCTGGACGTGGGCATTCCGATCTCACAGATGTGGACCGTCGCAACGTACGTGCTGCGGCAGAAGATGCGCGGCAACCGCCGCTATCCCCTCGTCCTCATGCTCGAACCCCTCTTCCGCTGCAACCTCGCCTGCGCCGGCTGCGGGAAAATCCAGTACCCGGCCCACATTCTCAAGTCGGAACTCTCCGTGGAGGAGTGCCTGCGGGCCGTTGACGAGTGCCCCGCGCCCATCGTCTCGATTCCCGGCGGTGAGCCGCTCATGCACCCGCAGATGCCGGAGATCGTCGCGGCGATCGTGGCCCGGCGGAAGTACGTCTACCTCTGCACCAACGCGATTCTCCTGCGGGAAAAACTCGATCTCTTCACCCCCTCGAAGTACCTCACCTTCTCGGTTCACCTTGACGGCAACCGCGACGAGCACGATTTCGCCGTCTGCCGCGAGGGCGTCTACGAGGTGGCGCGCGACGCCATCGCCGAAGCCCTCCGGCGCGGCCACCGTGTGACCACCAACACCACCCTCTTCAACGGCGCCGATCCCAACGCCGTCCGCGCCTTCTTCGACGATATGACCGAGCTCGGCGTCGAGGGGATGATGCTTTCCCCGGGCTACGCCTACGAGAAAGCTCCCGATCAGGAGAACTTCCTCAAGCGGCAGGAAACCCATCGCCTCTTCTCCATGATCCTCTCCAATCGCAATCGGCGCCGCAGCCGCCGGCCCTGGGCCTTCAACCAGAGCCCGCTCTTCCTCGAGTTCCTCATGGGCCGCCGCGACTACGAGTGCACGCCGTGGGGCAACCCGACCTACAACATCTTCGGCTGGCAGAAGCCCTGCTACCTCCTCCAGGACGGCTACGCAGACACCTTCGCCGAACTCATCGAAGAGACGCGCTGGGAGAACTACGGCCGCGCCTCCGGGAACCCGAAGTGTCAGAACTGCATGGTCCACTGCGGCTACGAGCCCTCCGCCGTCAACCACACCTTCTCCGGCCTCCGGGGCCTTGCCGCGACGGTTCGCGCCCTGCTCTCCCCGACCTATCGCGATCAGCAGATGCTCGAGGAACTGGAGCGCGAGAAGGCCAAGCCCCACGGTCCGCTCGTGCAGCTCGGCCTCGCCGAAGATCTCGCCGCCGAGCAGGAGCGGGTGGTCGCGTGAGCGACTTCAGCGAACTCCTCGCCTCCCGCCGGACTGATCGCGGGCACACCCTGGCCGAACTCTCCGCCGGTCGAACCGTGCTGGTCCTCTTCCTTCGCCACCTCGGCTGTTCCTTCTGCCGGGAGATGCTCGCCGAAGTTGCCGGCGTCCGCGACCGCCTGCGCGCCGACGGAACCGCAATAGTAATCGTCCACATGGGCTCGCCGCAGCAGGGCGATCGCATCCGGGCCGCCTTCGGCCTCGATGAGGCCGAGGCCATCAGCGACCCGCAACGCGAACTCTACAAGGCCTTCGACCTTCAGCGCGGCCGCCTCGGCCAGTTGATCAGCCCGCGACTTTTCCTCCGCGGCCTGCGTGCCATCTTCGCCGGCCACTGGCCCCGCCCGCCCGTCGGCGACCCCTATCAACTGGCCGGCTCCTTTCTGCTCCGGGACGGCAAGGTGGTCAAGGCCCACCGTTCCCGTGATGTCGCCGACCATCCCGACTTCGCCGACTTCGCCTGCTCGATCGAGCCCTGAGGCGGAGACCGCGGCCCTATCATCGCCTCCAGCCATGCCCATCCGTCCGCTCCCACCGCTGCTTGTCAACCAGATCGCCGCCGGCGAGGTCATCGAACGCCCCGCCTCGGTCGTCAAGGAACTCGTGGAGAACTCCATCGACGCCGGCGCGTCGCAGATCGACGTCACCGCCGAGCAGGGCGGACGGGAGCTGATCGCCGTTCGGGATGACGGCTGCGGTATTCCGCTGGATCAGCTGGCTCTCGCGCTGGCCCCGCACGCCACCAGCAAGATCGAATCCCCCGAAGACCTTGACGCCATCGGAACCCTTGGCTTTCGCGGCGAGGCCCTCGCCTCCATCACCTCGGTCGCACGAGTCTCACTCGTCAGCCGCCGCGCTACCGAGGCACAGGGCGGCCGCATCGAGGCCGAGGGCGAACAGATCAGCACCCCCGCTCCCTTCGGCGCTCCGCCCGGAACGACCATCACGGTCCGCAACCTCTTCTTCAACACCCCCGTCCGCCGCAAGTTCCTCCGCACGGAGCAGACCGAGGCCAATCACATCGCCGAGGCCGTCCGTCGCCTCGCGCTGTCCCACTCCGCCATCGGCTTCTCCCTGACCCACAACGGACGCCGCATCCTCGACCTGGAACGCGCAAACTACCCGCACGACCGCATCCTCGCCGTCATCGGCCGCGAACTGGCGCCTGAACTGCTCGAAGTCAGGGCAGGTCACGAGACGGCCCGGGGGCCGATTGAACTCTGGGGGATGATCGGCACGCCCTCGATTGCGCGCGGGACCGCCGCGCACATGAACGTCTTCATCAACGGCCGCTTCGTCCGCGACCGCACCGTCCATCACGCCCTCCGCGAGGCCTACCGCGGCCTGCTCGACCCGACACGCTACCCGACGGTCATCCTCTACCTCGAAATGCTCCCGGCCATGCTGGATGTCAACGTCCACCCTGCCAAAGCCGAGGTCCGCTTCCGCGATGCGCAAGCCGTCCACGGCCTTGTCCTCTCGTCGCTCCGCGAACGCCTCCTCGCCGCCGACCTCACGCCCCAGCCGGGATCAACCGCCGGCTCGCAGTGGCGCTTCGAGAGCCCCTTCCGGCCGCCGCAAGGTCGCGAGTCGTTCTCTTTTGACGATGCCGGAACGCGGGCCGACGCAACAGTCGAGACCTCGCGCGCGGAGATCGGCCGATTCGTCGATCACTTTCGACAGATGCCGCCGCAGGAGAAGGGGTTTGTCTACGAGGAAGTCCGTCGCGCTATTGAGGCGGAGACCGGCCGCTCGCTTCCGGAGCCGTCGCTGGGCGGCCGTCGTGTTGACCGCATCCTTCAGGTGCACAATTCCTACATCGTCGTCGAGGATGATGAGGGGCTGGAGATCATCGACCAGCACGCCCTGCACGAGCGCGTGATGTTCGAGGACCTCAAGGCCCGCATCCTTCAGGGCACGCTTGAATCGCAGCGAATGCTCGTGCCGGTCCTCATCGAGGGTGTGGATTCAACGATCATCGACTCCCTCGACGACCTCGCCCCCCTGCTTTCCCGACTCGGGATCGAGGCCACCGCGCTCTCCGAAAACTCCCTGGCCATCCACGCCTTCCCCTCCTTCCTCTTCGAACGCCGCGTCGATCCCGAAATCTTCGTCCGCGAACTGCTCGACAAGCTCACGCACAACGACGGCCGTATCCCCGAAGATGAAGCCGCCCTCCACGAAGTGCTCGACATGATGTCCTGCAAGGCCGCCGTCAAGGCCGGCGACCGCCTCACCGACGAGGAGATCGACGCCCTGCTCCGACGCCGACGAGACATCGAACGCTCCGGCTCCTGCCCGCATGGGCGGCCGACCGCCATCCGCCTGCCCCTGAGCGAACTGGAGCGGCAGTTCGGACGACGCTGACTCACCATCGGCTTACGCCAGTTCCGGGAACATCCGCCGCACCACGCCCACGAGTTCCTTCACGTGCTCGGCCGAGGTATTCATCAGCACCCGCTCCTGCGCGTTCAGCTCGATCTCGATGACGCGCTCCATGCCGCCTGCCCCGAGAACGCAGGGCACGCCGACGAAGTAACCGCCGACGCCGAACTCCTTGTCGCAATAGGCAGCGCAGGGCAGAATGCGCTTCTTGTCGCGGACGATCGCCTCGACCATCTGGATCACGCCGGAGGCCGGCGCGTAATAGGCGCTGGTGCCCATCAGCTTGACGATCTCGCCCCCGCCGACCTTGGCCCGCTCCACGCAGGCGTTGATCTTCTCCTCGCTGAGCAACTGCGAGACCGGAATGCCGTGGACGCTGGTGTAGCGCGGCAGCGGAACCATGTCGTCCCCGTGCCCGCCGAGAAGCAGCGCGGAGATATCCTCCACACTCACCCCCAGCTCCATCGCGATAAACGTCCGGAACCGCGCCACATCAAGGCAGCCGGCCTGCCCGATGATTCGGTTGGTCGGAAACCCCGTGCTCCTCCACGCCGTGTACACCATCGCATCCAGCGGATTGCTCACCACGATCACGATCGAATCCGGTGCGTGCGTCCGAACATTCTCGCTCACGCTTTTGACGATCTTCACGTTCGTCTCGATCAGGTCGTCCCGGCTCATCCCCGGCTTGCGCGGAATCCCCGCCGTGATGACCACCACATCGGCCCCGGCGATGTCCTCGTAGTTGGCCGTGCCCGTAATCCGCGAGTCGAAGCGCTCGATCGGCGAACACTGCGCCAAGTCCAGCATCTTGCCCTTCACGAGGTTCTCGGCGTTTGGGATGTCCAGAACGACGATGTCGCCCAGTTCCTTCGAGGCCGCCCAGAGGGCGCAGGAGGCCCCGACATTTCCGCCGCCGATGATGGCAATCTTCGCTCGACCCAGAGGCATGATGATTCCTTCCTGAACTTTCGGGGCCGATTCAGCCCGCAACGGTGGTTCCCGGAGTGAAAAAGGCGGGATCATAGACGGCATCGGCCTATGCTGTCGGCTTCACCCGCCACTTTCCTCCCCCGACCCACCATCATGCCGCTCCCACGCCGCCCACGCTCCAAGCAGCCCCATCGAGATCGGCCCTATGCCGACAAATCGCGCGGAGTCCGCCTCCAGAAAATCCTCGCCGAAGCCGGCATCGACAGCCGCCGCCACTGCGAGGAGCTCATCGCCGAAGGCCGCGTCACCGTCAATGGAACCGTCGTCGATTCCCTCCCCGCCTGGGCCGATCCTGTTGCCGACCGCGTCTGCGTTGACGGCCAACCCATCCGCCGTCCGGGCCGGCGCGGCCACGAGCACTTCTACATCCTGCTCAACAAGCCGCGCAACGTCGTCTGCACAAACAGCGACCCGGAAGGGCGCAAGCGCGCCATCGACCTCATCGACCACCCCGCACGACCCCGGCTCTTCTGCGTCGGCCGCCTCGACGCCGACTCCGTCGGCCTCCTGGTCCTGACCAACGACGGCGAGCTCGCCAACCGCCTCACGCATCCTCGCTACGGCATCCACAAGACCTACGAGGTCACCGTCAAGGGCGCCCTTCAGAAAGACGACATCGAGCGCCTTCAGCGCGGCCTCTTCCTCGCCGAGCGCCGATCCGCCCGCAGCCCCGATGCACCCGCCGCCAGCCGCACCGAACCCGTCCGCATCCGCCTCCTGGGCCGCGATCGCGACCGCACTCACCTGGAAATCCAGCTCCGGGAGGGGCGCAATCGCCAGATCCGCCGCATGCTGGCCCGCCTCGGCCACGACGTCAAACTCCTCCGCCGGGTCCGCATGGGCCCCCTCAAACTCTCAGGAATCGCCTCCGGCCGCTGGCGACCGCTGACCTCAGTTGAAGTCGCCGCCCTCCGTCGGGCCGCCGACCGCGCTGCCCGTCCAACGACCGGCTCCTGAGACCGCAAGGAAATCCCGCCTTCGGAACATCAATCCGGTGCAGACCGCGCCCGTTTCGGCTGTGTCCCGCTGTGGGGCCGGCGGGGGCGCTCTCAACGCCGAATTGAAGGAGCAGGCGATGTCTCCCTTTGTGTCTGCTGCGCTGATCTGCGGATCCGCAGCCCTGTCCGCTTCCGCTGGGCTTCACTCTTCCCTCACCTTCCACTTCATGCAGATCGAGCAGGTCATCGCCGGCGTGGACGGCGACACCTCCGCGCAGGCCATCCAGTTGCGGATGCGCACCGCCGGCCAGCGTTTCGTCGGGCAGTCGCGCATCGTCGCCTACGACGCAAACGGCGAAAACCCCATCCTCATCACCGACTTCGGCGCCAATGTGCCGACCGGAATCTCCGGCTCGCGCGTCCTCGTCGCCACTGAGGCCTTCGGACGCTACACCGATCCCTCGGTCATCCCCGACTTCATCATGACCAATCCCATCCCCGACTCCTACATGGCGGCCGGGCGGATCACCTTCGAGGACGACTTCGGAGACATCCTCTGGTCGCTTGCCTACGGCGGAGAGTCCTACACCGGGCCGACCGACGGCTCCATCACCAACGACAGCGACGGCGAATTCGGCCCGCCCTTCCCGCTGGGCCTCCCGACCGATGGCGTCTCCTCCCTTCTCTTTGACGGCCCCGCCTCCGCCCCGAGCACCAACAACGCCGATGACTACATCATCACCGCCGGCGCTGCCACCTTCCGCAACAACGCCGCACAGGCCTTCCTCGTCACCGATGCCGACGGTCCCGGCCTTACCCTCGGCGGCGCCTGCCCTGGCGTCGTCTCCGTCAGCGTCGTCGGTGCCTCTCCCGGGGCCAACCTCGCCATCATCTTTGCGCCAAACACCGGCCTGACCCCGATTCCAAACACCTTCCCCTGTGCCGGGACGGTGCTCAGTCTCAACACTCAGGCCCAGCTCATCACCACCATCCGCGCGGACGCCTCCGGCAACGCCTCATTCAACGGGAACGCCTCCGCGGCCTCATGCGGCGGCCGAGTTCAGATTCTCGATCTGACGACTTGCGCTGCCAGCAATCTGGCCACCGTTCCCGGTTAACCCCTGACCACAGCGAGCCCGGAAACGGGACGAGGCCGGCTCACAGCGAGCCGGCCTCGAATTCTTTTCTCCCATGCGCCCGACCCGGCGCTTACTTCATCATCTGCCGCAAGACCGTGTGCAGAATCCCGCCGTTGCGGAAGTACTCGATCTCAACGGCCGTGTCGATTCGGCAGATCGTCTCGAAATTAACCACGCTGCCGTCAGCACGCTTCGCATGGACCATGACCGTCTGCCGCGGCTTCAGCGAATCGTCGATATCGATGTCGAAGGTCTCCTCCCCCGTCAGCCCCAGCGACGCCGCGTTCTGCCCCGGGGCGAAGACCAGCGGCAGGACGCCCATGCCGACGAGGTTCGAGCGGTGAATCCGTTCAAACGACTCCGCAATCGCCGCCTTCACACCCAGGAGGAAGACGCCCTTGGCCGCCCAGTCCCGCGACGACCCCATCCCGTAGTCCTTCCCCGCCAGCACGATCAGCGGCACGTTGTGCACCTTGTAGTTCTGCGAGGCGTCGAAGATCGACTTCACCTGACCGTCGAGGAAGTCCTTCGTCCACCCGCCCTCCGTCCCCGGCGCGAGGTGATTCCGCACCCGGATGTTGGCAAACGTGCCCCGAGTCATCACCCGGTCGTTGCCGCGCCGCGAACCGAAGGAATTGAACATCGACACGGGAACACCGTGCTCGATCAGGTACTTCCCGGCAGGCCCGTCCTTGGGAATCGAGCCCGCCGGGCTGATGTGATCGGTCGTCACGCTGTCGCCGACCTTCACCAGGCAGCGCGCGGACCGGATCGTCGCAATCGGCGGCGGCGTCTGCGGCATGTCCACGAAGAAGGGCGGCTCCTGGATGTACGTCGAGTCATCCTTCCACTGGTAGATCTGCCCTGAGCCGGCGTCGATCTCGCGCCACTCATCCGATCCATCAAAGACATGCGCATACTGGCTTCGGAAGTGCGCGCTGGTCACGTTCTCCTCGATGAAGCGGCTGACCTCCTCAGGCGAGGGCCAGATGTCCTTCAGGAAGACCTCACGTCCCTGCGCATCGGTGCCCAGCGGCTCGGTCTCAAAGTCGATGTTCATTGTGCCGGCGATCGCATAGGCCACCACCAGCGGCGGGGAGGCGAGGTAGTTGGCTCGAACGTCCGGCGAGATGCGTCCCTCGAAGTTGCGGTTGCCCGAGAGCACCGCCGCAGCCACCAGGTCGCCCTCGTTGATCGCCTTGGAAATCGGTTCCGGCAGCGGACCGGAGTTGCCGATGCACGTCGTGCATCCGTATCCGACGAGGTAGAAGCCCAGCGCTTCGAGGTCATCCATCAGCCCCGCCTGCTGCAGGTACTCCGTGACGACCTTCGACCCCGGCGCCAGCGACGTCTTCACCCACGGCTTGCGCGTCAGTCCGCGCGCGGCGGCGTTTCGCGCCAGCAGACCTGCGCCGATCATCACCGAGGGATTGCTGGTGTTCGTGCAGGAGGTGATCGCCGCAATCACCACATCCCCGTGGTGCAGGGTAAACCGCTTGCCTTCGTACGTCACCGGCACGCCCTGCGCATCGGGATCCATCGTCGCCACCGCACACTCCGCCTCCGCACCCTCCGGCACCGCCCCGCCCTCGGCATTCCAGACGCTGCGCGTCGTCTTCTCCGCAGGCGTGCACTTCCCGAAGGTGTCGACCAGCGCCCGGTTCCACTGCGACTTCGCATCGATCAGCGAAATGCGATCCTGCGGCCGCTGCGGCCCGGCAATCGAGGGCACGACCGACGAGAGGTCCAGTTCGAGATTGTCGGTGTAGACAATCTCCTGCGACTCATCCCGCCACAGTCCCTGCGCCTTGTAGTACTTCTCCACCGCGTCGATCAGCGCCTCATCACGCCCCGAAAGACGCATGTACGCCAGCGTCTGTTCATCGACCGGGAAGTACCCGATCGTCGCCCCATACTCGGGAGCCATGTTCGCGATCGTCGCCCGGTCCGCCACCCGCAGACTCGAAAGCGCCGGCCCGTAAAACTCCACGAACTTCGCGACCACGCCGTGCGCCCGCAGGATCTCCGTCACCCGAAGCACCAGGTCCGTCGCTGTCGCCCCCGCGGGCAACTGTCCCGTCAGTTTGAACCCCACCACCTCCGGCAGCAACATGTAGATCGGCTGCCCGAGCATCACCGCCTCGGCCTCGATGCCCCCCACGCCCCAGCCCACGACGCCCAGACCGTTGATCATCGTCGTGTGCGAGTCCGTGCCCACCAGCGAGTCGGGGAAGAGAACGCCGTCCCTCTCCATGACCACTTTGGCAAGGTACTCAAGATTCACCTGGTGCACGATGCCCGTTGCCGGCGGCACCACGGAGAAGTTGTCAAACGCGCCCTGGGCCCACTTCAGCAGTTCATACCGCTCGAGGTTGCGCTCGAACTCCTTTTCGGAGTTGATTGTCAGAGCCATCCCGGAGTTGAAGGCATCTACCTGCACGGAGTGGTCGATCACCAGGTCGCAGGGAACCAGCGGGTTCACCTTCGTCGCATCGCCCCCCATCCGCTCCATCGCCGAGCGCAGGGCCGCCAGGTCCACCACCGCCGGCACGCCCGTGAAATCCTGCAGCACGACGCGGCCGGGCATGAAGGGAATCTCGACGTCGGGAATGTTCCGCGCGTCGTAGGATGCCACTGCCCGCACATCGTCATCGGTCACGATGAACCCGTCATGATTCCGCAGACACGCCTCCAGCAGCACGCGGATGGAGTACGGCTGCTTCTTCAGCCCCGCAAAGCCCGCAGTGGACAACTTCGGCAGCGAGAAGTAATCGAACGTCCCCGCAGCGGTCGTCAAACTGGTACGCGTCTTGAACGAGTTATCGGGCATTGCTGACTCCAGATTCTCAGTGATTCTCAGTGGCTGCTCATTTGACCATCATCGTAGGCGATCGATCGGCATTTCTGTTTACTTGACCGGCCGTCACGGTGAATCTAGCACTTCAGGTCCGCCATCACATTCGGACAGGCCCCTCACACCGAATCTGCCTCCCGGGGACCTGTTCAGCTTCGGTCCAGATCGACTTTTGAAGGAGAGATCAATGGCCGCCACCCCGATCGGTAGATTGTCGTCATGCGCTCTCGGACGCGCGGTCATTCTGATCACCCTCGCCCTGCTGACCCCGCCGCAGGTGACAGCCCAACCCAATGGGCGATTCACCGTCACCGACCTCGGCACACTCGCCGGAGCCACCAGCCTCGAAGCCCTCGCCGTGAACAACGACGGCGTGATCGTCGGCGTCGCCTACTTCGGCAACAACGCCTCCTCAACGGCCTTCCGCTGGGAGAACGGGGTCATGACGCCCCTGAGCGCCCTCTCCGGAGCCACATTCACCAGTGCCACCGGAATTGATGACTCCGGCAACATCTGTGGAACATCCGGCAGCTTCGCCGTTCGATGGTCTCCCGGTGGAGTCATTTCCAGTCTCGGAACACTCGGCGGAAACTCATCGTTCGCAACAGGCATCCACTCCAGCGCCGTCGCCGGCGCTGCGCAACTGGCGAACTTCGAATTGCACGCCATGGACCACATCAGTTCCACCATGAACGATCGCGGCACGCTCCCCGGCGGCTCGCTCAGCCTGGCATGGGACATCACCTGGGATCGCGTCATCTGCGGTGAATCCGACGACGCCGGCGGCGTCTTTCAGGGATTCGTCAGCTCTCTGGCCGGAAACGGCTGGATGCGCGCTCTGCCGCCGATCTCCGGCGACACATACAGCAGCGCTCAGGCCGTCGACGGAACCGGCTCGTTCAACATGGTCACCTGGTTCAGCGTCGGCCCCGTCTATCAGCGCGCCTACCTCAGTCGCCTGGCCAAGACCGACGGCACGATCATCAGCACGGTGGAGCTGGGCTTCCTCAGCAGCACCCAGATCACCAACCCCGACGACATCAATCGCCACCTCCAGATCGTCGGCTATGGCCGTCCGCTCGGCAACGACACTCGCCGCGCCTTTATCTGGGAAGGTGGGCGCATGAGCGACCTCAACACCCTGATCCCGCAGACGTCCGGCTGGGTCCTCCAGCGGGCGACTGCCATCAACGACAAGGGATGGATCGTCGGCTACGGCCAGAAGGACGGACAACAGAGGGCCTTCCTCCTTCGCCCCAATCTCGACAACGGCGTCATCCTTGTGCCCCGGCTTCTCTCGCCTGCCGCCTGCTATGTCCTCAACCCCTACGATGGCTCGGTCATCACATCATTCCCGATCAATGCCCTCGTCACATCGCCGACGGAGTTCATCGACGGACACAACTCCGCCGAATTGCTCGGCGCCGATTTCGTGCAGGATGATCTCTTCCGCTTCTCCGCCGAGGGCGACCCCATCGGGCAGTTCACCTCCGGCAGTCCCCCGGATGTTCGCGGCATTGCACGTTCGATCGCCGGATGGACCGTCGGGGCCGGCACGGGCGGATTCCTTGCGTGGAGCCCCGCCGGCGTCTATCAGCCCACAGCCCTGACTGACGCGCTCTGGGATGTGGAGTATGCGCAAATCGGCAACCGGCGCTTCTACATCGTCAGCAATCAGACCCGTGGCAACGTCCAGGGATACGACCTCGACCTCAACCTGCTGGGCCAGACCCCCGTCAACGGCGTCGTCTCGCCGCGGCAAGTCTGCTTCTACAACAACAACCTCCGCTTCGCCGTCGTCGGCGCCTCGGCAGGGCGTGTCTACAAGTTCAGCACCGCGACCGCCGGCTCGCTCGGCTCATTCCTCGTCGGCGGAGTGCCGACCGGCGTCATCCGGCTGGACAACGGGCAGTTCCTCGTCTCGACCTCGCAGAATCTCAAGGTGTATACCGATGGGGGCACGTTCGTGCGTGACGTCATGCCCGCAGAACTCGCCACAGGGTACCAGTTCTTCGCCCGTTCTGCGAATTTCACCCAGTGACTCGGCTTACGCGATCGTCACGCCCTCGTCCAGGTACACATCCTGAATCGCGTGCAGCAGCTTCACGCCCTCGGCCATCGGCTTCTGGAACGCCTTGCGCCCCGAGATCAGCCCCATCCCGCCGGCCCGCTTGTTGATCACCGCCGTACGCACCGCCTGCGCGAAGTCATCCTGGCTGCTTCCAGTTGACGCCCCGCCGGAGTTGATCAGCCCCGACCGCCCCATGTAGCAATTCACCAGCTGGTACCGCGTCAGTTCAATCGGGTGATCGCCCGGCGTCAGGTCGGAGTACACCTTCTTGTGCGTCTTGCCGAACTTCACGGCGTTGTACAGGCCGTTGTTCTCCGCCTGCTTCTGCTTGATGATGTCCGCCTGCAGCGTCACGCCGAGGTGATTGGCCTGCCCGGTGCCGTCGGCCGAGAGGTGGTAATCCACCTCGCCAACCTTGAACGCGCTGTTGCGCAGGTAGCACCACAGCACCGTGAACATCCCGTAAGAGTGCGCCTCCTCAAACCATCCGGCCACTTCCTGGATCTGTCGGGCCGACTCCTCCGAGCCGAAGTAGATCGTCGCGCCGATGCCGACGGCTCCCAACTCGTAGGCCTGTCGCACCGATCCGAAGCCGATCTGATCGTACTTGTTCGGATAGGAGAGAAACTCGTTGTGATTGACCTTCACAATGAAGGGAATCTTGTGCGCATACCGGCGCGCCACCGCCCCGAGCACGCCGAAGGTCGAGGCCACGGCGTTGCATCCGCCTTCGATCGCCAGCCGGACGATTCCCTCGGGATCAAAGCAGGCCGGGTTGGGCGCAAACGATGCCCCGCCCGAATGTTCGATGCCCTGGTCCACCGGGAGAATGCTGACATAGCCCGTGCCGCCGAGGCGCCCGGTGTTGAACAATTGCTGCAGATTCCGCATCACCTGCGGCGAGCGGTCGGAAATCGACACGACCCGATCCACGAAGTCCGGGCCCGGCAGGTGCAGCGACTCAGCGCTGATCCCCTTGCAGCGATACGTCAGCAGGGCGTCGGCTTCGTTTCCAAGGTATTGAGCAACAGCGGATGAAGCTGCGGCGGCAGGCATGGCGGAGGACTCCAGTAGGAATAGTCAGATTGCGAAATGGCGGCTCATGGAACTATCGGTCCACGGGATGCTCGTCCGACACTCCCGGGCCGAGGCGCACGGCATTCTTGCCCGCTTCCTTGGCATGTCGAGCCGCCCGGTCCGCGTGCTCCAGCAGCGATGCCCGGTCGCCCGCATCCCACGGGAAAGTCGCCAACCCGCCGGAAATCGTCAGCCGCGCCGGCGCATCAGGCCCCAGATCCCGGAAACGATGCGCCGAAATCTGCTCCTGGAATCGCTTCGCAACAGCATGCACATCCTGCGGGGGACGGCTTCGCAACTTCCGCTCACCCTGAGGGTCGTAGAACACCACGCAGAACTCATCCCCCCCGATCCGGCAGACTTTGTCCGTCGGCCGGATCACGCTCCCCAGCAGGCGCACCGTTTCAACGAGGATGCGATCGCCGGCTGAATGGCCGAAGCGATCGTTGAAAATCTTGAAGTCATCGATGTCAAAGAGCAGCAGACTCACCGTCAGCCGCGCCTGCCGCGCCCGGGCAATCACTTCGTCGAGATAGGCGTCGAAGAACCGCCGGTTCCACGCCCCCGTCAGGTGATCGCGGAACGCCATCGCACGCAGCGACTTCAATTGCTCGTGCGCCCCCAGCCAGCGCCCGAGCCACTCCGCCCACGGACGCAGCGCTTCAGGCGCGATCATCCGGCTCTCCAGCCGCCCGAGCGTCATCCCCCCGTGCACCACCGGCACCGCGTCGCCCGATGCCCCCGCCCCGCGCACCAGCGCCACATCCGTCGTGCCGCAATGCGCGCCCAGCACCTGCAGCGCAAGCGCCGGGAACTCGCACGGGCGATTCATCAACGCCTCGATCAGGTCGATGTCCCCGAGGTCATCATCCCCCGCTGCCGCCGAAATCCGGTCCGCGTCGACCTCAGCCGATTCAATCGCCTCCATCACCAGGCGGCGCATCGCTTCCTCGGAGGGCGTCGCCGCAATCGCCGGCCCTGTCGCAGGAGCTGATCGCTGCTCTGCACGCTGCGCCGGCTCAGCCATCCCCGGCACACGCGGCACGACTTCGACCACCGGCGGCTCCGGTGCCTCAGCATAACTCGAGTCGGCTTCCTCGGCAGGCACGCTGTGACCGTTGGTTGCGACTCGCGCTGCCGCCGGACGCTTCGCTCGCGCCTCGGCCAGCGCCCGCTCCAGCGTTTCCTGCGAGCACGGCGCCTCGACCATCCCGTCAAATCGCCGCGACTTCACGAGCTCCGGAACCGTCGCGTCACCGCGATCACCGGCCAGCAGCAGCAGGATCGGCTCGTGAATTCGACGAAACGCCTGCGCCAACTCATCCGAATCCTCCGGCAGCGACCACAGCGAACCGATGATCGCCTCAGGCATCTCATCGCTTGCAGCAATCACCAGCGAACCGAGCGCCTCGGCAAAATTCGGCACCGCGTGCACAGGACGTTCAGACACCGTCGCCAGGTGCTCGGCGAGATCCGGATCGCCGACCACGATGAGGCTGCCTGAGAGGTTGTCGCGATACACGTCACTCATCTCTGTATTCTACGGACGAGCACGCCCCGCGATCCCGGAAACACCTGTCGCAGGCGCACTTTCACACATCCATTATCGGCTTACGACAGCGCATCGCATCTGCCTCATCGGGACCCAGGCGGCCGAAGTACGCGCTCGACATCTCCGGGCAGCGGCGCATCGATCTCTTCGCGATCCCCCTCCGTCAGCCGCAGCGGCGGAGTCTCCCGCGCCTGAGCCGTCTCATCTTTCTGATGCTCCCACAACTCGGCCACATCCGAGGTCACCGGAATCGCACGCCCCGCTCCCGCTCCCTCAACCGCCCAGAGCATCAGGCCGGGAAACCGCTCTTCCATCATCAGCACAAACTCAAATGCGCCGCTCAACTGCCTCGGATGCACCAGAACCATCACCGCCGCGTCCTGCCCCGCTTCGAGGACGCCCGGCCCCGTCAGGCGATACAGCGCGGCAAGCTCGGCAATCGCCGCCCAGACCGAGGAGACAGCCGAGACCGATGCCCCTCGGGACACCAGCGCTTCGACCCAGCGCGCAGCAGCGGCTGACCGCTCCGCGGATACGAGAATACACGCTTTTTCCTGCATGGAAGCATGGACCGAAAGCAAGGGGTTCGGCCCATTGTAACTCATGCACCGCGAAACAGTGAAGGAATCTTGCGATGAATCTTCACGACTTCAAAGAATCGCAAATACAGCGACAGTAACAACTTAGGCAATCTCGGCAAACCAGGCAGCCGGCCTCTCCCCAGCTTGGATCGCAAGATTGCATAAGGTCCGCTTTTGACCCTCAGGAACGGCTTCGACGGGTGGACTTCCGATAGAGGCGCACAAATCCGCCTTCGTCCGCAGTCGCTGGAAGAAGCCGAGAATCCATCGATTCTTCCGACACCTCCGCAAGCACCCCGCCGTCGGCGAGCCGGATCGCTCCCGGTCCGCGACCGTAGGTCACGACCTCCCGCAGCCGTCGGGCGCTGAATGGAATCCGCAGCAGACTCCCCTCCAGCCGGACCTCGCCGGCCTTCTGTTCGCCGCTGGGGCGTGTTATCCCGTCGTCGATCAGCACTTCCCCGGCAGCCCTCGCACCGAAGAGGTGAATCCTCCACTGCGCCTTGCGTAAGTCGAGGTCCCACCCCGACCACGAGCCGCCAGGCGGAATCGGCTCACACACCACCGCCCCCTCACGAACGAAGACGACCATCTCCTCCAGCTCAGCCGACCGCTCAAAAATCTCTCCGCCCTCTACCAGGCGATCCCGGCCCAGGTCCACGTACCGGCTGCCCGTGGGCAGGAGCACCATCCGGCTCCGCGCCCCCTGCTGCACGATCGGCGCGACAAAGACGTCGGCCCCGACGGCGTATGCATCCTCCACAGTCTCAAAGCGGGCATCGTCGTCGAAGTACAGCAGCGGACGGATCACCGGCTCTCCCGTGCGGATATGCGACAGGAAGCAGGTGTACAGATACGCCAGCATCCGGCAGCGGAACAGAATCGCCGCCCGGATCATCTCCAGCGGCCCGCGCCCGAAGCTCCAGGGCTCCTGATGGGCGGTGTTGATGTTGGAGTGGTTCCGGAAGAACGGAAAGAGCGCCGCGGCCTGGTACCAGCGGACCAGCAGTTCCGCGGAGGTGTCCTCCATGAAGCCGCCGATGTCCGGCCCGTTGAACGACACGCCCGAGAGTGCCAGGTTGAGCGTCTCCGGAATCGACATCCGCAGGTGCGCCCACGAGGAGACATTGTCGCCCGTCCACACCGCCGCCGTCCGCTGAATACCCGTAGACGCCGACCGCGTCAGGACAAAGGGCCGCTCCTTCGGCCGAGCCAGATCAAAGGCCTCGGCCGTCGCCTCCGCCATGTGCAGGCCGTAGGTGTTGTGGCCGAATTCGTGCGGCTGTGAGCCGTCGGCAAAGAGCATGTCCTGCGGATCGACTGCGCCGGTGGCGGGGTCATTCATGTCGTTCCAGATGCCGTCGATGCCCAGGCGCAGATGATCGGCCAGATGCCGCGCCCACCAGCTGCGGGCGTGCGCCTGCGTGAAATCGGGAAAGACCGTCTTGCCCGGCCAGACCATGCCGACGAAGTGCTTTCCCGACGGCGCACGACAGAAGACATCCTCCCGCACGCCCTCCTTGTACAGCGGATTGTCGTTGGCGGCCGCGACTCCCGGATCGATGATTGTCACGAGGCGCACCTGCCGCTCGTGCATCCACCGGGCCAGCTTCTTCGGATCCGGCACTCGATTCGGGTGCCACGTGAAGACGCGATACCGGTCCATGTAGTCAATGTCCAGCCACAGCGCGTGCAACGGCAGACCGCGCTCCGCGTAGCCCTCTACAACCCGGCGGTACTCCTCCTCGCTGTCATACCCCCAGCGACACTGGTGAACGCCAAGCGACCACAGCGGCGGCATCGCCGGCGTGCCCGTCACGCGCAGCAATCGCGAGGTCACCTCCGCAAGTGTCGCGCCGACGATGAAGATGAAGGCCGGCTCGCCCGCAAGCGTTCCCCCGTACAGCAGGTCGGGCTCAAGGAAGTCACGGCTCTGGCAGTTGAAGAAGGCCGGCCCGGCGTTATCGATCAGCATCGCGGCCCAGCCGACCCGTCTGCCCACGCGGCATCGCCAGATGGCCACAGGAATCGAGGCATACGTCGGGTCGTAATCATCCCGATGATTGCCGTACGGGTGGTCGGCGCAGACATCGACATTCCAGAAGTTCATCCGGGCGCCGGCCTTGTTCAGCCGCCCCGTCCGCTCCCCGAAGCCGTAGAACGGCGTTCCCGACGCCAGCGGCAGCCCCAGACCGAAGCGATCCCCGGAAAACCCGAGAATCTGCCGAGCCTCCGGCAGAATCATCGGGATCGCGCCCCGGCCGGCACCTGCCAGAAGGCTCAGTCGGGTCGTCGCTGCGTCAATACCAATGCTTCCCGAATCCGTCGCCAGCGTGACCTCGCTCCCCCTCTTGCGGGAACTCGCTGATGCCGGCGGGAGATGGTCGAGGGGCACAGGCCCCAAAGGCGGCAGCGGGCGGTCAGGCCGGTTTACGGCAAGCCGGAAGACCCCATCCGCGATGGCCCTGAGTGTCAGGAGAACCTCCTGCTCCACCTCATCACAGCCGCGAAGGGCCACTTCCGCTGCGGAATCGGGGTCGGCGAATTCCAGGCGGGAGAGGCGGGCAAGAATATCGGGACTCGGCTGCTTGTGATAGTGCATGGCGGGGGAGGGGCCGTAACTAGTTGAAAATGGGGGGATGGTAGCGGAGGAGGCCGGGATCGCCGATTGCAGGCCGGGGAGGTTCGCGCTGATCGTAAAGAAAAAGGGAAAAAGGCGATTTTGCCAGTTGCACAAACGACAACCCCGTGTATTCTTGATCGTGGTTCTTCACGCCGAATCGCGCTGGCCTGAAGAACGGTTTTGGAGGTTTTGTGGCACTTCGGAACTGATATGAACGGGGAGATTTGAGCGCCCGGATCGAGAGACAGAGCACTCGGGCATTCTCCCTTTCGGACTTGATTGAGACATGCACGGCGATCGTTGTGGCAGACGACCGCATTGACGTGCATGAATCAGAGTTGGGAAATCGCGCACCTCGAGACAATTCGGGTCGGTTGCGTCGCTTGATGGCGACGGAGCGGGAGTTCCTCGGGGAACTTTGAAGGTTGTCCTTCGCGCCTGCTTCGTTCACATCGAGCGACTGATTGTCGCGTTCTGTTTCCGACTTGGAGTCGGAGGTGTGTTTCGAAGAGTTTCAAAGGTTAAGAAGGAGTATTGGAATGACACGTAAGTTCTTCTGTTTGTCAGCAGGTCTGGCAGTCTGCAGCTTCGGTTTTGCCGGCGAGAAGCCCGAAATCCAGCGCGCCATGAATGGCACGTTCGTGCAGCCCCTCCAGATCGCCGGCGTCGATGCGTCCGGCAAGCGGATCACCCCGTGGTATGACTACAACCAGGGCACGGCCGGCACGGGCAGCAACTGCTCCAACACGCTGGTCTTCGACTCGTTCTGGCCCGATCCGGTCACCAAGGCCCCTGTCGGCGGCGAACTGTGCCGGCCGACCTTCAGCCCCAGCACCCGCTGGTACTTCGGTGCGACCTACCACAACCCGCTGAACTCCTTCAAGGCCGGCTTTGAAGGCGCTACGGGCGATGTCGATCGCTACCAGCTCGCCTGGTGGTGGAACCTGACCGACACCTGCCTGATCCTCACCCAGTTCAACGAGAGCCCCGCCAACGTCAAGAACTGCCTGACTGATCCCCTCAGCGGCGCTTTCCTCGGCGGCATCCTCCTGAACTTCGGTACGCTGGCAGCCGGCGCCGGGTACTACTACACCGACGTCGACCTCTGCGACTTCGCGCTGAGCATCCCCCTGCCGGCCGGCCAGTTCGCGATGGTCACCACGGCCTTCGGTCAGAGCCAGGGCACCGGCGGAACGCTGTTCCTCTCCCCCGGCCCCTGCCAGAACATGCTGTGGGGCATCGTTGACGGCGTCGGCGGCACCGGCGAGTACAAC
>CAZPFK010000014.1:0-49666 GCA_964585855.1 uncultured Vicinamibacteraceae bacterium
GTGCCCGACCAACCTCCGGCCGATGTTCCGGCTCAGTATGACCTCGCTGAAGAGCTCACGCCCCCCGACCTTCCCGGCCGGGCGACGGCGGCGACGACGACCGAGGGGCTGTACGAGCGGATGGCGTCTGACCTGCTGACGCACTCGCTCAACTGCGTTCGGGCCTTTGGGGATTTTCATCTGGCGCTTGCCTGTTCGCCTGCCCTTGAGGGCTTTTACCGTCACCTGATGATCGACCCGCTCTGCCGGGGCATTCCCTGGAAGCGGACGCACCTGTGGCTGGCCCACGAGGAGAAGGTGGCCGATCCGGAGGCCGATGGCCCGTGCTGGCTGACGGTGCGCGAGTTGATCGGGTTGCACGCTGGGATTCCGCTTTCGCAGCAGCACGCGGTGGATCTTTCGGTGCGCGAGCCGGGCCGGGCTTACCAGGGTGCGTTGCGGGCGGCGCTGGAGTGGCGTGAGCGCGGGCAGGACCGGCTGGATTACGTGGCGCTTTCGCTGGAGCCGGGCGGGGGCATCAGCGGGGGCATCGGCGCGTTTGGCACGGAGGGCGGGGGCGGGCAACTGGTGTGCGATCGGCCGCAAAGCGGGGGGGCGTGTGTGTTGTCGCTGGAGGCGGTGAGCGCATCGCGGTTGATTGCGATTGTGGCGGTGGGGGAGGCGGTGGCGGAGACGGTTGAGGCGCTGGCGCGGCGAGATGGGGTGATGGGCGGGTGTGCGGCGTTGCGTGTGTTGCCTGTGGGGCGGGGCCAGCAGGGGGAAGCGCACTGGTATGTGGATGGGGCGGCGATGGGGATTGGGAAGGCGTAGTTGGATAATCGCTTGCCTGAGTGTGCGATGGTGGTATACTGAGTATGCCGGTCGAGGCGTCGCCAGAGAGCCGAGTGCGGATGAATGCACAGCGCGGGCTTGAAAGCGAGGCGGAGAGCGGCAATGATGGTCCGGAAGCAGGTGTAGCTCAACTGGATAGAGCACCTGACTACGGATCAGGAGGTTGAGGGTTCGACTCCTTCCACCTGCATTCCCCCCCCCCACGCGGTGCTCGATCATCTTTGGTCGAGCGCCGCTTTTCATAGTGTGACGGTCTGCCTCCCGATTCCCGGGTCACGCGGGCCGCTCTGCGGTGCGGGGGAAGCGTTCGAACATCCAACCGGTTCCGCCTGAGAGGACGCCGACTGCGATCGGTCGGGTCTGTCGAGACGGAATCGCTCCAGCGAGGCTGAGATATGATTGAAGCTATGACGACATCGGTGCAGGAACATCTTCGCAACGTCGCGATCATCGCCCACGTTGACCACGGCAAGACGACGCTGGTCGATTCGCTCCTGACCCACGCGCGCGTGGTCGAGGAGATGGCCGAGATCGATGAGTGCGTGATGGACAGCAACCCGCTGGAGCGCGAGCGGGGCATCACCATCTTCTCGAAGAACTGCGCTATCGACTACACGCCGCCGACCGGGCCGATGGCGGGCCAGTCGATGCGGATCAACCTGATCGACACGCCGGGCCACGCCGACTTCGGAGGCGAGGTGGAGCGTGTGCTGGCGATGGCCGATGGGGCGTTGCTGCTGGTGGATGCCTTCGAGGGGCCGATGCCGCAGACGCGCTTCGTGCTGGAGAAGGCGCTGGCGCGAGGGCTGCGGCTGATCGTCGTTGTCAACAAGTGCGACCGACCCGATGCGCGGCCGCACCAGGTTGTCGATGAGGTTTTCGACCTTCTGGTGGCGATGGGGGCGTCGGACGAGGTGCTGGATTTTCCGGTGGTCTTCGCTTCGGGCCGGCAGCGCTGGGCCTCGCTGGATGAGCAGTCGCCGGGCACCAGTGTCGAGCCGCTGCTGCAGGCGATCGTGGCACAGATTCCTCCGCCGCGCGGCGAGGTTGATGCCCCGCTGCAGATGCTGATTACGACGATCGATTACTCGGAGTACGTCGGCCGGATCGCCATCGGGCGGGTCTTTGCGGGCCGTCTGCGGTCGGGCCAGGGCGTGATCGTCTGCGGGGAGGGCGGGCGGAACGTGGCGGGCCGGGCTCTGAAGGTGCTGCGGTTTGAGGGGCTGGGGCGGACGACTGTGAGTGAGGTGCAGGCGGGCGACCTCTGCGCGATTGAGGGGCTGGCCGACTTCACCATCGGCGACACGGTCTGCGATCCGGAGCATCCGGCCGCGCTGCCGCGCGTGGTGGTGGATCGCCCGACGCTGCACATGATCTTCAGGGTTAACGACTCGCCGCTGGCCGGTCGTGAGGGGAAGTTTGTCACCTCGCGGCAGATCGGGGAGCGGCTGGAGCGGGAGTTGAAGTCCAACGTCGCCCTGCGGGTTGAGCCCGGGGAGAGCGCTGAAGAGTTTCAGGTGTCGGGACGCGGGCTGCTGCACCTGGGGGTGCTGCTGGAGAACATGCGGCGGGAGGGATTTGAGGTCTCCGTCGGCCGGCCCGAGGTCATCGAGGTGGAGATCGACGGGCAGATGTGCGAGCCGATCGAGTCGCTGACGGTGGATGTGAGCACGGAGGCGGTCGGCTCAGCGCTGGAGTTGATCGGATTGCGCGGCGGCGAGATCCGTGACATGGCGCATCGCGGCGACCGGATGCGGATTCTCGCAGAGATCCCCGCACGGGGGCTGATCGGGCTGCGCTCGCGGATGCTGACGGCGACGGGGGGCGAGGCGGTGATGTACTACTCCTTCAAGGAGTACGCACCGGTGCGGTCGACGCGGCGGAAGCGGCAAAACGGCGTGATGATGGCGACCGAGGGCGGAACGGCGACAACCTATTCCCTGCTGAACCTCGCCGACCGGGGCGTGATGTTCCTGCGGCCCGGCGATGAGGTCTACGAGGGGCAGGTCGTGGGCGAGCACAATCGGGAGAACGATCTGCCGGTGAACGTCGTACGAGCCAAGGCGCTCTCGAATGTGCGGGAGTCGAACAAGGAGGCGACGGTCACACTCAAGGCCCCGCGCCTGATGTCGCTGGAGGAAGCGCTTGAGTACGTCGAGGATGATGAGTACGTGGAGATCACGCCCTCGACGGTGCGCATCCGCAAGCGGTTGCTGAAGGAAGCGGATCGCCGGCGAGTCACGCGCAGGGAGAAGTCGAAGGTTTGATGATTTGAGAGGAGGTCGAGATGGCGCTGACTGCATCCACGATGGTGAAACTGGGAACCAGGGCCCCCCACTTCGCGCTGCCGGACCCGAACGGTAAGACGGTGTCGATTGATGACTTTGCAAGCGCGCCGGCGCTGCTGGTGATCTTCATGTGCAACCACTGCCCGTACGTGATCCACCTCCGCGATGGGCTGGCGAAACTGGCGCGGGAGTACCAGGACCGAGGGGTGGCGATCATCGGCATCAACGCCAACGACATCGAGAAGTACCCGCAGGATTCACCGGCGAAGATGGCCGAAGAGATCCGGAAGGCCGGCTACACCTTCCCCTATCTCTTCGATGAGTCGCAGGAGACGGCCCGGGCGTATGGAGCCGTCTGCACGCCGGACTTCTTCCTGTACGACGGGAATCGCCGGCTTGTCTATCGCGGACAGTTTGATGAGAGCCGGCCCGGCAACGGCGTGCCGGTGACGGGCGAGAGTCTGCGCGGCGCTCTGGACGCGCTGCTGGAAGGACGACCCATGCCGACGGAACAGCGGCCGAGCATGGGATGCAACATCAAGTGGAAGGGGTGAGGCCGCTCAGCGCTTCGCCGTCTTCTTGCGGCCGGTTTTCGGCACTTTGACGTCAGGCGGAGCGGAGGTTTCCGCCTGTGAGCCCAGGAGCAGTTCCCGGGCCTGAGCGCGGGTGGTGTCGGTGCGATCTCGCCCGGCAAGCATGTCTGCGATTTCCTCGATGCGATCGTCCACGGTCAGCAGGGGCTCAACGGTGGTCGAGGTCTCATCGTCGGCGACATCCTTGATGACCTTCAGGTGCAGGTCGGCGAAGGCGGCAATCTGCGGCAGGTGCGAAATGCAGAGCACCTGGTGCCGCTGCGCGATGGCGCGGAGTCGCGTGCCCAATACGGTCCCGAGCCGGCCGCCGACCTTGGCGTCGATCTCATCAAAGACCAGCACGGCGGTCCCGCCGCGACCGGCCAGCACGGTCTTGAGGGCGAGCATGACGCGCGAAAGTTCGCCGCCCGAGGCGATCTTCCGCAGAGGCCGCAGGGGCTGCCCGGGGTTGGGGCTGATGAGCATCTCAACCTCGTCGAGTCCGCGCGGGCCGAGGTCGGAGGACTGACGGACTTCAATCTCGATTCGTGCCTTCTCGAGGGCGAGTTCGGCCAGTTGCGGGAGGATCGCCTCGGCAAGTCGCTTCGCCGCCGTGGTCCGAGCCGCATGGAGTGACTCGGCGCGCAGTCGAAGGGACCTCTCAAGCCCGGCGATCTCACGAGCAAGGTCGTCAAGGTCTGCGTTGTCCCCGGCGAGCTCGTCGATCTCCCGGCCGATCTGCGCTCGAAACTCGAGGACGGAGTCGAGGCATCCACGGGCACCGTACTTGGAAATCAGGCGGTTGAGGACATTGAGCCGGTCGGTGATCTCGCCGAGTTCACCGGCGTCGAGGTCGGTGCGACCGAGGTATCGCGAGATGGAGAAGGAGGCATCCTGCAACTGGGCGACGGCGGATTCGACGAGTGCCCGGGACTCCTCGAACTGCTCATCAAGCTCTGCAAGTTCGCGAAGCAGGGCGACGGCCAGGTGGAGGCGATCGAGGATGGAATCTTCCGAGTCGTAAAGAGCGGCATGGACGCGGCCGGCATCGGCGAGGATGCGCTGAAGACTGTTGAGGATTCGGAATCGCGCGTTGAGTTCCTCGAACTCTCCGGGAGTCGGCTCGGCGTCGTCGATCTCGGCGGCCTGGAAGCGCAGGAGGTCGAGTCGCTCTTCGCGAAGACGTGTCGATCCGGAGAGTTCCTCAAGTCGGCGCTGCAGCGTGCGATAGCGCTGGAAGTCGCCGTTGTAGGCCGCCACTTCTTCATGCAGGCCGGCGAACTCGTCGAGGAGCTCGAGTTGTCGCGCGGGTCGGAGCAGCTGAAGCGATTCGGACGCGCCGCCGGCGGCGGTGGCGGGGCCGGTTCCTCCGGCCGAAGGGGCGTGAAGGTCAATGAGGCGCTCACCGACGGCCCGAAGGGTCGCCAGCGGGATGGGGGTTCCGTTTAACGAGGCGCTGCTGCGACCGGAGGCGAAAAGTTTGCGGACCAGGATCAGCGGCTCACCGGGGGATGGGGCGGCATCTGCGGGGAGATCGGCCTCGGCGATGACGGCGGCGAGCACATCCGCATCGTTGAGTTCGAAAACGCCGGTGACGCGCCCCTCCTCGGCCCCGGGCCGCAGGAGATCGCCGACGGTGCGCAGACCCAGGAGGATCTCGAAGGCACCCAGGACGAGACTCTTGCCGGCGCCGGTCTGGCCGGTGAAGACGACGAGGCCTGGCGCCAGTTCGATGCGGGCGTCCTCGATGACGGCGAGATTTCGGATGTGGAGTTCGCGGAGCATTTGCCGGAAGTTCCCGGAACGGTTTGCGATCGGGAGACGATATACTATCTGAGCGATCATGAAACCACGCGCCACCCTCGCATTCCGACGATTCCGACGAGTCGCGACCGGCCTTGCCGCCCTCCTGCTGGCCGCCGTCGAGTTCGCAGCCGGGGGTTTCGAGTTCGGACAGGCACAGCCGGCCCCTGCCCAGGCGGTTCCGGCAGGCCGGCAGGCGACCAGCATCGCGATCATCACGATCGAGGGGCCGATCGACAACGTGACGGCGCGCTCCGTCGAGCGTCGGATGAAGGATGCAGAGGCGGCTCAGGTCGATGCGATTATCTTCGAACTGGATACCCCCGGGGGGCTGGCGACGGCAGCGCTTGAAATCTGCCAGATGATCAAGCAGTCGCCGATTACCAACACGGTGGCCTGGATCAACCCAAGGGCCTACTCGGCCGGCACCTTCATCGCTCTTGCCTGCCGGGAGATCGTCATGAACAAGGGCGCGGCATTCGGCGACTGCGCGCCGATCCTGCCGGGGCTGATTCCGGTCCCTGCTGCCGAGCGGGCCAAGATCGAATCGCCCTTACTCGCCGAACTCGTCGATTCGGCTCGGCGAAACGGATACGACGAGAAGCTTGTGCAGTCGTTTGTGGCCGTGGACATCGAACTCTGGCTGGTTGAGAACGTCGAAACGGGCGACCGGCTCTTTGTGGATCGGCGGGAGTATCGCATGCTCTTCGGTGCCGAGCCCGAGGATACCTCACTGGTGCAGGCCGGGGCCGGGGCCCCGACGGGAGACGGCTCGGTGCTTCCGTTCTTCTCAGAGTCGGCCGATTCCGAGAAGCCCACGGGGATGACCCCTGAGGAGCGAGAGCGGGCGGTGGAGTTTCAGCAATCGCTGCCGTCGAGCCGACCGAAACTGACGGAGGCCGACCGCGGGAAGTTCCGGCCGATCGAGGCTGTGGTGGATTCGCGGACTCTGCTGGTGCTCTTTACTGAGAAGGCGGAGCGCTATGGCCTCTCGGCCGAGACGATTGCAACTGATGAGGAGCTGAAGCAGTTCTTCGGCGCCCAGACTCTGGTGCGGATGAACCAGACCTGGTCTGAATCGATGGTGCAGTTCCTGACAAGCATGCCCATACGGCTGGGCCTGGTCCTCGTATTTGCCATCGGTCTGATCTGGGAGATGGCCACGCCTGGACTTGGAGTTCCGGGAGGAATCGCGGCTGCGGCGTTGCTGGCCCTGGTCGGCGCTCCAGCCCTGACGGGTATGGCGCAGTGGTGGGATGTGCTGTTCATCTTCGCCGGCATCGCCCTGGTGGCCCTGGAGATCCTGGTCATCCCCGGCTTCGGCCTGGCAGGGCTTGCCGGCCTCATCTGCCTGGCGATGGGGTTTGTCGGCTCATTTGTCGCGCCCGACCCCGGCGGCGGACTCTTCCCGACCTCCGAAGCGGGCCGCGATGCTGTGCTCCAGGGACTCACGATGCTGCTCCTGGCCTTCTTCTCAATCTCGATCGTGCTGTATTTCGGCATCAAGAACTTCGGCCGGCTGCCCGTGCTGGGCCATCTCGTGCTGCACTCCAGCGTCGAGCGCAACCCGACTTCGGAACGGACTACGCTGCTCTCGGCGATGGCACGCACGCCGGCGGCCGGACCTGCCCCGGGGGATCTGGGCGAGACGGTCACCGCCCTTCGGCCCGTCGGCCGGGCGCGGATCGGCGAGGAGATCTACGATGTGATTGCGGGCCGGGGCGCCATTGATGCGGGCACGGCGATCGTGGTCCGCCGGGCGGGGCGTTTCCAGATCGTCGTTGAAGAGGTAACGCCGGGAGAAGGACCCGAAGATCATGGATGATCCGATGCTGCTGTGGATCGTTGGACTGCTGGCGCTGGGGATCGGGCTTTTTGTCCTTGAAGTCTTCATCCCCTCCGGCGGCATTCTTGGCGGCTGCGCACTGCTGTGCGGGATCATTGCGATCGTGCTCGGGTTCCGGATGGATTCCCTGACCGGCCTGACGGTGACTCTGATCGTGGCCACGGCTGCCCCGACGATGGTCTGGGGGGCCATCAAGATCCTGCCGAACACACCCATGGGCCGGAAGATCATTCTCTCCGAGGGCTCGACGGAGGAAGAGATGCGCCGCCGCCAGGAAGAGCGCACGCGCGAAGCGGAGGCCTACTCAAGTCTCATCGGCGCACGGGGCACGGCCATTACCGACCTTCGCCCCGGCGGAACGATCCGGATCGACAACGCAGACCTTGAAGGGTTTGCGGAATCGGGCTTCATCGAGGCGGGGACCGACGTTGAAGTCACGCGCGTGACGGCGCGGCAGATTCGCGTCAAGCCGCTGGCCTGAACCTGAGGACCGAACTCGTGCCGACGAACTGGCATCCCGCCGCAACCTGGCTGATCGCCGGCACCCTTCTGCTCATCCTCCTGATCGTGGGCAGGTACTTCAATCTCTGGCTTCAGGCACGATTCAGCGACGCGGCTGTCCCGTTCCTCTCGATCCTGCGGCTGCGACTGCGCGGCCTTGACGCGAAGACCATCGTCCTGAGCCACATTCGACTCGTGAAGGCGGGACTGGAGCGGCCGTTTGGGGATCTCGAGGCCCATGCCAAAGCCGGCGGTCGGTTGCCGACGGTCGTACGGGGCATGATCGCGGCGGCGCACGCCGGAGTGGCCCTCACGTGGGCGGAAGCATGCGCCATGGACCTCAAGGGGCAGGATGTGGTCGCCTTCGTTGAGAGCCAGGCACGCCAACGGGGGCAGACGGCGAACGCGGCGAACTGACCTCAAGGCGGCAGACCGCGTGCCGGTCCGCTATCATCGCCCGTGTGCCGTGATGCACTGAGTCTCGATTGATGACCTCCTCAGCAGGATTCACCGAAAAATGGATGTTGTAGTCTGGATCGTTTTCGGTATTCTCGGCCTGATCGCCCTGATCATCCTCCTGGTCGTCGGGCAGTTCGTGAACCTCTGGATTCAGGCCTTCTTCAGCGGCGCACGGGTCAGCATCGTTGACCTGATCGGCATGCGGCTTCGCAAGGTCGATCCCAGGATCATCGTGCTCAGCCGGATTCGAGCCACCAAGGCCGGCCTCGACCTCCCTGCCGCAGCGCTGGAAGCCCACTACCTTGCCGGCGGACGGGTTCCGCAGGTCATCAATGCGATCATCGCGGCCGACCGGGCCAAGATCGACCTGCCCTTCAACACGGCCTGCGCCATCGACCTGGCCGGTCGAGACATTCTCGAGGCCGTGCAGACCTCCGTGAAGCCGAAGGTCATCGATTGTCCCGACTCCACGAAGGGTCGGCAGACGATCGACGCGGTGGCGCAGGACGGCATCCAGTTGAAGGTCAAGGCGCGCATCACCGTCCGGGCGAACCTCGAGCGCCTCGTCGGCGGTGCGCTGGAGGAGACGATCATCGCCCGTGTCGGCGAGGGCATCGTGACCTCGATCGGCTCGGCGGTGACGCACAAGGCAGTGCTCGAAAATCCGGACCGGATCAGCAAGGTCGTGCTGCAGAAAGGGCTGGATTCCGGTACGGCCTTTGAGATTCTCTCAATCGACATCGCCGACGTTGACGTAGGCGAGAACATCGGCGCGAAGCTGCAGGTTGATCAGGCCGAGGCGGACAAGAAGCGCTTCCAGGCCGAAGCCGAGCGTCGCGCTGCGGTGGCTCGGGCGCAGGCGGAGGAGAACCGTGCGCTTGCGGAACTGAATCGCGCCAAGGTCATCGAGGCGGAGGCGGAGGTCCCCCGGGCGATGGCCGAGGCCTTCCGGCAGGGCAATCTCGGCATCATGGATTACTACCGCATGAAAAACATCCAGGCCGACACCCACATGCGGGACGCCATCGGCGGCAACGGCGACGCGATCAGCCGCTCGGGCGAGTAATCAGCGCCGGCCGGAGCGCGGTCCGATCCAGCCGAGCCGATGGAAGACCACCAGGAATGCGCCTGCGGTGAGGATGCAGATCAGCCAGAAGAGGGCATAGCCGTAGCGCCATTTCGTTTCCGGCAGGTAGTCGAAGTTCATTCCGTAGACGCCGGCCAGGAAGGTGATCGGGATGAAGATCGAGGCCAGGATGGTCAGCACGCGCATGACCTCGTTCGTGCGGTTGCTCACGCTGGAGAGATAGATGTCGACAAGACCTGAGGCGATTTCGCGGTAGTTCTCGATGACGTCCACGCACTGCATCACGTGGTCGGCGGCGTCCCGGAGATAGGGCAGGACCTCCGGAATGATCTCGTCATGCGGGTCGCGCAACAACTGATTCAGCGCATCACGCAGCGGCCAGACGGCCCGGCGCATCGTCATCAGGTGCCGCTTCGTGTCGTAAATCTCGGCCAGCACCGACTGCTGCGCATCGGCGACGACGCGATCCTCCAGCTCCTCAATGCGCTCGCCGTAGGTCTCGAGCACGGGGAAATACCCGTCAACGATGGCGTCGATGATCATCGCCGCCAGGAAGGCCGACCCCTGCCTTCGAACCAGCGTGCCGGCCCGTCGGAGGCGATCGCGAAGCGGATCGAGACAGTCGCCGTGTGTCTCCTGAAAGCTGATGACGGCGTTGTCGGTGAGGATGATGCTGACCTGCTCGCGATGGATGGCGTGGTCCTCATCGATGCGCACCATTCGAAGAACGAAGTAGAGGAACCCGTCGTAATCCTCGACCTTGGGCCGCTGCCCGACGTTCACAACGTCGGCCAGAGCCAGGGGGTGAATGCGGAACTCCTGCCCCAGCGCCTCGATGAGATTCCGGTCGCCCAGTCCCTGGACGTCGATCCAGAGGACGCGCCCCTCCCGGGGCAGACTCAGCGCCTCGCTGAGGGTGCAGTGTGTCCGCTCTTCGACACTCTCGGTATTGAATGCGATGGCGCTGACGACCGGCTGGCCCGCATCGAGATCGGCGTGAAACTCACCGGGGGGCGCCCCCTGACGGGTAAACTTTCGCCGAAACAGGGGGGAGATCACCACGATACAGGCCTCCATCCTCGGCTTGGAAATCGCGTTCCGGGGGATGCTAGGCCCGGGAATGGGAAGAAAAAATTCACGAAAGGGATTCTGTCGGGGAGAGATTTGCTGTATCTTGGATCACAGAGTGCGTCGAATCACCACCCTCGGGCCCTGAGGAGAAGACCGTGACATACCGTCTCGCCCATGTCAGGACCGCCGCCCGCCGCGCGTTCACAATCGTCGAGCTGCTCGTCGTGCTGGCGATTATCGCCCTGCTGATCGGTCTCCTCCTGCCGGCACTGAGCAAGGCTCGAGCCACGGCCCGGGCCTCCACCTGCGCCTCGACGCTCAAGCAATTGGGGCTGGCCTTTGAGGGCTACAGCATGGATAACCGGGGCATCTACCCCCGCGCCCTCCCCATCGTCGGCGACCCGCGCGACGACAGTGCCTGGGAAACGCCCTGGCCGCCCGATGTCTGTCCGATCTACTGGCAGCAGACGGGATACCCGTCGCAGGTGATTTCCTATCTCGGCGTGCAGGTCAAGCGGCCCTACGACTACGCAACGCTGGCCAACCCGAACGATCCGAACTACATCCCCGATGAGAAGAAGCGCCTCTTTGACTGTCCGGAGAACGCCATCGACACGGCCGACATCGATTCCCGCAAGTGCGGCTACCCCCTCGACTACGGTCTGACCAACTGGGCCAGCCAGGACTCGATGACGAAGCTGAAGAAGGGCACGCAGTATCTCGGCGGAGAGCAGACCTGGGGACTGGCGTACGTGGCCGACAGCGGCGGGCCCAACGAGGAAAGCGATCTCAACGGGTGGTGGGTGCCTTTTGTCCATCCCGGGGAGACGGCAAACATCCTCACGACCGACCAGTCGATCGAGCTGATCGCCAAACCGATCTTCACCGATCGCTACGCCGACGTCCCTCCCGAGGATGAGATCTGATTCGACCCGTCGCCCGGCAGCACGTGGCCGCCGGCGACCCGATCGTGGTTCTGAGCTGTAGGAGAAGAGACCATGTCTGCCGTACGTCCCGTTGCTGTGATTGCATTGTCGGCTGCGCTGTGTGGAACAGCGATGAGTCAGGAACTGGATCGGTTCACCAGCGCCACAGGACTGGTCGAGGAGTTCACCGCCACATGGTGCGTCCCCTGCTACAGCGCCTATTTCTCGCTTGAACGGGCGAGGCAGCGCTGGGGAGAGCAGGTCTCCATCCTGACCTACAGCATCGGCGATGAACTGGACAACTCCTACAACTCCCGCAGGGCAACCGAAGAGGGCATCGCCTTCATCCCATCATTCGTCTTCCAGGGAGACCGCCTCTTTATCGGCACACCCTCGGATGCGGCGATGGACCAGTACATCACTGAGGCGATCACAGCCCCGGACTCGGCCCGCATCATCGGCACGTTCAGCGTTGATGAGGCCAACGACCTCCTCTACGTCGACTTCAAGATCGAGGGTTACAACGACACGCTCACGACGGCAGACCAGATCCGCATCGTCGTCAGCGAGGACAACTGGGCGTGGAACTGCTCAAACGGACTCGATCAGTACAACGGCCACGTGCAGGCGGGGTTTGACATCAATCTCTCCGCCCCCATCGGCCCCGGCCAGCAGGTGACCTTCAATAGGGTCTACGACCTCTCGACCAACCCCTACCTGCGCAACTGGGATGAGGTGCGGGTGACGATGTTCGTCTACGACACCTCGCTGCGCAAAGCCCAGGCGTGCTGGGAACTCGGAAAGGTCTATCTCGGCGACCTCAACGGCGACCTGAGCATCAATCAGCAGGATGTGGCCCTCTTCCGCCGGGCCTACGGCAAGTCCTTCGGCCATCCCGATTACAACCAGGCGGCCGACTTCGACCGCAACGGCGTGATCAACGGGACAGATCGCTTCTATGCCGAGGACTACTACCGCTCCGGAGGCATGCGGTGAGGTGCGCATCGAGCCCGTCGCAGTATGGGCGCATATGCTGTCGGTGTTGATCGTGAATCGAATGTGATGGGAGAAGAAATCATGCGACTCCTCAGCCGCACGGTCGGGCTTTGCGCTGTCAGTCTCACTACTTTGAACGTCGTGCCGTGCGCCGCCCAGCCCGACGAGCCGACGCTCTTTGTCTGTACCTACCCGAACCTGACGCAGGGGCGCATCTCCTCGATGCGCATCGAAGCTGACGGCTCGCTTACATTGATCGATGTCGCCGAGGGTTCAGATACCGGCGCCAGCGCGGTGGCACTCGCGCCCGACGGCCGCCATATCGCTCTGTCGCACGGAACGGCCGATGACATCGAGCGCCTGGACATTTTTACCGTCAACAGCGACGGGACGCTGACCTTCCTGCTGACGCAGCTCGTGCCCGATTCCCCGCTGGACATGGAGTGGCTTTCGCCGACGGTGCTGGCCGTGACCGAGGCGGAGTTCGGCGGCAGCAACTTCCTGACGACCTATCGCCTTGATCCGGCTGCGCCCTCGCTGACGCAGATCGATGAGTACTCGACGGGACTGTTCCTCAGCGACACCGCCCGCCACCCGCACGGCGACTACATCGTCGCCAACGACTCCCTTTCCAACGGCCTGTACGTCTACGAAGTCAACCTCGACGGAACGCTGGCGCTGGCCGATCAGATCAGCACTGGAAGCACCTATCCGCTCGGTCCCGGCTGGACGCGGCAGGGCGATCGTCTGTACGCCACCGGCGGGATCAGCAGCGGGCGGGAAGCCATTATCGGCTTCTCCTTCGATCCGCTTGTCGGCATGCTCGACCCGCTGCCGGGCTCCCCGTGGGTTTCGCCCGGGGAGTCGCCCAAGCTCGCCGTCTCCAGCAGTGACGATCGCGTGCTGCTCGTCGGCCACGGGACCGACGCCACCGTGCGCACCTTCCTGATCGACCCGGACACCGGCGGCCTGACTTCAACGGGATACACCTTCGACGTCGGGCTCCAGGGAACGCTCGGCGAAGTCGCCGTGCTCGACGACCTCGTCTTCATCACCGACAACTCCACCGCGACCGATGGCAAGGCGGGCGTCTACTCCTTCCGACTCGACTCCGAGACAGGCGTACTCACCATGATCGGCAGCGACCTGTACGACACCGGGACGACCTCCCCGAACCGAATGGCCGTCTGGACGCCGGCCCGATCGATCTGGCTTGAGGCATCGGAGATCGTGCGCGGCGACTCGGCCGACCTTTCCGTCACCGGCGCGACGCCGGGCGAGCCGGTGGGGCTGGCGGCCTCAGTCAGCGGACCGGGGTACATTCCGCTTGCGGGGCTCGGCGTCGTTCTGGGGCTTGATCGCCCGCAGCAGGTCGGCCCGACGAGGACGGCGTCGGCGACCGGCGAGGCCTCCTGGACGCTTCCGGTGCCTGACAACCTCCCCGCACAGCAGATCTGGGTGCAGGCGGTTCAGCCCGGGCGGACCTCCGGGGTCGTCCATCGGATCGTCCGCTGAGGCTGCGGGCCGCTATCATGTCGGCCATTGGGGCGGTAGCTCAATTGGGAGAGCACTAGCTTTGCAAGCTAGGGGTTGCCGGTTCGAGCCCGGTCCGCTCCACATTCCCCGTCACTTGCGACGAATGTCGCCGCGAAGCCGATTTTTTCGCTTCCGCTGAGCCGTCTCTTCCGGTAGGATGAGCAGACTCCACACTGCCGACCGGAAGGAACGATCGCATGAACACCAGATTGATTGCCGCCCTCGGGCTCAGCGGCTTTATCTCCGCTGCCGTGGCCGCCCAGACGGGCGTCCAGATCAACACCGATGCCGCCGGGAATGACAAGCCCGGAGACGCCGCCAACGAGCCGACGCTCGCCGTCAGCCCCGTCAATCCGGACATCCTTGTCGTCGGCTGGCGGGAGTTTCCGACAATCTCATCAGACGCCCGGTACGCCGGCTTTGCATGGTCGCACGACGGCGGCCTGACCTGGACCAACGGCGGCAACCTGACGCCGCCGGCCGACCAGCCCTCCAACGCGCAGCAGTCCGATCCGCTTCTCGACGTCGATTCCGATGGTGTCTTCTACTACTGGTCAGAGGTCTTTCGGCCGAATCCGCCGACGGCTCACTACGTTTACCAGTCCACTGACGGCGGGATGACCTGGGGCGAGCCCCCCAAGGTGCAGGACCCCGCCACACCGGGCGACAAAGAGTGGTTCGTCATCGACCGCACCGGCGGGCAGGGCGAGGGCTTCCTCCACGGCGGCTGGAACAATTTCGATCTCGGCGGCATGGTCTACGTCCGCTCCACCGACGGCGGGCAGACCTTCTCCGACCCGGTCCGCATTGCCGACCAGGGTGGCACGCAGTGGATGATGCAGTTTGCCGTCGGGCCCGACGGCGAGGTGTACGCTGTGTGGCGGAACTACAACCGCAACCGCATCTACATTACGAAATCGACGAACGCCTCCGACGGCTCGCAGACTCCCGCCTTCAACGCCTACGGAGCCGGCGGATTCAACGGCGTCGACCTCGAGGTCGATTCATCCAACGACCCCGGAAATATCCCGATTAACCCAGCCGGCTTCCACCAGGTCTACATCGATGTGGACCGCAGCGATTCCCCGCGCCGCGGCAACGTCTATGTCGTCTGGGCCGATGACCGGCGCGATCCCTCAGACATCCGCTTTGCCCGCTCCACAGACGGCGGCGTGACCTGGGATCTCAACATTCAGCTCAACGATGACGCCGCCCACCCCAATGCCTACCAGTGGTTTCCGGCGATGACGGTTGCGCCCTCCGGTCGGATCGATGTCACCTGGTATGACACCCGCGACGACCTCGGCGACAACCGCCCCGAGTCGCGCCTGTACTACTCCTACTCGGTTGACGGCGGGATGACCTGGTCGGTGGACCGCCCGCTGAGCGACCCCTTTGACACGACCGTCGGGTATCCGGACCAGCAGAAGATCGGCGACTACTACCAGATCAAGTCCTCAGATGCGAAGACGCACATCGTCTACTCCGCGACCTATAACGGCGGCGAAGACCTGTGGTATCTCTCCGAGACGCCGATCCGCCTCTCCGTCGACCCGCTTCAGGCCGGTGGGCAGGCGCAGATCACCGGCACCGGCGGCATCCCGGGCAGGAATGCCTGGGTGCTCTACTCGCTGACCGGCCCGGGAGAGACCTTCATCCCGCAACTGGGAACCACCATCGGCCTGCGTAACCCCCAGATCGGCGCCGGCCCAATCCTCACCGATGGGCAAGGCGACTTCTCGGCCCAGACCCCCGTTCCGCAGGGGGCGGCCGGTCTTGACGTCTGGATTCAGGCGGTGCAGGTCGGCAACGTCTCCAACGTCGTCCTCGAAACTGTTCAACCCTGACCCTCGAGCGCACAGGAACTCTCACGATGGCCCGCCTCCTCCTCGCGTCGATCATCGCCTTCTGCCTCATTCTCACTGCATCGGCCTCAGCGCAGAGCGATCCCCCGGTACGCTTCGACGGCCACTGCGTCGTTCGCGTCCACGTGCAGAGCGAGGCCGACCTTGAGTTCATGCTCGCGATTTCGCCCGACGTCTGGTCCCACGGCATCGGCCTGGGCTCGATGGATTTCCGGCTCACGCCGCAGGGACTCGACACGCTGCGGGCCTCGGGCCTGGAGTTCGAGATTCTGATCGACGATGTGCAGCGGCTCATCGACCTGGAGCAGCAGGGCCACCAGGTAGCCGGCGATGAGTGGTTCGAGGACTACAAGACCTGGGAGCAGATCAACGCCCGCCTGAATGAACTCGCCGGCCTGAGACCCGACCTCGCCACGGTCATCGACGTCGGCGACTCCTATGAGGGCAGGGAGATTCGCGGCATCCTCATCACCGCGCCGGGCGCGCAGACCAAGCCCGCCCTGCTGATCAACGGCTGCCAGCACGCCAGAGAGTGGGTCAGCCCGATGACTTGCATGTACGCGGTGGAGCGTCTGATTGAGAACTACGACACCGACGCCCGCATCCGCGCCATCCTCGACACGATGGAGATCTACGTCGTCCCCGTCGTCAACCCCGACGGCTACGTCTACACCTGGACCACCAACCGCCTCTGGCGAAAGAACCGCAACCCCGATGGCTCGGTAGACCTCAACCGCAACTGGGAGCATGAATGGGGAGGCGTCGGCTCATCGAGCGATCCCCGCAGCGATCTCTACCGGGGCCCGGCGCCCTTCTCCGAGCCGGAGACACAGGCGATGCGGGACTTCATTCTGCAGCGCCCGCAGATCGTCTCCCATGTTGATTTCCATTCGTACTCGCAGTTCATGCTTCATCCCTGGGGATACACCTCGCAACCATCTCCCGACTACTCCACGCACAACTCCATCGCCGTCGCGATGACCGACGCAATCCGCGATGTACACGGCAAGAACTACATCCCCGGAATCTGGTACACCGTCCTCTATCCCTCCTCGGGCATCATGATCGACTGGATGTACGCCCAGCGCGGCGCTGTCTCCTACACCTGCGAACTCCGTGACACCGGGCAGTTCGGCTTCATCCTGCCCGCCGACCAGATCATCCCAACCGCAGAAGAGGCCTTCGCCGGGCTTCTGGAGCTGGCAGAGGCCGAGTTCGAGAGTCCGCTTGTGCTTGATGCGACATCGCTGATCCGCGGTGAGCAGGCGACGCTGCGTGCCGCCCGCTGCACACCCGGAATCCCCGCGCACTTCATCTACTCGCTGGCCGGCGAGGGGCAGACTTTCGTGCCGCAACTCAACGTCACCCTTGACCTCGATGACCCCCGACTGATCGCCTCAGTCACTGCCGACGCCGAGGGCAACGCCGTTCTGACGCGGACGCTTCCGCCCGGTCTGCCGCCCACGGTCATCTGGCTGCAATCGGCCCAGACAGGTCGGAAGTCCAACGTCCTGCTGACGCAGATCAACTGACGAAAGCCGTCTACAGATTGTTTCGGGGCATCACCGAGCCAACGAGCCGGAACGGGACCACTTCGTCGCCCTCCAGCGTGAGCACGACGTCGGGATCATCCACGACCGTCAGATCGACGCTGGCGCGGTGGAGCTTGGGGCCGACGATGTAGTGCAGCGCAAACGGCGGGATCCGCTCATTGGCCGCATCGTACTGCGGCTGCACACCCGCGATGAGCACCTGCACATCCTCGCCGGCACCTCCCGGGTCCACGATGAGGTAGAGCACTTCATCATCGGGGTTGTACTCGATGCGGAGCACCTCTCCGTCGGCGGCGATGAACTCCACGTAGTCGGAGCGGATCGTCGGGGTCGTAATGACGTTCACCGGATACGGCCCGAACTCGGAACCGGTGCGGAGCAGGGAGAGAATGCGGTGCATGACCAGCCGGGCGACCGTCTGCTGAGCGCTGGCCTCCGTCGTCGCGCGGTAGGCCCTGAAACTGGCATCCAGCGCTGCAAGCACGGAGGTCAGCAGTGCGGCCGTAACCGAGAGCGCGATGAGCATTTCAACCAGACTGAAAGCCCGGCGGCTTCGATTCCGCAGCACCCGTCGTGATTGTGTGTGAATACGGCGCATCAGAGGCCCTCGGAATAACTTCCAGGCAGGAAGACAATCTTGATCGGCGCCAGAATGCCGTCGGGCAGGGGCAGATCGGGGTCGTAGGTGATCGTGATCTGCCCGAAGCCCGTCTCCAGATCGGGCTCCTCGCCCTCGCCGTCGCCGTCATCTGGGCCGAAGTACCCGATGGTCGTGTTGAAGGAGGCCTCGCTGCCGCCGTAATACAGAGCGCCCTGGCCGTCAATCGGCCGGTAGGTCATCAGGAGGGTGCCGAGGATGTCGGCGTTGCCGCGGATGTCCATGACGCCGGCGACGATGGTGCCCTTGAGCTCCACGGTTTCACCGGAGTTCTCGAAGTTGCCGACGTCCACCGAGAAGCCGGGGGCCATCAGCGAACTCTTGCTCAGCTCGGTGAGGTTCTCGTTGAAGGTGTTCTCGGCCTGGTCCTGCTCCTCCTCGGGGAGGTTGGTCCCGCCGATCTCGTCGGGATCGAGCGTGAAGCGCGTGTTGCCCGTGAACTGAATCTTGTTGCGCACGTGCGTGAACTCGTTGAGCGCATCGGCCACGACACTGCCGATCACCGTGCAGTCATGGAATCGCACGTTGTTGGAGAAAGGACGGGTATCAAGCACCGGCTCGTCGGGCGTCGGGTTCCACGGCTCGGGAACGTAGAGCATCGGCTCCCAGTGCTGGTAGTCGAACTTGTCGACATACACGCCGCCGATGTACTCCTTCATGCCCAGGAAGTTCCAGTTGTGATGCTCGTTCTCCGGACACGCCTCGACATAGACCGACCCGATGAAGGTGCAGTCATCGAAGAGCGCGTTGAGCCCCATCGGGATCATCACGTTCACGAAGGTCATGTTCTTGAAGATCGGGCGCTGATACCAGTCGTAGAAGCCCGGTGATCCCAGCGGCATCTGCTCCCACGGGCCGAGATCCTGCCGCAGGTAGTCCGGATCGGTCGCGTGATCGCTCCAGACGTGTGAGTTCGGATCGGTTCCGAGTTGCGAGGATACCTGCGACCAGAAGGCCAGCCCGTCCAGAGCTGCCTGCTTCAGGGCATTCTGCGAGTTGGTGAAGTCCGCCGAGGTGAGGTCGTAGAGCTTGGAGTCATCAACCTCGAACTCCATCGGTGCCTGGTCCGGGCTCGTGCGGTAGATGGGCCCGTTAAGGATGTCATGGATGGAAATGCCGCCCTGCGCCGACTCCCATTCCGAACGCGAGGCCTTGAACATGAGGTGGCCCTGCACCTTGGAGTAGCCGTCGAGGTTGTCGATCACCCCGTCGGAGTAGCCGAGGATCACATCCGCCTCGTCAACGACGCCGTCGCCGTTGCGATCCGGGTTGATCGTGTCGATCAGTTCCGCCAGCTGGTCATCAATGCCGGAGAACTCCACACTCAGGCCATTGATGCCTGCCAGTGTCATCAGCTCCTCGTTCCAGGCGATCCGGGCGTCGGCGTTGTCATCGAAGATGCCGAGGAAGAGGTCGTAGTCATCGACGAATCCGTCGCCGTTGTGATCGACCATGTACGCCTCGGTGAGACCTTCCGCCTCACCCGGGTGAGCGGGCCGGAGGCGGTTGTCACCGTCAACGTCGTAGGCGGCAATCGAGGAGATCAGCGCGTCAATCCGCGCATCAAGCGTCGAATCGAGGTACCTGAAGTCCGATCGCAGCACGATGGGGTGGCCGTTGTCGGCCTCGAGCTGCTCGAGTTCCTCTCCGTAGAGACTGCCGATCGGGCCGTCGATATGGACGTTCTTGCCGATCATCACTCGGCTGGGTGAGATGATCGCCGCATCGAGCCGTTTGGTGATCAGGAAGGTCATGCGTACGGTGCGCGTCACGTCACCGGCGTGTCCGGTGCAGGTCACGCGAATCTGCGTGCCCGTCACGTCCGGCTCGTAGACCAGGCGGAAGTACGGCGCCCCGGTCGCACTCGAAGTCGCCACCGGCGGTGCGACGATCTTGCCGAATTCATCGACGCTGGGCAGGAGTTCGTCCCCGGCCTCAACGACCAGATTGTGATCGGCGGCGAGGGTGGCGTTGACGATCGCATCAACAAGGCTTTCTGCGGGCACATCTTCGTCGTACCCGACGGGGTCCAACACGATGACCTGGCCGTCCCCGCTCTCGAAGCCGCCCATCCAGAGCTTGTCGGCAAACGCCTCGTCAATCGTGCCCTTCTCGACAACGAAGCGGCGGGCCGCCTGCCTGAGCTGCCAGGTGGCGTAGATCAGGCCGGCCTCGGCGGAGCTGCGGGCACGGGTGACGTGAAGGTGCGCCTCGGCCGTTCGCAGATTCCCCTGCGCCACAACGCCCATGACGGCCGTCAGCGATCCGAAGATCACCAGGAACATCATCGCCAGCACCGAGGCGACGGCGCGCTTGCGCATCAGAACCCGGCGCGTGCGGCGCTTCGGGCAACTGCGTCCTGTGCGTGCATTCGAAAGCATGGCCTGCGTTCCTTCCCCTCCACCTCGAATTCGAGACTGATTCTGCAGCGGTTATCGCGAACTGACCCACGACATCCGGGTCATTTCCTCCTCCAGTCCGGTCGCCGGGCTGATGAATGAAATGATCACTTCCACTCGCACCATGTTCGTCGTCCCGTCCAGAAGCGGGTCGGGCTCGGCACTGACATCAAACGAATCCACGCCGTTGACCGTCACCGTCTGTTTCCACCCCGGCATGTTGGGTATGACCTCGCGCAAGGCGTTGATCGGGCCCGTTCCGTCCTCCCAGGAATAGACCGTCCCGTTGCCCTCCCAGCCGTCGAAGTCATCGAGGTCGTCAAAATCCAGGATGCTCGCCTCGTTGTCCTCTGGGCCCCAGAAGGTACGGCCGGTTACCGGGTCGTGCCGAGGCATGTTCAGCGCCAGCTCACGGATCTCATTGGCCAGGAATGTGGCCGTTGAGGAGTAGGCGGCCCACTCGTTCTGCCGGTGCAGCGCCTGCTGAGCGAAGACGACCGCCACGACGCCGCTGCCGACGATCACGATCGCCAGCGCTGTTTCCAGCAGCGTGAAGGCCGCAGAGGTCCGCCCCCTGCGCTCTCGAAGTTGTCGGACCAGTCGGGTACGACCGATCATCGCAACCTCCAATCAGGACCGGAAAGGCCGGTCCCTCGATTCATTTGACGATTGAACTCATCTTGAAGATGGGCAGGATGATGGCCATGGCGATGAATCCCACGACCGAGCCCATCACAATGATCATGATCGGTTCAATCATGCTGGTCACGGCCTTGATGGCTTCGCGCAACGTCCGCTGATAGAAGCCCGCAACCTCCTGCAGTACTTCCGCCAGCTTACCGGACTCCTCGCCGGCGCCGATCATCTGCACAACCGAGCGGGGCAGCAGCGTCGTGCCCGCCAGCGGCTGAACGATCTTCTTGCCCTGGCGCACCGCAGCGTACACCGTCCGCCAGAGACGCTTGTACATCAGGTTGCCGGAAACGTCGCCGGTAATCGCCAGGGCATCGAGCATCGGCACGCCGGCGGTGAGCAGTTCGCCCATCGTGTGCAGACTTCGGCTGATGTAGAGGGCTCGGAACATCCGGGAAAAGAGCGGAAAGCGCAGTTTCAGTTTGTCAAGGCAGATCCGACCCACCTTCGTCCGGCAGAAGAGAATCAGCGCCACCACCAGGAAGACAAAGAAGCCGGCGACCAGGTACCAGTAGGTCACCATGAAGTTCGACAGGGCCATCAGGAAGACCGTCGGCTTGGGCAGGTGCTCCTCCTTGCCCTCAAAGACCGTCGCAAAGCGCGGCAGCACAAAGGTGAGCAGGAAGATCGTCACCGTCACGGCCATCATGCCGATGATGCCCGGGTAGACCATCGCCCCGATCACCATCTTGCGCGTCTCCAGCTGCTGACGCATGTACATGGCGATGCGGTCGAGCATCGTGGCAAACGAACCGGCCATCTCCGAGGCGCGCACCATGTTGATGTAGAGCGGGGAGAAGAGGCGCGGATACTTCGCGATGGCCTCGGAAAACTGCTTGCCCGACTCCACATCCTGTTTGACAGTCTGCAGAATGGTCCGCCACTTCGGATTGGTGACCTGCTCGGAGATGCCCTCCAGCGCAGCCCGGATCGAAATGCCGGCACGGATCATCACCGCCAGCTGGCTGGTGAAGTCGAGCACATCCTTCTGGCTCGGGCCTGATGAGTAGTTCAGGGCCTTGAGCGTCGCCTTGAGGCCCTGCGGACCCTTGCTGTCATCCACGGGCGTCAACTGCATGACGCGCAGCCCCTGACCGCGCAGCATGCCCGCTGCGGCCGTGGCGCTGGCGGCCGAGAGCGAGCCGCTCTTGACATCGCCGGTGGCGTTTCGTGCTTGGAATCGATAAATCGGCATCAGCGTCTCAGGGCAGGCCTGTCCTTGCGTGCAGACGGGGCGTCATGGCCCCGCGGGGTCACAGTCCTCAGGCGGCAAGCGCCCGTTCCAGCTTCTCGGGATAAGCCGCCTGCGCAATGGCGTCCTCACGGCTGATCATGCCGTTGAAGTAGAGCTCCGCAATCGACGTATCCAGACTCATCATTCCCATGGAGCGATTGGTCTCGATGACGTTGGGGATTTCAAACGACCGATTCTCGCGGATGATGTTTCGCACCGCAGGCGTACACAGCATCACCTCAAGAGCCGGAACCATCCCCGGCTGATCCATGCGGCGGAAGAGGGTCTGCGAGATCACGGCCTGCAGCGTGTTGGCCAGCATCGAGCGAATCTGGTTCTGCTGACCGGCCGGGTACATGTCCACGATACGTTCCACCGTCTGCGAGGCGTTGACGGTGTGAAGGGTGCTCAGCACCAGGTGGCCGGTTTCAGCGGCGGTGATGGCCAGCGCGGTCGTTTCGAGGTCTCGCATTTCGCCGACGAGGATGATGTCCGGGTCCTGACGCAGTGCGTGCTTCAAAGCCGACGCGAAACTCGGCATGTCGGCGCCGAGTTCGCGCTGCTCAATGACCGACTGGTTGGACTCGAAGGCGTATTCGACGGGGTCCTCCAGCGTGATGATGTGCTTGCGGTAGCGCTCGTTCATCGCCTGGATCATTGCCGCCAGCGTCGTGGACTTACCCGAGCCGGTGTCGCCAGTGACGAGCACAAGGCCGCGCGGCAGGTAGGTCAGCCGGCTGATGACCTCCGGGAGATTCAACTGCGCCAGCGGCGGCACCTTGGATTTCACGATACGAAGCGCCAGCGCCACCGTCTTGCGCTGCACGTGGGCGTTCACACGGTAACGGCCCAGCCCCTCGAAGGAGTAGGAGAAGTCCGCGTCCTGCTGTTTGCCGAAATCCTCGACGGCCTTGTTGCCGGCAATTTGCTTGAAGATGCGGGCAGTATCCTCAGGCGTGAGCACAGGAAACCCCATCGGGGCCATGATCGTGTGCACACGCATCAGCGGCGGATGGTGCGCGATGATGTGAATGTCGGATGCGTCGTTCTCGGACGCCGTCCGCAGAATCTGTTCCAGTTCAACCAAGGCTCACCTCCATTGGATCGCGCAGCAGGGACTCCCACGCGGCTCCCGATCCGCTTCGGGCGCACCGGCCGCACCGTGTACGCCCATTCCATCGGCCACTTCCGCGGGAGGCATAACCCCGACTGCTTTCCCGAATTCTCATTTTCCAACACTCGCTCCGCCGCAGTTCCGGCCAGGCGAATCGCCCCTCGGCCGCTCCTATCCTCCCCACCGTGCACGTCGACCGATAAGGACCCACACATGACCCGCCTGCTGCTCCTGCTCACGCCCGCCTTCGCCGCCCCCGCATTCGCCCAGCCCCTCGATTCAGGCATGCCCATGCCATCGCGCTCCCCGGCCCTGGCGTGGTTTCAGGACGACGATGACACCACTACCTCGGTTGAGACCGAGAACGACGACGCACGGGTCGAGTTCACCGTCTCCCCGCGCTTCAGGTACTCCTTTGACGCCGACATCGACGGCCCCTCCGATGAGGTCAGCGTCTCTCGGGCCGGCTTCGCCCTTGGGCTGGGATTCCCTGTTGCCGCGAACGCCCGCTTCAGAGTGGGGCTGGACTACGAGCACTCCGGGTATGACTTTCAGTCCCCCAACACCCTCATTGCCGGAACCGCACGCCCCTTCCGCGACATTCACACCGTCACGCTCAGCGGAACCGCCTTCATCCGCCTCGACGACGACCACACCCTCATTCCCTCCCTCTTCGGACGCTTCAGCGGCGAGAACGGCGCAGACATCGATGACGCGGGAACCTTCGGCGGCTCCCTGACACTCTCCCGACGCTTCTCCGACGACCTGACCCTCGGCGTCGGCATCCTCGCCTCCTCCCGCATCGAAGATGATGCCCTGGTCCTCCCGGCTCTCACTGTCGACTGGAGGTTCGCGGAAAACTGGAGACTGCTCGTCCGTGGCCCCGGCGGAGAGGTGCTCTACCGGGTCAATGACCGCCTCTCGCTGGGCGGTGGAGCAGCGTGGGAGTCGCGTCGTTTCCGCCTCGATGACGACCCGGTGACGGCCTCAGCGGTCGTTGAAGACTCTGGCGTTCCCATCTACGGCCTGCTGCGATACAAGGTCGATGACCGCTTCGAATTCGATCTTCAGGCCGGGGTGACGGTCGCCCAGGAGTTCGAGGTCGAGAACCGAAACGGCGACGCCAAGCGGACCTTCGACGTTGACCCCGCAGCCTTCATCGGCGCCCGTCTGACCTGGCGCTTCTAGCCTCCGCTGACAGGCGGCAGCAAGGCCACCTCGTCACCCTCCTGAATCACGACGTCAGGCGTCGCCAGCCGTGCGTTCACCGAGACGGCAACGGGCGTTTTCGCCAGCAGGCGACCGAGGTCATCGCTTCGACCCTGCAACGCTTCAAGCACCTCGCCGACAGTCGAGCCATCCGGAAAATCCGCCGGCAGAACGCCGCTGCGAGCTGCCTCAGCCAGTTGTGCAAAGAGTCGAATCCGCAACTGCACGACGCCTGCCTCCTCCACACTGCCGCCGACTTCGACGCGGGAACTCCACTATAGTCTCAGACACTCACAAACCCGGCCCACCGCGTCCTCCGGAGTTCGCCGCATGAATCCTCACACCTCGACAGACCCGACCGAGACACCCCGGCAGGCAAGAGACCACCTCCGGGGGTATTCACGCGCAATGCTGCAGGCCGACGGCATGACCGTCCCCTTGAAGTACGTCATTGACGACGAGGGCTGGCCCGTCCTGGTCGTTCCGGGACAGGCTCGCTCCAGCGTAGATACCGTGCTCTGCATCCCGGATGAGCGGGAGGGAGCGCTCGAACTCGTCGGAGCCCTCGAAGACCTCGACGCCGAAAGCGCCATCGCCGACCGCTGGCGCATTTACCACGGTGATCCGCGAAACGGCGCCTTCGTCCGCTTCCGCGTCGAAGCCGGAAAGATGGGCCGCTACGTTTACGACGGCTCCGCCCTCTGCCAACACGACCCGCTCCGGTCCGATGAGCCGGCCATCTGCCGGGAGATCAATCAGCAGCAGCGCGAGCGACTGACGGCCCTGTGCCGGAAGTTCGCCGAGATCACCCCGACCGACCCCCTGCTCGTCGGCGTCGATGCCGGCGGATTCGATATCCGCAGCAACTTCGTCGTCATCCGCGTGCCGGCACCCCGACCGATGACGACATCCGAAGAGGCGCGATCGACGCTTGCAGCCATGTTCGACGCAGCGGAGGCGTCCTCGTGAAAGTCGTCGTGACGCGAACCCTGCCCGGAGGCGTCGGCCTCCTCGAGGGCGATTCCTCCATCTCCGATCTCTGGATCGCACCGCCGGGCTTCGGTCCCTCCCGGGAGGAATTGCTCTCCCGCTGTGCCGGTGCTCACGCCGTGCTCTGCCAGTTCAACGAACGCATCGACGAGGAGTTCTTCAACGCTGCCGGCCAGTCCCTTCGAATCGTCGCCAATTACGCCGTCGGCTTTGACAACATCGACGTCGACGCGGCGACCAGACGCGGTGTCTGGGCGACCAATACCCCTGATGCCGTCACACCCTCAACGGCCGACATGGCCTGGGCGCTCATGCTCGGCGTCGCCCGCCGGATCCCCGAGTGCGAGCGCGAAGTGCGAAGCGGCGAGTTCGCCACACGCAAGGGCTACGACCCCTGCCACCTCCTCGGCGGCGACTTCGAGGGAAAGAATTTGCTGATCGTCGGAGCCGGACGCATCGGCTACGCCGTCGCCCATCGGTCGCTGGGCTGGGGGATGAAGATTCTCTACGTTGCGCGAAGCCGCCATGAAGACTTCGAAGCCCCGCCCCTCCACGCCACGCGCGTCGAACTGGATGAGGGCCTTCGCCAGGCCGATTACGTCTCCCTCCACACGCCCCTGACACCGCAGACGCGCCATCTCATCGACGCCCGGCGCCTCGCGCTGATGAAGCCGACGGCATACCTGATCAACACGGCGCGCGGCCCGGTCGTGGATGAAGCCGCCCTCGTCGAGGCCCTTCGCGACGGAACAATCGCCGGCGCCGGGCTTGACGTCTACGAAGATGAGCCGCGTCAGGCCCCGGGCCTGGTTGATCTGCCCAATGTCTGCCTCGCGCCACACATCGGCTCCGCCTCCCGGGAGGCGCGGCCGCACATGGCCCGCATCGCGCAGCAGAATATTCTCGCCGCCCTCCACGGCGAGCGCCCCCCCAACGCCCTCAACGAAGTCTCGCCCCGATCCTTCTGACCGTCCGACTCCGAGGTACTCCCACAATGTCGTTGCGTCCTCTCACCCTCACCCTCTCCGCGATCCTTGCAGCGTCACCCCTTGCCGCTCAGCCTGACCTCGAATCTTCCGAAACCCCCGCCATCGACACGGCTGCCCTCTTCGCGCCCCTGCCCGACTGGCCTGCGCCCAACCCCTACCGACTCGGCTCAGGAGCCCCCGGACCGGAGTACTTCCAGCAGCAGGCTGACTACGTCATCAAGGCGCAACTGGATCCTGATGAGGAAACGCTTCGCGCCTCCGCCGAGATCACCTACACCAACAACTCCCCGCAGCCGCTTGAGACTCTCTGGCTCCACCTGGAGCAGAACATGTTCCGCAGCGACAGTCTCGGATCGACGCTCAGCCCCGAGGGCGCGCGATTCAGCAACCGCAGCGACTTCGAAGGCGGTCTGGCCATCACCTCGGTTACGGACAAACGGGGAGAGCCGCTGCCTCTGCAGATCTACGACACCCTGGGGCGCATCGACCTTGACCATCCCATCCCCGCCGGCGGCGGCCAGTTCGAGATCAACATCCAATGGTCCTTCCGCATCCCCGAGTACGGCGCGGACCGCATGGGTTTCGAGAAGGTTGAGCAGGGAACGATCTTTCTTCTGGCGCAGTGGTTCCCGGCCGTGGCGAAGTACGACGACGTTCACGGGTGGAACACCCTGCCCTACGTCGGAAACGGCGAGTTCTACACCGACTTCGGCGACTACGAAGTCGAGATCACCGTACCCGCCTCCTTCCTCGTCTCCGCCACCGGCGCACTGACCAATCCGCGCGATGTGCTCACCGATACGCAGCACGACCGCTACCGGAAGGCGCAGCGATCCAGGGAGACGGTCCTCATCGTCGCGCCGGAGGAAGTCGGCACGGCAGAATCCCGTCCGCGCGGGCGGGAGACGCTCACCTGGAAGTTCGAGGCGGAGCAGGTGCGCACCTTCGCCTTTGCCGCCTCGGACGCCTTCATCTGGGACGCGGCGACCACGGGTGAGACCTTCGTGCACTCCTTCTACCCGAAGGAGGCCCTGCCGCTGTGGGCATCCTCAACCGACATGCTCGCCTTCGCCATTGAGGGCTACAACAAACGCTGGTTTGAGTTCCCTTACCCCTCGGCCGCCAACATCAACGGCCCGGTCGGCGGGATGGAATACCCCATGATCATCTTCTGCGCTGAGCGCCGCAACGAACGCGGCCTGTACGACGTGACGACGCACGAGATCGGCCACAACTGGTTCCCGATGATCGTCAACACCGATGAACGGCGATACGCCTGGATGGATGAGGGCTTCGACACCTTCATCAACGGCTACTCCATGTTGGAGCGCTTTATTCCCGAAGGCGAGACCGATCGCCTCATCCTCCCTGCCGATGCTGAACTTGAGGACGGCCAGAGCCGCCTCTATCTCAACATGCGCCGCCTCGAGCGATCGCTGGCCCGTTCCCGCGAGTTGCCCATCATGACCTGGCCCGACCGCATGCCCGGCAGGCGTCTGGGCTACCTTGCCTATGGAAAGCCGGCTGACGGCCTGACTCTGCTGCGCGAGCAGATTCTCGGTCCGGAACGTTTCGATCCGGCCTTCCGCGCCTACATCGAGCGCTGGGCGTGGAAGTCGCCCCAGCCGGCCGACTTCTTCCGCACCATCGAGGATGTTGCCGGAGCGGACCTGGCCTGGTTCTGGCGCGGCTGGTTTTACACCACAGGCACCCCCGATCAGGCCATCGCCGGTGTCGAGTTCAACTCCGAGGAACGGACCTGCACAGTCACGATCGAAACGCTCGGCGAACTCCTGCTGCCGATCGATCTGCGCGTGACCTATTCAGATGGAAGCGTTGCTGATCGGCGGCTGCCCGTCGAGTGCTGGATTGCCGGCCCCGTCTTCGAGCATGTGATCAATCTGCCCGAGGGCGTCGAGGTTGAACGCGTCGAGCTCAACCCCCGGCAGCTGCTGCCCGACATCGATCGCGACAACAACCTCTGGAGTGCGGCTGGAGCGCCGGCTGAAGACCCGGCTCCGGAGGTTGAGGCCGAAGCCGCCGCCGGTCACTGAGCGCCGTCGTCGGCCGACTCGACCTCGCCGCCGGCTTCGATCCACTCCGCGACTCCGCCGCGCATCGTGCGCACATCCTTGTACTTGTTGGCCAGCAGCCGCTTGCTCATCGTCACGGGCAGGACATCGCTCCAGTCTGTCCCGTAGACGACAATCGTGCGGGCCTCCTTGAGGCGCGGATCGTTGACGTCGAAGTCGGCAACCCACAGGTGTAGCGCCCCGGGCAGGTGCGCCGCCTCGTATCGCTCGAGGTTTCGCGGATCGACCAGAGCCGTCCGCTCCCGATCCTTCTCCAGCAGTGTCTGGACCTCCTGCGCGGTCACCTGCACCAGGTCACGCTCACTGACTTTGACCGAATTGTCGCATCCGCCCAGCCAGCTCACGCAGGCCGCAACAGCCGGCCCCATCCACAAACATCGATTCACGCTCATGCCATCAACTCCTCTGCCAGCAGCGTCGGAAACTGCACATCAAGCCACGTCGTGTCCTTCAGCAGACGCACGCGCGCCTCGTTCATTCCCGCCGGAATCAACACCACCTCACCCCCCGACACCTCGACGTCCACGCCCGCAGGCGTGTTGAAGATCCGGGCGCTGCCCTCCAGCACGATCCACACCGCCGGCCGGTCGTAGGGAATCTCCTGCTCGTACTCCTCGACCATCCGCACCTTCTCGATGACGAAATGGTCGCTGGTGCAGATCTTGCTCACCGTCGTGAAAAAGCCCGCAATGTGCGTCCTCCGCTCCTGTTTGCGAACATCGGTCGGCTCCAGCGACAGGCACGCCAGCGCCTCGTCGACGTGCAGGGTCCGGTCCGTCCGTCCCCAGTCAAAAAGCCGGAAAGTCGTGTCGCTGGGAGTCTGAACCTCAGCCAGCAGGACTCCGGCCCCGATGGCGTGGCAGGTTCCGGCCGGGATGTAGTGCAGGTCGCCGGCCCGGGCCGGGACCGCCCGGAGCAGTTCGACGAGCGTTCCGGCCTCGATCCCTGCCCGCACCTCCTCAGCCGTCACCACCTTGCGAAAGCCCTTGTAGATCACGGCCCCCGGCTCGGCTTCGAGGATGTACCACGCCTCGCTCTTGCTGCGGCAACCCCCGCCGATCGCTGCGGCACCCGAGTCATCCGGATGCACCTGGACCGAGAGCGCCGACGCCGCATCAAGGTACTTTACCAAAAGGGGGAACTCGCCGTCGGCTGTCAGCGAAAGTCTCCCCAGGAGATCGCGACCGGCGGCCTCGATCACGCTTCGGAGTGTGCGCCCCGCGAGCGGACCGTTTGCGACAATCGACTGGTGGTCCCCGACGTCGGCCAATTCCCAGGATTCGCCGATCGGGAGCCCGGAACCCGCATTCTCCCCGCGCATGGCGGCGAGACGACGGCCGCCCCAGACCCGCTCCATAAGGATCGGGCGAAATTTCATGGGATACAGATCCATCAAATCTCGAAAATCAGGCCGGGAGAGGGGTTGCGAACCGGTAGGAATCCGGTCATACTGTTAAGGACAAGCATACGACGATTTCGCACGCAGGGACCATCCCGGGGTGCGGGGAGAACCAGAGATGACTGATCGTACCACCTTCTTTCGATTTCATGCAGGCCGGGGGCTCTCGACGCTCGTGCTCGCCGTGACGCTTCTTGTCTCAGCGTCCAGTGCGCTTGCGCAGTATCGGTGTGACTCGCGCTACCAGTCCCGCGTCTACTACAAGAGCACCGGCTACACCTCTTACGGCTACGGCGGATACTCGCCCTGGAGCAGCTACGGCTCCTGCTACACGCCCTCGGGCGTGACCGTCCGCATCGACCTCGGTTCCGGATGGGGCTACTCCTCATACTCTCACTCGTCTCCGTGGTATGGGTATGGCTCGGGATACGGCTACAAGTCGTATTGCCCGCCGGTAACGACGTATCAGAGGTATTCCACACCGACATGGGGCTGGGGTTCCTCCGGCTGGGACGACTGCTCCCGTGACAGCCGCTATTCCTACGGTCATCGCAATGATCAGCCCCGCAGGGAGATCCGGCTGCATCCTGACAATTTCGATCCGGATCGGGCGGTCTATCAGAATCGCCGCTGGGTCGGCAACGAGCCCCAGCGTGTCTCGACCCGCTCGGACCACTGGGGCGCGACCTCGCGCAGCCATCGGGACAGCCGTTATTACAACGGTCAGCCCAACCGCATCATGATTCCCCGGTCATCGGGCAGTCACCTCGGTACCGATGGCCTGGGCTGGGACCGTGGCCTGCGCTCCACCGAGGAGCCGTACATCCGTGTGAACAGGAAAACTCGGAAGCACAGGGACTGGTAGTTTCGCGATTCTGACACAACAAGGAACCGACAATGAGTCTGCCCCCTCGACGTGGTTTTACCCTCATTGAACTGCTGGTGGTGATCTCCATCATCGCCCTGCTGATCGGGTTGCTGCTGCCCGCCCTCTCCCGGGCGCGAGAAAGTGCGCAGAACATCTCCTGTGTGAACAACCTCCGTGAACTGACCCGCGCACAATTGTTCTACGCCTCCGACTCCAGCGGCGGCATTCTGCCCGGAACCGCGACCCACCCCTCCGGCCTGGACTGGATCGGGTACAACAACGACCTCGATGAGCAGGATCGCGACATGCCCTACAACGGGCTGATCTGGAAGTACATCGAGACCGGCATCAAGGTCCTCGCCTGCCCCAGCGAGAAACTCCGCGCCAACGGCGTCTTCAGCTACACCATGCCGCACGCCATGGGAGGAGCCAGGGTTGAACTCCCCTGGCTGGCCTTCATCCGCACCGAGCCGATCCTCGGCCTCAACTCTCCGCTGGAGCAGATCCGCCTGCCGATCCTGGTTGAAGAAGATGAAACCTTCTACAACCGCGCCTCACAGGTTCCCGACGGTGCCTGGGCCAACAACGACCAGGTCACCGATCGCCACGCCGGCAAGGGCAACCTCGGATTCCTCGACGGCTCTGTCGAGGGCTACGTCTTCGCTGAAGGGGGCCGGCCCGACCGCATCGAGGTGGCCGACTTCAACGCCATCGACCTCGTCTTCTACGCCCGCAAACGCGAGTACAACTTCCAGCGCTACACCACGCCCTACGGCTGGATCAATGCGCCGGAGTGAACCACGGCTCCAGCCCGTGCACGGCGTTTCGAATGTCATCGGTCAATTGCACCGACGCCAGCGCCTCTGGCTCTCCCGGACGGTAAACGCTGATCGTCGCCGGTGATGAGCCGGCAATCAGGAGCGGATCACCCGTGCGCGGATCGTACACCGTACACAGTCCGCGCGCAAAACCCTGCCGTGCAATGTCTGCGCCCAGCCCGACATAGCGCAGCGAGGATACCGGGTAGGTCGGCACCCCCCACTCCTGACGCTCCACCGCCCGATTCCCTTCCCGTCGAATCGCCACCAGCCGGTTGGCAGCCGTGTCGTTGTAGACCAGGCCCGCCCAGCCACCCGGGGAAGTCACGGGCTGGGGATTGTGCGTGCCGGTTGGAATGTCTGCCCACTCAGTCAGCGTCCGGCCGTCGATGCGATAGAGACGCTCCAGTCGTGATCCGGAGACGTAGAGATCGCCCTGGTGAACCACGACGTTGTTGATGTGTAGCGAGTCACCGGCCTGCGGCCCGCCCGGACCCTCGGGATCAAATTCTGCACACACCCGATCCCGGACGCACCAGCCGCGTGAGAACCGTCCCTGCTGCGGGTCGAACTCCAGCACAGAGTCGAAGCCGGTTGACGCGATAACGACGCGGCCGTCGGCAAAGGCATCGATCTCGTGTGCAAAGTTGAGATACCGGTTGCGGAATGAGTCCAGCAGCCGCAAACGCCGGTCGTACACGTGAAGCGTGTCGCTGGCGGCGAGGTAGACCCGGTCCTCAACGACGGCGATTCCGCGTAAGCCCCGTTCAGCGCCGCGGCCGTTCCAGCGGATGTCCTGCGTGTCGTAATCGAGGACGAGTTCGGCCCGTCCCGCAGCCAGGTCGACCAGCCATGCTCCGCCGTGGCTTTCGCCGGGGTGGGCGGATCGAACGACCGAGGAGGCCAGCACGGTCGGAAGCGTGGAGCGGAAATCCGCTTCGGGTCGATACATACAGCATCCACATCGGCCCGATCGCTCTGAGACCGTGAAACCGCCATCCCCTCCACGTCTGGTCGTCCACCTCGCCATTACCCCGCTGGCTGGGGCCCCGTGGAGGATCTGCCGGTCAGTCTCGGCCCATACGACCACGACGTGCCGCCTCATCACCGCCCGACCCGACGCTTACGGCCCACGTCGGTATCCCGGCGACCTGAACTGGTCGGACCCTGCTGACCAGGCAGAAGCGCGGGAACTGCTCGAAGCGGCTGATCTTGTCGTCTGTCACAACCAGGTCGGCCCGGAGACTGAGCACTTTGAGGGCCTCTCGCTGGCGGACCTCCTCGCAGACGGCACGCCGATGGTTCGACAGTTTCACTCCCCGCCGGACTTCCTGGCCCGAACCGGGCCCTGGCCCGATGAGCACGCCCTGATGTCCGGCCGGGACGATCCCCTGCCGGCCCTTGTGATCGCACAAGGACAGGAACGGTTCTACCCCAGCGCCATCCCTGTGCCGAACATTCCCGATGTCACCGGGCAGCCGTGGGCGCCGCCGAGAATTCGGCCGCTGCGCCTCGCCTTCGCCCCGACCTCGGACCTCCGCGCCGACGCAGACCGGTGGAGCACGAAGGGAGCGCCCGAGACGGTGGCGATTCTTGAGTCATTGGCAGCCGAGATGCCCGATCGACTGGAGATTGACGTTCTCCGGGACTGCCCCTTTGAAGAGACGATCCGCCGTCGGGCGGCCGCCGATCTCAACCTCGACGAAGTCGTCACGGGCAACGTGCACCTGTCATCGCTTGAGTCGCTGGCACTCGGCCGACCGACCCTCGCCCTGCTCGACGATCGCACGTGTGACTTTTTGTGCGCACACACTGGCGCCGCTGAACTCCCGTGGATCAATACCTCGCTGGAATCTCTAGAGTCCGTGCTCCGGGAGCTGCTGGAGAACCCCGATCGCCTTGCAGAGATCGGCGCGCAAGGCGCGGCGTGGATGCGCCGATACTGGAACCCCGCCGAAACCGCCCGTCAGCATGTCCGTGCGTGGATGCGCGTGCTTGCAGGCGATCCGCCGCCTCCGCGATTCGATCCCGCCCGATACGCCGACTGGTGGGACGCCTTCGGGCGGGTTGAGCGCACGCGGCAGTCACGGCATGCCTCCCGGCTGACTGAAGCCGAACGCCTGCTCCAACAGCAACGTCTGGCTCGCCTCCGGCAGGTCTGCGAAGCCAATCGCACCCATCCCATCACGATCCTGACCGATGGCTCCGCCGAGCCCCTGCGACCGTTGCAGGCCTTCGGTGCATCACTGAGGGTTGTCGAGACCGAGGGCCGGGAGTCTCCTGAGATGCCACCCGGAGAGATCCTCATCTCCGACGGCCTTCTCGCCCACCGGACTCCCGAATCCTCCCGCCGGCTGCTCCACGGACTGGTCGAGTCGGCCTCAGACCGGGTGATTCTCTGCGAGCAGTTCGCAAAGCCAGGCGTCCCGAGCGGCTTCCGCCTTGACCACCGGGGCGGCTCGTGGAACCATGACCGGCACGCCCTGACGGCCGGCCTGGACGCCGCACCGATTCCCGGCTGTGAGGCGGTGCAGATTCTCACTCGAAATTCACGGCGAGAGGCCGGCTGAGGCCCTCGCGACGCGGCCGAAGGCATCTCGTGACCCAGAACGCTGCTGCGATCGTCAACCCTCCCGCCCCCGCTGACGCCGACATCCGCCTGGTCTGCTTCGACCTCGGCGGCGTCCTGGTTCGCATCTGTCGCTCCTGGCCGGAGGGCTGCGAGGCGGCCGGACTCCCCGTTCGGGAACAGACGCACACTCCGGACCTTCGCACCGCTCGGCGGACGCTCAGCATGCGATATGCCGTCGGAGAGGGAACGCTGGACGATTTTGCCGAGGGGGTCGTCAAACTCGTGGCCAATCGCTACACCGCTGAGGAAATCCGGGCCATCCACCGCGCCTGGCTGATCGGCGAATACCCCGATGTGCAGCCGCTTGTCCACGAGATCCACTCCGCGGGACTGCCCACGGCGTGCCTCTCAAACACCAACGACGCCCACTGGCGGCAGATGCTCGGCCCCGATCCGGACCTCAACGCCGATGGCTCCCTTCGCTTCCCGGTCGTCCACGCCCTGCAGATTCATCGCGCCAGCCACATCATGAGACTGGCCAAGCCCGATCCGGCCATCTATCGGCAGTTCGAGTCTGACGTCGACCTTCCGGGCCGGCACATCCTCTTCTTCGACGACCTGCCCGACAACGTCGCGGCGGCTCGCGCTGCAGGGTGGAACGTGGTGCAGATCGACCACGCCTCGCCGACAGCCCCGCAGATCAAGAGCGCCCTGCGCGACTTTCGCATTCTGTAATTGGCTCCGTGAACGGGTAGTATCTGCCGTGACCGAGGCCGCACCTCCACCTGCGACTTTCGCGCCGGCGCCCGCCTGTCCACGCTGTAACTACGACCTCACCGCCGCCCCGGGCGAGATCAATCCCGTCTGCCCTGAATGCGGTTACCACTGGACCATCGACGAACTCGCACGGCAGCATCTGGCCCGAGAACCCCTCTACACCTCCTGGGGGGGCCGGATTCACTGGGCCGTCGGCCCCTCGCTCTACAGTCTCATCTTTCTTTTCGTCGGGCTGGTCTTCGGGCCGCCGGTGCTCTACGCCTGCGTGCTGATCATCCTCGCCTTTCTCGGCCTGAACGTCAGCAGCTGGTGGCGGGACCTGCGGCAGATCTCCTATCGGAAGGGACGGACGGAGTTCGGCCGGCGCCTGTGGGTGGCGTTGTGCGCAGCGCTCCTGCTGTCTCTGAATATCGCCCTTCTCTTCGGGCTGGCCTACGGAGCGGCCTCAGCACTTCGGACCCTCAGCGAGTAAGCCCGGGGGCCGGCCTGTTCCGGGCGGTTCGATCTGATTAACCTACCTCCGTGCGTCGCCGGCGACGCACCCTTCATTGCCGTGAGGCCGCACATGCCCTTCAGGATGCAGGACATCATGGACGCGATGCAGGCCATCGCGCCACTGGAATACGCCGAGGAGTGGGACAATGTCGGGCTGCTGCTCGGGAAGCGTGACGCACCGGCTCGCCGGGTCATGCTCACCATCGACCTGACCGAGGATGTCATGGCCGAGGCGATTCAGAAGAGCACGCAGGCGGTCATCTCCTATCACCCCGTCCTCTTCAAGGCCACCAAGCGCATCACAGATCAGGACCCCATGGGCCGCCTGCTCCTGCTGGCCCTCCATCACGACATGGCCGTCTACTCGCCCCATACGGCCCTCGACGCCATCGCCGGCGGCGTGACCGACTGGCTGGCTGACTGCGTGGGCTCCGGCTACCGCCGACCGCTGGTCCCCACGGAGATGATTCCGGTTTCACGAAACGTCAAACTCGTCACCTTCGTGCCGGCCGCCGATGTTGACCGGCTCCGCGATGCGCTGGCCAGCGCAGGAGGCGGCCGCATCGGGGACTACTCGCACTGCACATTCGGCATCCTGGGTGAGGGCACGTTCTGGGGCCGGGAGGGGGCGACGAACCCGAGCGTCGGCCAGTCCGGAAGTCTGCAGCGCGTGGAGGAGGTGCGCATGGAGATGGTCTGCCCCGCCAAAGCACTCCCGGCGCTGATCGCCACGCTGCGCCACTTTCACCCCTACGAGGAGCCGGCCTTCGACCTGATTCCCCTGCGACCGATCCCCGTTGAGAACACGGGAAGCGGGCGCAAGATCGTCCTGGATCAGCCCGTGAGCGTCGAGACGATCGCCCACCGCGTCAAGGAGCACCTGGGAATCCCGGCTCTGAAGGCGACCGACCCGTCGAAGGTGGTCTCCAAGGTGGCGGTCATTCCCGGATCGGGAGCCGACTTCCTTGAGACCGTCATCCAGGAAGAGTGCGACCTCTTTCTGACCGGGGAAATGACCCACCACCAGGCGCTCTCTGCGGAACTGCGCGGCTGCTCGGTGATTCTCACAGGCCATACCAACAGCGAACGCGGGTATCTCCCCTTCCTGCGCGACAGACTCCTCAAGGCCCTGCCGAACCTTGAGATCGAGATCAGCCGGATGGATCGCTCCCGCTTCTCTGTCATCTGATCGGTCACCATGCCTGACATCAGCCCCCGGCTTCGCAGCGATCTCGTTGACGGCTACCTCTTTCGTCGGCGAGGCGAAACGGTTGAACTGCTGCAGGTAAGGCGTGCGGGATCGGCCGACCTGGCCCCGGCGACCTGGCAACCGGTGATGGGGCACGTCCAGCATGATGAGACAGCCGTTGACGCCATCGTTCGGGAGATCGCGGAAGAAACCGGACTGAGACGTTCGCAGTTCCTTGGGTTCTGGCAACTCCAGCAGGTGCATCCGTACTTCGTGGCCGCCCTGGACGCCGTGGTCCTCTCTCCGCGATTTGTCGTGGAGGCGCCGGCGGAGTGGTCCCCGACGCTGAATCGGGAGCACGATGCCTTTCGATTCATTGACCTGACGACACCGGGCTGGCGGGAGCAGCTGGCCTGGATCGGGCAGCGGCATGCCGTCGACGAATTGCTCGAATGGATCGTCCTCGGCTCGCAGGATCAGCGCAACCGGCTTGCGATCCCAATCTGAGCCCCATGCTCAATACGGTGAGAGGCGATGTCCCTGGCTGAAGCCGAAGACCGGCGTGAAGCGGTTGAGAATCCAGATCATGGGCACAGCCAGCAGACAGGAATAAAGCAGTGTGAGGAAATCTGTTCGCAGGAGCGAGATGGGGGTCCACCACTGCATCGGCTCGTAGACGTTCAGCAGCGAGTGGGCAATGAAACGCGTTGCGATCAGAAAGTGGCCGACGATGATGACGGCAAGACCCATGACAAACGTCAGCACCGCCGTTGCGGCAGGGTGGTACCGGAAGACGTGCCCGCGCAGGTTTACCACCAGCCACGCCCCGGCGGCGTAGCCGAGCGCGTTGGGGCCGAGCAGGACCGTCATCTCCGTCCCCGCCGCCCACGGCTGGGTGAGATCCATCAATGCGCCGATGATGGTCGCCGCCAGCAGGGCCGGTCCCGGCTGGGCTGAAAGGGCGATGAAGGTAGCGAAGACCAGCAGGAAACTCGGGGCCAGGTCGTCGCCGATGCGCAGGAACTCGACGAGGCCGAGCTCGGCCCCCAGAAGCAGGTACGTCGTGAATCCGAAGGCGAGCCAGCGCATGGGGTCAGGGCCCTCCCGGCTGGTCGCGCGGGATCCGCAGCATGACGTGAGAGAGGCGTGAGAGGTCCAGCGAGGGCGTGACCACGACCTGCACGTGCTCGGGCCGGCGGTCGTAACGGCTGACGTCGGTCACGTAGCCGACCAGCAGGCCGTTGTGCTCCCGGCCCCAGGATTCATCCATGAGGCGGACGGCCGCACCCTCAGTCACCGGGGAGGTCGCATCGAGGTAGCCCGAGAGCGTGCCATCCCCGGCAGGCGAGAGCGTCCCCTCGATGCCGCTGCCCAGAGGCGTCTCGGTCGTTGCAAGATAGACGACGCCCAGTGACCCCGCGCCCTGCTCAATGATCGGCATGACAACGGCCGACACCAGGTCCACGGAGGTCACGCGTCCGACGAGCTGATAGACCTCGGCGACGGCGACGATGCCCTCATCAACGCCATGCCGGGAACCGGCCAGCACGCGGAAGGAACGTGATCCCGCGCGGCTGGCGGTCATGGTGCGCCGGGCGCGGATCGGGCGAAAGAGGGCCATGGCATCGGATTGTGCGAAGGCCTGGAACTCACGAAGCAGCTGGTTGAGGCGGACCACCTCGGATTCGAGGTTGCGCACGCGGGCCTGCTGCTGCTCCAGCAGGGCGCGGAGCTCCTCGTCATCGACGGACGCGGGCGTGCCGTAAATCGGAGATCGGGGCCGGCGCATCGCCTCAGCGGCTCGCAGCATCGGATCGCTCACCGGCGCGACGACCTCGGCAACGATGCCGGAAAGCCATTCCGCGGGTCCGCTTGGGCTGAAAACAGCGGCACCCATCACGACAAGCAGGATGAAGGTGGCTCGATTCGTCGTGTGGGCCGCCATGAGAAATGCGATGCGCGCTCCGGGAGGGGCAAGAGTTACCCGTCGTCGAGATCGGACTCCATCGTGCTCTTCCACTCCTCGAGGTTCTCGAGGTAGATGCTCGTACCCTTGGCCACGCAGGTCAGGGGGTCGTCGGCGATCCGGACATCCAGGCCGGTGGCGTTGGAGATGATCTTGTCAATGCCTCGCAGCAGCGCGCCGCCGCCTGCCAGCGTAATGCCGTTCTCGACGAGGTCGGCCGCCAGTTCGGGCTCCGCGCTCTCCAGCGTGCGCATCACGGTTTCGTTGATGACGCTCAACGGCTCCTGCAGCGCCTCACGGATCTCCTCGGAACTGACGATCGTCTTGCGCGGAAGGCCGGAGATCATGTCGCGGCCGCGCACCTCCATCGTCTGCTCCTCGCCGACAGAGACCGCTGAGCCGATTTCGATCTTGATCCGCTCCGAGGTCTGTTCTCCGATCATCAGGTTGTAGGTCTTGCGCATGTGGTTGATGATCGCTTCATCCATGTCGTCGCCGGCGACGCGAACGGATTCGCAGACGGCGATGTCGGCAAGCGACATGATGGCAACCTCGGTCGTGCCGCCGCCGATGTCCACGATCATGCTCGCCGTCGGTTCGACAATCGGCAGCCCGGCGCCGATGCCGGCGGCCATGGGCTCTTCCACGAGGTAGACGCGCCGGGCGCCGGCCTGAAGGGCGGAGTTCTTGACCGCCTGCTTCTCGACGGCGGTGATGCCGGAGGGCACGGCGATGACGACGCGCGGGCCGAGCAGGTAACGGGCCTTGCCGTTGACCTTGCGGATGAAGTACTTGAGCATCGCCTCGGTGATCTCGAAGTCGCTGATCACACCGTCCTTGAGGGGTCGAATGGCGGTGATCGATCCGGGCGTCTTGCCGAGCATGTCCTTGGCCATCCAGCCGACGGCGTTGCCGTTGTCGATGACCTTGTTGGTCCCTTTGCGCACCGCCACCACGGAGGGCTCGTTGAGTACGATGCCCTCGCCGCGAACGCACACCAGCGTGTTGCACGTGCCCAGGTCGATACCCATATCGACGCTGAACCACCCGAGCAGCCTGTCAAGCAACAAATTACAACCCTCCCTGGCGTGAGAGCCACTGGTTTTCGGACTCGCCGGCTGTGCGTTCCGCTGGTCCGTCAACGGAAGCGAAGAGGACTCTCAAAGTCACGACGAAATATAGCATCCAATGCCCACTCCGTTCAATTATCGCCCCCGAGGGACCTGGCCCCCCACTTTCCCCCGTTTCACCCCCTCCACTTCCGGAAACTCACAGGGTTTTCTTGAATTCCGGACTTCCCGAGGCACAATTAGGACGTCAGGACCCTTCCTTGTCCGGACGTGCGCCACAGAAGAGGACCTCCCCGCGATGAACAAGGCCACCGGGAACCCCCCCGCTCAACGGTCCGGGGACGCTGCGCGGGAGGCCGGCCAGCCGATACGCCCGCAGAACCGATCCTGGCACGATGTTGAAAACGGCCGCCCCAAAAAGGCCGTCCCCGAAGGCCTCTGGATGCGCTGCGAGGCCTGCTCGGCGATGATCTACCGCCGACAGATGGAGGCGAACCTCCACGTCTGCCCCGAGTGCCAGCACCACTACCGCATCAGCGCCTCGATCCGCGTCTCGCAGTTGTGCGACCCGGGCTCTTTTGAGCCCATGGATGAGCACCTGGTGACCCTCGATCCGCTGGCCTTCACCGATCTCAAGAAGTATCCCGATCGAATCTCGGCCGAGCAGACGAAGACCGATCGGCCCGAGGCGGTGCTCTCCGGCACGGGGTACATCAAGGGCCGGCGCGTCGTCCTTGCGGCGCTGGACCTGACCTTCATGATGGGTTCGATGGGGTCGGTCGTCGGCGAGCGCGTCACTCGGGCCGTGGAGTTTGCCACAGCCAACGATCTGCCGCTGGTCATCGTCTCCTGTTCCGGCGGGGCGAGAATGCAGGAATCCGGCCTCTCGCTGATGCAGATGGCGAAAACCTCCGCCGCTCTGGGCCGTCTGCACGATAAGGGCGGCCTCTTCATCAGCGTGCTTTCCGATCCGACCACCGGCGGCGTAACGGCCTCTTTTGCCATGCTGGGCGACGTCATTCTGGCAGAGCCGTCGGCGCTGATCGGCTTTGCCGGACCGCGAGTCATCCAGCAGACAATCCGGCAGGACCTTCCCGAGGGCTTTCAGCGGTCGGAGTTTCTGAAGCGGACGGGCTTCGTGGATCGCGTCGTCCCCCGGGGCGAGCTGCGGTCAGAAATCAGCCGCATCATCGACTACGCCGGCAAGTAACGCGCACACGCCGGACTCCACTGGCCGCCTCGCGCTGGTACGATCTCCTCAATGACATCGGCTCCGGCGCATCTTATCGAATCGCACCTGGCATCCCAACCGCCCATGCGCCGTCTGACCTGTGCCGGCCTTGCGATCCTGCATGTTCTCCTCTTCAACCTTGCACATCCGCCCTACGACCTCTGGCCCCTGGCGTGGGCAGCGCTGTTCCCCCTGGCCCTGCTGGCTCTGCGCTGCACGCTTCGGATGCGGGCATTCCTGATCACCTGGGGCGTCAGCGTGCTCGGCTGGCTGTGGCTGCAGCGGTGGATGACCAGCGTCTCCCCTGCCGGGTACATCATCCAGGCCCTCGCCATGGGCCTGTTTCCGGCCGCATTTGTCTGGCTGCTGGGGATGCTCTCTTCGCAATCACTGGCCCGTCGCCGGCCCATGCCGCTCGTCATACCCACGGCGATCCTCGGGCCGCTGCTGTGGACTGCCCTTGAGATCATCCGCGGCCGCATCATCTTCGGCGGCTATACGTGGCTCCTGCTCGGCCAGCCGATCCTCCATGCCCCGATCATGTGCCAGCCGGCCGACCTCTTCGGGCAGTTCTTCATCTCGTTCTGCACGGCGATGCCGGCGGGGCTGCTCGCGGACTTCCTGACGATGCCGCTGATCCGTCAGGAGCGGCTGGCGATGCCGATCCGAGTCAGTCTTGCCTCGACGGTTGCAATCTTCGTCGTCACGCCCCTCTACGGCTGGAACCGTCTGCGTGAAGCGCCGACTGTGGACTCGGCGCCGGTGATCACGGTTGCAGCCGTGCAGACGAACGTCCCCCAGGACAACAAACTCACCTGGACGCTCGAGGAGCAGTTGCGCGATTTTGCGCACTTTGTTGAACTGACTCGGGCCGTCGATGCTCCGCGCGTCACCCGGCCCGACCTGATCATCTGGCCCGAGGCGATGGTTCCCGGCCTTGGCCTCAACGCGGAAGTGATTGACGAGATCGAGCGCTTCGAGCGAGTATCCAGCCTGCGGCTGAACCCGGGTACAAGGTATCACGATGAACTCTCCGCACTGGCGGCCCAGGTGCGGATTCCCCTGCTCGTCGGAGCGGCGGCACGGCACGGGCTGAGCCTTTCAGCGGATCCGCCGGGGCCGGGCGAGACCGAGAGCGCGGTCACAATCGAGGAGGAGGACACCTTCAACTCAACGTTCCTCTACCTCCCCGACGGTCGACGAGCCCTCGATCGCTACGACAAAATCCTGCTGACCCCCTTCGGGGAAATGCTTCCCTACGTCAGCGCCGTTCCAGCGCTCGAAGACCTCCTGATGAACGTGGCGGCCAGGGGCATGAGCTTCGGTCTCTCGGCCGGCGCGCTTCGGACCCGCTTCAGAGTGGACCTGAACGATGCGACGGAGAGTCAGAGTACAACGACGGTGCGCATCGTCACGCCGATCTGCTACGAAGCGACGCTGCCCGAGGCGGTGAGGCGTCTCGTGTGGGAAAGCGGCATCCGGGCGGCCGACCTGATTGTGAACATGACCAACGACGGCTGGTTCAATGATGACGACGGCGGGCGGTTCCACCACCTCCGTGCAGCGCAGTTCCGGACCATTGAGAACCGCACCCCGATGGTGCGATGCGCCAACACCGGTGTCAGCGTCGCGATCGACTCATCGGGCCGGATTCTGCAACTGGGCCCGAATCTGCCGGCCGTCGCCTCGCCGCAGCGGACCGAGGGCATCATGCTGGCTTCGATTCCGCTGGATTCTCGTATCACGCTGTATGCCCAGATCGGAGATGCCTTCGGCTGGGCGTGTCTTCTGGTCACACTCTCTCTGCTCGCCCTGCCCCTGGCACTCTCGCAGGAGTCCGCTCCATGATCGATCACCGCCTGCTCGTACCCGTCACCCTGCTCGCCGCCGCCCTTCCCGGAGGATGCGCCCCGCAGCCGACTGAGACCTCGGCCCCCATGACTGATTCCCAGCCGGCCGTTGTCGAAGCCGGCGACCCGCTCTCGACCGTGTACGAAGATGCACTCCTGGCGCTGAAAGATTTCCTTGACAGCGACTACGCCGGGTATCGGGCCAACGCCATCGAGGGGCTTTCAGCCGTGCCTGAAGAGGGAGCCGCCGCCGCCCGGCACGGCCTGCTGGACGCCAACGCCGGCGTGCGGTTTGTCGCCGCCATGTCCATCGGCATGAATCAGTTCGCCGATGCCGTCGCGCTGGTCCATCCTCTGCTGCGCGATCCGGATGACTCTGTCCGTGCCGCCGCCATTTTCGCTCTCGCAAAGAACGGGCACGACGTTGATCTGAATCCGCTGGCAACACTGCTGGCCGAGGGCGATCTGACGACCCGTGCCAATGTCGCACTTGTGCTCGGGCACCTCGGCGATCCCGGCGCGATCCCGATGCTGCGCGAGGCCCTGGGCTGGTCGTCGCCGCTGGCCTCCCTCCAGGAGCAGCGCATCTGTCAACTCCAGATCGCCGAGGCGATGATCATGCTCGGTGAGGAGTCGGCGGTCACACGCGTCCGCCCCCATCTCTTCGCCACGTCACCGGCCGACGGCGAAGTGGCCGTGCTGGCGATCCAGATTCTCGGCCGTGTCAAGGCCCGGCGGTACGCCCCGGACCTGCTCAACATCGTCAACAGCCGCAACCAGTACACCCGTTCGGCAGAGATGCGGCTGGCGGCCATGGGGGCGCTGGCGCAGATGGGCGAACCCGTCGCCGTCGCCGAGCCGATGGAGTACTTCGCCTCCACGTATGACTCACTGCCGCCGGCGACGATCGACTCCATTCGCGCCCAGGCCGTACACGTGCTGGGCGAAATCGGAACCGATGAGGCCGCCGTGGCGGTTGCCGACATCTTCACCAGGCGCAACGAGTCGGTGATCCGCATCCAGGCGGCGGCCGCCTGCCTCAGACTGCACGCGGAACGCAACGCCGGCTGATCGGCGACGGCTCACTCCTACGACTCGTCGGCCCCCTTGCCGCGACGCTCTCGCGCTGCTTCGCGCAAGGCATCCTCCAGACCCGGGGCGCTGCGAATGTGCAGGTCGCGCTGCGGGAATGCAATCTCGATCCCTGCCTCCTTGAACCGACGGAAAATCTCCTTGTGCACGTTGTGGCGCACCTGGAGCCAATGGTCGAGGTTCGGAATGAAGACACGCAGCTCGAAGTTGAGCGTGCTGTCGCCGAATCCGAGGAAGAGCGCCCGAGGCGTCGGGTCGGCCAGAACGTGCTCCATCTTCGCAGCGATGTCGAGGAGAATTTCCTCCGCCTTCTCGTAGTCGCCGCTGTATGAGATGCCGACGGGAATGGTCACGCGCAGGATCTGGTCGGAGAGGGTCCAGTTGACCAGTTGATCGGTGATGAAGGACTTGTTGGGGATGATCAGTTCCTTGCGCTCGAAATCGGTAATCGTGGTGGCGCGCATCCGGATCTTCGTCACCGTTCCGCTCGTTGTGCCGACGGTTACCACATCTCCAACCCGCATCGGCCTCTCTGCCAGAATGATCAGGCCGGAGACGAAGTTTGCAAAGATCTCCTGCAGACCGAATGCGAGTCCGAAGGTCAGCGCTGCGGCCAGCCACTGCACGTTGCTCCATCCGATGCCGATGGCGGCGAAGGTCGCGACCACCCCGATGAAGATGATGGCGTAGCGGATGACGGTCTTGATCGCAAAGCGCGACCCCGCATCAAGCGGAAGACGCTGAAGTAGCACGATCTCCGCCATGCCCGGCAGGTTCCGTGTTGCCGCCACAGTCAGCAGCAGCAGCACGATCGCCAGGGCGACGTCGGCCAGCGTCAGCGTCGGAGGTGGCTCGGCCGCAGCGGCGCCGTCAACGGAGGCACCCTGCGTGCCGGAGGATGAAGCGCCTCCGCCCGAGATCGGCAGCGACTCAGCAATCGATCCGGACCCGTTCCCGGCCGGCCTGGCGTCCGACGGCGCTCCTCCAGCCCCTGCACCGGATGTCTGCGGCTGCACCGGTGCCGGACGACTCGGTGTCGTCAGTCCGGGGAGATCTTCGGTCGGCACGATCTCCTTGACCTCAAGACTTGGCCAGATCTGGACGCGATCCAGCATGCGCAGGGCGGGAAGCACATTGGCCCAGACCAGATACAGACCGACGACGGCGATGATGGTGAAGACGGTCTGAAACAACTGTCTCGTCTGAGCGTCGATGGCCGGGATGTCCACCTGGTCTTCTTCGAAGGCCGGGGCCTCGCCGCCGTCAACGGGTTTTGCCGAAGCAGCATCCTCCGCCTGCTGGTCGCGTTTGCGCCGGGCCTCCTCGACGATCAATCGTCGCCGCGCCACCAGCAGCCAGCGCTCCGCGACGGCGTTGATGACAACGATTCCCAGTATGACCGCGAGCGTGACCTCCAGTCTCCGCTCCAGCTGCATCGCCGTGTAGTAGTAGCCCGCAGCCGCCGCCGTCAGCAGGCCCAGCGGCAACCCCACTGCCAACACAAACCAGACCCGCTGCAGCCGGCTGATCCACCCCTCGGGATGGTCGGCAACATAGGAGGACATCAGCGCACCGCGCGGAGCGAGCACCCGCGCGTTGAAGAGCGCCAGCGTCGCCATCGCCACGATGAACATTGCCCGGCCGAAGGAATCCTTCCGTATATCATCACTCTGTCCCTCCAGGGTCAGCGCCGCCAGAAGGCAGACCCCGAAGACCGGAAGGAACCAGCGCAGATGCCGCCGGACCAGGCCCGCCGCCTCCTCGTTCCACTTGAAGTGGGAGGCCGCGAGCCCGTATCGTCGCAAAACCTGCTGCAGCAGGAACAACGGCAACAGCGAGTATGAGACGGCTGTCAGGCCCGCGGCTGAAGCGATGACCACCTCGGGCTGATCGGCAGGCCGGCTGAGCAGCCAGCCCGCCAGCCACAGCGCCAACGGAAGCGGAAGGGCTGCCACGACAGTAAGGATGACTGCTTCGAGCGTGTGCCGAAATCGATCGGTCTTGTACCGGCGCACCAGCGTGGCCAGATCTTCAAGACGGGAGAGACTGCGTCGATGAAGGACGATGGTCAGGACCAGCGCCGCCAGGGCGGCAAGGGGGCGCGCCCAGCGGGAGAGGGCCTCGTTGAAGAGGTTCTCCAGGCCGCTTCGCCACGCGCTCACATCGAGGAGCCACTGCAGCGCGTCGCGATGCTGATCCATCGAAAGCAGGCGACCCGAGGTCACGCTTCTCGACCAGAGGATGCGAACCTCGATGTACTCCCGGAACGACTTCGACGCCGTCGCCAGTTCGAGACTGACCGATTCCTGCTGCAGCAGCGCCTCCGTATAGCGGTCATACGACTCGATGAGGGAATCAAGCGCCGATCGGCGTGACTCCGCCAGTTCACGCGCCACCCACTCCATCATGCCGCCCGAGGAATCAATCGCCGCCTGATCAATCTGCGCAAGAAGCTCGCCCGCCGCCTGCTCCACATCCCAGGCGTCGTCCCGCTCCTCCTGCAGCAGCGAACGCTCGTACGACGCCTCCGCAGCCGACTGATGGCTTCGCTCCGCGGCTCGACGCAGAGAGCCCTCATCGGGCAGTTCCTCGTAGTGCCGGCGAAGCAACAGGCCAGTCGATCGGTTGAGACCGATCAGCTCGATCTGCCGGGAGACCCTGCGATACTGCTCCCGAACCTGTGCAAGCGTCGCCTGTCGCGACTCAATGTCGTTGCGGACTTCCTGAATTCGCGAGGGGCGGCCGCCGGTCTCGGTAACGGAGACCCGCTGATTGCGTTCGACAAGTTCAGAAGTGGCCTCAGCGAATTCGGCCAGAATCGGGTGCTGACGGGCCGCCTCCCGCTGAAGCCGCTCCGTCTCCTCCCGCACCCTTCGCGCCTCGGCCTCGCGGGCCCGGGCCAGCTCCGCCTGCCAGGCCTTGAGAAGCCCGTCAAGTTCTGAGGCCTTCTTGCGGGCAAGGTCGCGGCGAACGGGCGGAAGCTCCCGACGGGCTTCATAACTGGCGGATTCGGCTTCGAGCGCAGCGATCTCTGCTGCCGCGGCCCGAAGCTGCGACTCAAGTCGAAGGCGCCGGGCGCGGTCCAGCGGCTCCGCACCCTCTTCAGAGCCCATCGTTGCCCGCTCCGTCTCCAGTTCCGACACCCTCTGCTTCAGAGAGGCCAGCTCGGCGGCAATCTCGGCCTGCCGTGCCGAACGGCGATCCGGCTCAGCGGCCATCGACTCCGCCTGCTGCTGGGCGGCGGTCAGATCGGCGGAGACCTGCGCCACAATCTGCTCAATCTGCGAGACGGTGGCCCCGGGGGGAACTTCGATCTGCGGCTCGACCGAGGGCTCCGCCAGCTCCTGTCGGATCGCAGCCAGAACGGTCGGGGCTTCCTGCGCCTGGCGTCGCTGATCGGCCTCACGGGCTGCGGAGGCCTCCGCTTCTTTCAGCGAGACTTCCGCTTCCGCGAGAATGGCGAGCATCTGTTCGCGAATGCTCGGGTCGATTGTCTCATCGGCCCTGAGGGCCTCGATCCTGGCGCGGAGTTCGCGGACCGGGTCCTCTCCCGCGGTCACCGATGGCGACCAGAACTGCGCGGCGTCGGTTCTTGCCGCTACACCGGCAAGCGTCAGAGCCGTCGCCAGCACGCACATCCACCGCGCCTGTCTGGCGAAAGACCGGAACGTCATTGTGTGACGGATTCGGGACACGGTGGATCGTAGATGCGAAACCGCCCCGGTGGAATCGCAACAAACGTACACCTGCCTCGCCAAAGCAGAGCGAGCCGACTCAATCGTCATCCTGTTGCTCGTCAGGAGCGTGGTCTTCGAGAACGATCGTGCCGTTGTTGGCCGAATTGAGCAGACGGATGGTCCGCTCTGACCCCTCACTGACCTCCGCCAGCCCCAGCGCCACCAGGGCGTTCAGCGCCGCCTCCTGCTCGGCGAGTTTCTTGCTCGCCGCCCAGGCGCACTCAAACTCACGAGAACCGATCACGGCCCTCACACAGAAGCGCTTCGCATGGTCAGGCCCATCCTCTTCGACAACGCGATAGACAACCGAGTCGCCGTTCATCCCTGTCTGCACGTGCTGCTGAAGAACCGACTTGAAATTGAAGTGATGCCCGTGCTGCACGGCGGTGTGAATCTCATCCTGAAGCGTTCTGAGGATAAAGTCACGGACCGGCTCGTACCCGCCGTCGCAGTAGATGGCGGCGATGATCGACTCGAAGGCGGCCGCTGCCAGCGATGACGGCAGTCTCGGCAGCTCCATCATCCCCTTGCCGATCTGCAATGCCCGGTCGAGTTCAAGATCCCGGGCGACCCTGGCGCACATCCGCCGGGAGACAACCGCCGACTTGACCTTCGTCAGATCTCCCTCAAGGAAGCGATCGAAGGTGGTGTAGAGATACTCGCAGACGACCATGCCGAGGATGGCGTCGCCGAGAAACTCCATCCGCTCATTGCTGGCCAGCCGGGAGGACGCAAGTGAGGCGTGGGTCAGGGCTCGCTCAAGGTGGGAGGGGTCGCGAAAGCGATAACCGATGACCGCTTCCGCACGAGCACGCAGTTCGGAATCCATCTTCTTTGTCCACGGCGAAGGAACGGGACCAGAACACACGGACACCGCCGCCGTTCTCCCGGCCGACAGCAGATGCCCGACCAATGCAGGCGATCGGTCAATGCAGCGACCGGCCCCGTCACCGGAATCACAGGCAGCCGCCGCCTGTGCCCCCGGTGAAAAAGCCTGCCGCAATCCAAGAGTAACGGGAGGGCGGGGTTACGTCAATGCTTCGAGTCGCCCTCGAGGGGTTGAATATGGCCCGACCGAGCCCTACCCTTCGCCTCCATACGGACACGATCCGGCTCAATCAGACCTGCCAGCAAGGACCGCCGTCATGCACTATCCCCGCCGTGCCAGCCGCATCAAGCGACGCCGCCAGTTCGGCTTCCGAGCCCGCATGAAGACCCGCGCCGGCCGAAAGATTCTCTCCAGCCGCCGCCGCATGGGCCGCAGCCTCAACACCCTGCTGGATTGACCCCACAGGCCCCGGTTTTACCCCAAGACACGCCGGATCAGGCCCTTTTCCGGGCTCTGCCGCATCCTATAGTTGTGTGCCTGAACTCAGACGCCACCTGACCCGCCGGCCGACGCCCGCGGGGAGCATCGCGGTAGCGCAGTCAGCCTTGGTTCCGGCTGTTCACCCAGCCGACTCTGATGAAAAAACTGCTCTCCTTCGCACTGATCGTCGCCGTTGCGGCGTTGAGTCTCGGCTTGATCTCCTGGAGCCACCAGTTACCCGATTCCCTGGGCGCACGAATGCTCGCCATCGTCGGCAGCATCATCGGCCTCGGATGGATGATGATCACGTTTCTGATCGCCTGTTCGTGGTTGTCGGAGATGCTCCGACCTGCCGGTAGCCCGCGGCCGACGAGTCTCAACGACGCCCGCAACAACGCCTCCCGCGGCGCGGCCTGAACCGTCGATCAGCCCCATGCAGCATTCAACTTCGTAATCCTCAGGTGCTGACCGCCACAGTCATCGCATCTCTCACACTGCGCAACCTCCACCACGCATGCAACGGCATCACCACCCCCAGCGGCATGTACACCCAGCCCGGCCACATCATCGGCCGCGGCGT